>CAZOJL010000094.1:0-13940 GCA_964580075.1 uncultured Akkermansia sp. | reverse complement strand
GTCCCGGCGGCAGCTCTTTTCCCCTCTCCAAACTTCCTCAAAGCGGTGTCGCGCGACACCGCTTTTCCCGGCTTCGCCACGAATGCAGACCCCTCGCAACGGCGTCGAGAGCCAGAAGAGGCAATAGTGCCTGAATATGTGATGCGTTTGCCCTGGGTTCAGGGTTCATTCATCTTTCGCGTCATATATGGCATCGTAATTGCTGTTGAAGTGCATCAAAGCGAGGCGTGACATGAAAAATTTCCGTAGGGTGGCGGTGTGGGCAACGGCTGCCGTGATCCTGATGGCCGGCGTGGCGTGGGGGCAGGGGGCTGACGCGTCGACCGACGGTCAGAGTATCGAGGACCTGTTCCGGCGGGGCGGCATCCTGATGTGGCCCATCCTGGTCTGTTCCGTGGTGATGATCGCCTTCGTGTTTGAACGGTGGGTCGGGTTGCGCCATGGCCGGGTATTTCCGGCCTCACTCCACGACGAATTGCTTGGCCTTGCACACGCAGGACGGCTTGCCGAGGCGCAAGAGCTCTGCCGAACCAGCCATTCGGAGTTTGCGCGGCTGGTCGGCGGCGGTCTTGCGCGCGCCGAATCAGGCGGGTTTGAGATGGAGACCGGCTTGGAGGAGGAGGGGGGGCGCGTCCTCTACAACCTGCGCAGCAATTGCAAGCCGCTGTCGGTCGTGGCCGACGTCGCACCGCTGCTCGGGCTGATGGGCACCGTGACCGGCATGATCAAGGCGTTTGATGTGGTGGCCAAGTCAAACGCCCTCGGCCGCACCGAACTGCTGGCCGAAGGCATCAGCGAGGCGCTCCTCACCACCGCGTTCGGCATGGCCGTCGCCGTGCCGTCCGTCATCGCCTACCACATCTTCCGCAGCCGTGCCGATAACCTGTTGCGCGAAATGGAGGACGCGGCGCTCGAGATCGTCGCGGCCATGCGCAAGGGGATCAAATCGTAATCGGAGGAACCCCATGCGCGTATTATGCCAGGAGGACGAGGGCAGCGGTGTTCGTATTGCGCCGTTGATCGACATCGTGTTCCTCCTGCTGATCTTCTTCCTTGTGGCAACCACATTCTATGAGGCCGAAAAGGACATCACCATCCGACTGTCCCCGGCGACCGAGGGGAGCGAACGCAATAAGCTGCCCGATCTGATCATCGTCAATATCAGCGAGGCGGGGGCGATCGTCGTGAATCAACGGATGCTCGCCATCGAGCAACTCGACGCCCTGTTTGCCGAAGCGCAGCGCCAGAATGGCAGCATCTCGGTGGTCATCCGCTGCGACAAGCGGTCACGGCATACCGATTTTGTCAAGGTTCTCAACGCCTGCGAAAAGGCGAAAATCACCCAGGTATCCGTGGCGACGTTTCAGACGGACGAGTAGGCGCGTGTCACGAATTCAGGGTGCGGTATGCGGTGTTCTGTATGCAGTGCGCGGCGGGTCGTGATGCGTCTGGGGTAGATATCGGCGGCGCGCGGAACATCCCCCGCACGCCGCATGCGGAACTCCCGGGAGGACGTGTGGCAACGGAACGGCGAGAAACGGGGCGGCGGTGGGGGCGTGTGGCACGGCGTGCGCTGGTGTGTGCGTACGCGGCCGCCTGCGTCCCCGGTGCCCGCGCCGCATCGTTTACCGCGCTCGGCCATTACGGCTTTGTGACACTCAAGGCGGACGAGACCCCCGGCGCCACCGCGTTCACGGCACGCGTGGAAAGTCCGTCCGGAACAGGCGATGTGCGCCGTGTGTATGCCCGATCGGTCGCGGATGGCTGGCAGATTTATGTGGGCGGGTGGCCTGCGGCCGCCCAGGGCCTGGCGGACCTCGTCCTGCTGGCACAGGGGCCCGACGGAACCCGCGACGTGCGCTTTTCGCGCACCGTGCAGACCACAGCAGGACGGATCGATGTGGCGCTGGTCATTGACGACTCGTACAGCATGCGCAAGACCGATCCCCTCCGCCTGCGGGTCAAGGCGCTGACCCTCTTCGCGCGTCTCGCCGCGAGCCGCGGGGTGGTGCGCACCCTCTCGGTGATCGCGTTCGAACGAAGACCGCGACTCGTGCTGCCTCCCACCCCGCCGGATGACGCCGACGCGTTCGAACGGGCCCTGGGAGCCCTGGTCGCGCGTGGCTCGACCGATCTCGACGCGGCGTTGATCCTGGCCGAGAAGACACTCGCCTCTCTCCCCGATTCGCGCAAGATCGTCGTGGTGCTTTCCGACGGCAAGGACGAACCCGGTCGCTACGAAAGCGCCCATCGCCGGTTCACCGCCTCGCGCATTCCGGTCTATACCGTCGGACTCTCAAAACTGGCCGACCGCACGACGCTGGAGCGAATCGCTCAGGAGACCGGCGGCACCTTTTCGTTCGCACCCGACATGACCCGGTTGGAGGCGATTTTTCAGGAGATCGTCCTGGCAATCCATCCCGCCGTGCGCATCGGCACTTGGGATCTCACGGTGGACGACGCCGGCGTGCCGATCGACGAGAGCGTGCGTCTGTTGACGCTGAAATTGACCGCAGACGAAGACGCGCAGGCCGTGGTTATGCCCCCGGACGGCGGCGGGGATACGGTGGCCTTGCGGACGGCCCACGCGGCCGAGGCCCTGGCTGAGCAGTATGCCCCGGCACGGGGTCTTTGGAGGGCAACAGGCCTCGGCGTATTGGCCGCAACCGCCGAAAGCGATCTGGAACTCGTCCTGTTTCCGCCCACGGGGATGGCGACCGATGCAGTGCCCCACGCCGTGGCCGCGCTGGTGTTGCGCGACGGCGAGGCGATGACCAACGGCTGCGAGGTGTCGCTGGTCACCACTGCAGGGGGAGCGCAACAGCGACTCGAAGCAACCGGGCGCGGTTATTTCGAGGGCTATGCCGTTCCATCCGGTGCGGGCACGATGGACTGGCAGGTCACGGTGCGCGGCGTGACCCGCGCGGACTATCCGTTTCAGCGCGTCACCGCCCAGGAACAGCCCGTGGTGCCGATGCGGCGTGACGCGCTCTGGGTGCGGCCAGAACCGTTGCGGTTGGAACTCGACCCCGGCTGCACCGTGACGGGACGAGTGGTGATTGCGGGTCGCGGACGCTTCTCGGCCGAGGTCGAGGGGGTAGGCGAGGAGATCGGCGAGGGGGTCGCATCCCTGCTGCGGCGTGCCGGGGATATCCCCGAGGGCCGGCCCCTCGACCTGGGGTTGGTCATCACGGCCGGCAGTGACGCACGCCCCGGCGTGGTCACCGGGCGGGTCGTGGTGACGGTGGGTAAACTTCCCCGCGCCGAGGTGAGGGTCTCCCTGCGGATTCGCGCACCGCCGATTGCAATCGGCCCAGAGCGTCTGGAATGGCCCCACGTCGCTCCGGGTCAGGTGGTTACCGGAACCGTCTGGGGTGTGGTGCAAGCCGCAGACAACGCGTGCCGCGTGCGCGGGGTGACACAGGGGTTTGACGGCCACCCCGGTCGTGTCCGCGACGTGACGCTGGGGGTCGAAACGACACGGTGGCACGTCGTGGTGGAAACCGCCGGAATCGGGGCGACTACACAGCTCACCGGCCGGGTGGCGATCAGTTGGGGTTGGGATGGCGTCGAGGTGCCGTGGACGGTGGCGGTTGTTGTTCCAACGCCCGAACCCGAGCCGGAGCCGGTCGTGATCGTTGAACCGGAACCGGAGGTCGAGCACCAGCCGGCAATCGAGCCGCCGCTTTCCGAAACAAAGTCTGACACGGATGTGGCGCCGGAAGCCGCCGTTGACGAACCGGCTCATCCCGCGACCCCTCCCGTCGCAGTCGCTTCTCCCAAGGCCCCTCCCGAGACGCCTCCCGTGACCCCTCCCGTGGCGCAGGCTCGTTACAATAAATGGCGGATTGCGGCTGTCTTGCTCCTGCTTTTGA
The DNA here is from genome assembly GCA_964580075.1 of uncultured Akkermansia sp. Taxonomy (GTDB): domain Bacteria; phylum Verrucomicrobiota; class Kiritimatiellia; order RFP12; family JAAYNR01; genus VGWG01. The sequence continues at coordinate 10,065 of CAZOJL010000094.1, read as the reverse complement.
TGCTCCTTCTGCTGCTGTGGCGAATGACGCGCGGCGACGGGAATCGACTCACCAAATTCTTTGCCGCAAGCCTTGTCGTGCACCTGCTCGTCTTTCTTCTGACCCTCGATTTGTTGCTTCAAACGCGCGTGGTGACCCTGCAGCAAATCTCGCCGACACTGGCCGTGACGATCGCGGCAATGGAGGAGAAATTGGGTTTCGCCATCGCGCCTGCCTCAGGTCCGGTCGCTGTCCAGGACACCCAATCCGAGCCGGATGCGGTCGCCAAGGCGGAAATTGCGCGCGAAGCGGAGGAAGCGCGCGAAGCGGCCGATCTGGCGCAGCCCGACCGCAGCGCCGAAGCCGTGGCGGCGATGGAGGCGCTGGAACGCGAGCAAAACCCCGAGGCGCTTGAGCGGCAGGCCGACGATGTGGTCAGAGAGACCACCCCAGCCGAGGCGCCCGCCGAGGAGGCGCTCGCGGTGGAGGCGAAACGACGCGAATCCGAACAGGCGGCTGAACGGGCGCGCGCTATTGAGGCCTTGCGCGCCGAATCCGTAGAACAACGCACGGAAGAACGGCGTGAGATGCAGGCGGCCGTGACGGATAATGCGGCCGTTCAAGACGTCTCCGTCACAGCCGAACAGATCGAACGAAGGGCTGCCGAGGCGTTGCGTGCCGCCGCAGAGGCGGCGGAGCGTGAGCAGCCCCGGACTCCCGAGGATATCCAGGAAGAAATCCGGCAGACGGCGGGCAAACATTCGGAACGGCCGGATGAAGCGGAGGCCGCGCGACAGGTTGATTTGCAGCGGGTCGAAGCGGACGGGGGCGCGGTAGAACGGAAGACGACGGCGGAGGCCGTGGCCCCAGTGGCGGCGGGTTCCGACGCGGCGCGTGACGTGGCGGCGCTCGTCACGGCGGGAGGCGCGGAACGCGCGGCGCCGGAAGCCGCGCGCGGCGAAGCAGTCGGGCCGGAGCGGCAGGCCGCCAAGCCGACCGCAGTGGCCGCCGAGGCGATCACCCTTGCGGCGGGCGCGCAGCGTCATGCGGTGGGTGAACCGGGGGCGGCCGCGGTCAAGCCGTCGGCCGCAGCGGTGGCCCGCGCCTCGGAAGCGGACGGGGGCGCGGCGGAACGGAAGACGACGGCGGATGCCGTGGCCCCAGTGGCGGCGGGTTCCGACGCGGCGCGTGACGTGGTGGCGCTCGTGACGGCGGGAGGCGGGGAACACGCGGCTCCGGAAGCCGCGCGCGGCGAAGCAGACGGGCCGGAGCGGCAGGCCGCCAAGCCGGCCGCAGTGGCCGCCGAGGCGATCACGCTTGCGGCGGGCGCGCAGCGTCGTGCGGCGGGTGAACCGGGGGCGGCCGCGGTCAAGCCGTCGGCCGCAGCGGTGGCCCGCGCATCGGGATCGAAGGGGGGCGCGGCGGAACGGAAGACGACGGCGGATGCTGTGGCCCCGGTGGCGGCGGGTTCCGACGCGGCGCGTGACGTGGCGGCGCTCGTCACGGCGGGAGGCGCGGAACGCGCGGCGCCGGAAGCCGCGCGCGGCGAAGCAGTCGGGCCGGAGCGGCAGGCCGCCAAGCCGACCGCAGTGGCCGCCGAGGCGATCACCCTTGCGGCGGGCGCGCAGCGTCATGCGGTGGGTGAACCGGGGGCGGCCGCGGTCAAGCCGTCGGCCGCAGCGGTGGCCCGCGCCTCGGAAGCGGACGGGGGCGCGGCGGAACGGAAGACGACGGCGGATGCCGTGGCCCCAGTGGCGGCGGGTTCCGACGCGGCGCGTGACGTGGTGGCGCTCGTGACGGCGGGAGGCGGGGAACACGCGGCTCCGGAAGCCGCGCGCGGCGAAGCAGACGGGCCGGAGCGGCAGGCCGCCAAGCCGGCCGCAGTGGCCGCCGAGGCGATCACGCTTGCGGCGGGCGCGCAGCGTCGTGCGGCGGGTGAACCGGGGGCGGCCGCGGTCAAGCCGTCGGCCGCAGCGGTGGCCCGCGCATCGGGATCGAAGGGGGGCGCGGCGGAACGGAAGACGACGGCGGATGCTGTGGCCCCGGTGGCGGCGGGTTCCGACGCGGCGCGTGACGTGGCGGCGCTTGTGACGGAGGGAGGCGCGGAACGCGCGGCTCCGGAAGCCGCGCGCGGCGAAGCAGTCGGGCCGGAACGGCAGGCCGCCAAGCCGGCCGCAGTGGCCGCCGAGGCGATCACGCTTGCGGCGGGCGCGCAGCGTCGTGCGGCGGGTGAACCGGGGGCGGCCGCGGTCAAGCCGTCGGCCGCAGCGGTGGCCCGCGCATCGGGATCGAAGGGGGGCGCGGCGGAACGGAAGACGACGGCGGATGCTGTGGCCCCGGTGGCGGCGGGTTCCGACGCGGCGCGTGACGTGGCGGCGCTCGTCACGGCGGGAGGCGCGGAACGCGCGGCGCCGGAAGCCGCGCGCGGCGAAGCAGTCGGGCCGGAGCGGCAGGCCTCCAAGCCGGCCGCAGTGGCCGCCGAGGCGATCACGCTTGCGGCGGGCGCGCAGCGTCGTGCGGCGGGTGAACCGGGGGCGGCCGCGGTCAAGCCGTCGGCCGCAGCGGTGGCCCGCGCATCGGGATCGAAGGGGGGCGCGGCGGAACGGAAGACGACGGCGGATGCTGTGGCCCCGGTGGCGGCGGGTTCCGACGCGGCGCGTGACGTGGCGGCGCTCGTCACGGCGGGAGGCGCGGAACGCGCGGCGCCGGAAGCCGCGCGCGGCGAAGCAGTCGGGCCGGAGCGGCAGGCCTCCAAGCCGGCCGCAGTGGCCGCCGAGGCGATCACGCTTGCGGCGGGCGCGCAGCGTCGTGCGGCGGGTGAACCGGGGGCGGCCGCGGTCAAGCCGTCGGCCGCAGCGGTGGCCCGCGCATCGGAATCGGACGGGGGCCCGGAGGAACGGAAGACGGCGAAGGCCGTCGCGGCAGGCAGCGCCGAGGCGCGCCGACCGGACGCGGTGCGCGATGTTGCCATCTCACTGCCGACGGCGACGGATCAACCGCAGCAGCGCCATGACGGCACGGCCGGTGATCTGGCATTGAAGAGCGGTGGTGGCGGACAAGGTACGGTCTCCGCGACGTTGGCATTGGCACAATATGGAGGCGACTGGGATTGCGCGCGGACGGCGATGATGTTCCTCAGTCACCAACTGCGCGAACGGACCGGCATGGCGCTGATGGCGGGTGACACCGTCATTCGGCTCGACCAACCCGAACTCCATCGCCTGCCGTTCGTCTATCTGACCGGTCACAATGACTTCCATTTCACCGATGCGGAGGTGCGAAATCTGCGCGATTATCTGCAGCAAGGGGGTCATTTGTGGGCCGACGATTCAACGCACTACCGCGACGAGACCTTTGATCGCGCCTTCCGGCGTGAAATCGCGCGGGTGCTGCCGGATGCGGCGATCGAGCGGCTGGACGCCCGTTTCGGCGGTTGGCGGACCGGTTACGATCTCACCCACGGCTACAAAGAGTACGCGATTCCGCCCGGCGACAAATACCGCCAGAATTTCATCGAGGGAATCCGGATGGGCGACCGTGTTGCGGTGGTCTACACGCGCAACGACTACGGGGATGGCCTCAACATCGATCCCCACACCCAGCCGCTGAAAGATTCGCTTACGAGTCTCAGCCCGGCGGAAATGCAGGAAGGGGCGACGCGGATGGGGATCAACCTCGTGCTGTACTTTCTCAGTCAGCATGGCGGGATTGATCTGCCCTTCGTGGAGAAGGCGGCGAGCGGGATGCGGGGCGCGGCTGACCCGTCTGCCGTGGCGCTGCCGGAAGGGACGACGCGACCTGTCAGCGAGGCAGGTGACGCGGCGGCATGGTTCTACGAGGAATGGGGCGATCCGGCGGAAGGCGTCGAGGCGGATGGGCGTTTTGTAGTGCGGTTCCAGGTCGGTGCCCAAGAGAAGGCGGCCTTCGGCCGAATGTGCGAGCCGCCCTTATCGCTCAAACCGGGAGACACACTGGCGTTTGACGTGGAGAGCCTGCTCCCCTGCGGCGCGCGCGTGGCACTCGGTCTCGACATTGGCGGACATTATCTCGAGACGGCGCCGTTCTACATCAAGCCCGGGGTCAACGCCGCCTTTTTTGTCTGCTCCACCAAGACATTCAAGAGTGAAACGACCGCGTGGGAATATCGGGAAGCATTGCCCCTGCCCGCCGAGATCAACAAGATAAACCTCTTGATCTACGCACCCGCTGGAGGCGAACTGCGTTTCGGAAACTTCCGGATTGTGGGGCAGTGATTGGCTTGCAGGATACCGCCGCGTGTGGTATTTTTCTGCCTCCAGCACATGATTCGGGCGGTTAACTCAGTTGGTTAGAGTACCTGGTTTACACCCAGGCTGTCGGGGGTTCGAGTCCCTCACCGCCCACCAGAAATAGCCCCGTTTTTATTGAAAAACACCAATAAAAGCGGGGCTTTTGCTTTGTTCGGACTGTTTGCCCGGTTTCAGCGTTTCACGGTGTTTCATGCAGTGTTTTGCTGATAAAAAGCCCACACAATTACAAACGCACAGGAAGCGAGCGCCATACCTGCGGGGCACCGTGGGGGAGACCACCGCCCCCCTGATTGTTCGACTGCTACGGAGTTTTTTGTGGCGTTCGTTCTTGTCCGAGTCGTTCCTGACGTGGTATCCTTTCCGGCCTATGACCGTGTCAGAATTCATTTCCAAGTGGCGCAAGGTGGAATTGAAGGAGCGCTCCGCCGCACAGGAACATTTTCTGGACCTGTGCAGCGTCTTCGACCACCCTACGCCCGCCGCCGCCGATCCGACCGGCGAGACGTTCTGCTTTGAGAATGGGGCGGCCAAGCACGGCGGGGGCGACGGCTTCGCCGACGTGGGCTCGCCAAACGCGAAAGGTCCTGCACATGCGCCTTGAGGATGTCACACCCGGAATAGCCCTAAATGGCTTGGAGCCTGCGGCCGTCACCACGGTCGTCGCGGTTGTGGCCATCGCAGACGGCGCGGTGCAGGTCATCTACAGGACGCCGGAGGGCGTCCTCAAGGACCGGCTCCTGGGCCGGAGTGACGAGCCTGCAATCACCGTGGCGACACAGGAGAGGCCTTGGGCGTTTGACGGCAATGGCGAGGATTTCAAACTGGCGGTCGAGGCGAAGCGCATCGACCTCGCATTCCTCTTCGACCCCATGATGGCGGTCCATACTTCGAATGTGGAGCCGCTTCCCCATCAGATCACGGCTGTTTACGAGGCGATGCTGGAGCGCACGCCTTTGCGCTTCGTGCTTGCCGACGACCCCGGTGCTGGCAAGACCATCATGGCCGGTCTTTACATGCGCGAATTGCTGATGCGCGCTGACGCCCGGCGCATCCTCGTCGTCGCGCCGGGCAGCCTTGTGGAGCAATGGCGTGATGAGCTGTTCGAGAAGTTTGGACTGGAGTTCCGAATCTTCTCACGGGAACTTGAGACCCATTCGCCCAGCGGGAATCCATTCGAGGATCACGACTATCTCATCGTCCGTCTCGACCAGATGTCACGGAACGAGGAAGACCAGGAGAAACTCTGCCTCGCGGCCTGGGATCTTGTTGTGTTCGACGAGGCCCACAAGCTGTCGGCCCACTTCTACGGCCGGGAACTCAAACGCACCAAGCGGTTCGTCTTGGCTGAGAAGATCGGCCAGCACACCCGGCACCTACTTCTCATGACGGCAACCCCGCACAACGGCAAGGAAGAGGATTTTCAACTTTTCCTCTCCTTGCTGGACTCCGACCGCTTCTACGGGAAGTTTCGTGACGGTGTCCACAAGGTGGATTGCTCTGATCTCATGCGCCGCATGGTGAAAGAGGAAATGGTGAAGTTCGACGGCACACCCCTCTTTCCTGAACGCCGGGCGTACACGGTCAACTACATCCTTTCGGAAATTGAGGCCGCCCTCTACGAAGCTGTGACCCACTACGTGCAGACGGAAATGGGCAAGGCCGATCAACTCGAAGGCTCCCGCAAGGGCTCCGTTGGTTTCGCCCTGACCGCCCTCCAGCGCCGGCTTGCCTCCAGCCCCGAGGCGATCTTCCAGTCGCTCAAACGCCGTAAGGAGCGCCTCGAACGCCGCATCCGCGAAGAGAAACTCGGTATTCGTGGTCAACAGGCCCTCGCGGAGACCATGTCTGAGGTCCCCGAGGATGACGACGACCTGAGTGCTGACGAGCAGGAGAACCTGGAGGAAACACTGGTTGACCAGGCCACTGCTTCCCGGACCATCACTGAGTTGGAGCAGGAGGTAGCGATCCTTCAGGGGCTCGAGGACCAAGCCAAGGCCGTGGTTGCCTCCGGTCAGGACCGCAAGTGGGAGGAACTGTCTCGCCTACTACAGAACGACCCCGAAATGCGCGATGCCGGTGGCCGCCAGCGCAAACTCATCATATTCTCTGAGCACCGCGACACGCTCAACTACCTTCATCAAAAGATCGCCGGCGTTCTCGGCAACGCGGAGGCCATTGTGACCATTCACGGCGGCACCCACCGCGATGAACGGCGACGCCTTCAAGCCCTCTTCCGGTCCGACCCGGAGGTCCGCATTCTCGTCGCCACCGACGCCGCCGGTGAGGGTGTAAACCTCCAGAACGCTAACCTGATGGTTAACTATGACCTGCCGTGGAACCCCAACCGCCTAGAGCAGCGTTTTGGCCGCATCCACCGCATCGGCCAACAGGAGGTATGTCACCTCTGGAACCTGGTGGCCAAAGAAACCCGCGAAGGCGATGTTTACTTCCGCCTGTTGGAGAAGTTGCGGGTGGAGAGTGCCGCGCTGCATGGACGTGTCTTTGACGTTCTTGGTGAGGTGTTTGAGGGAACCAGTCTCAAGGAACTGCTCCTGCAAGCCGTTCGATATGGCGACCAGCCGGACGTTCGCGCCCGGCTTGGCCAGCGTGTTGAGAACGCCTTCGACCACGACCACATCCGCGGCATTCTCGACCGCAACGCGCTCGCCCAGGAATCCATGAGTCCCGATCGGCTTTTTGCCGTGAAGGAGGAAATGGAAAAGGCCGAGGCCCGTCGCCTGCAACCCTATTTCGTTCGATCCTTCTTCATGAAGGCATTCGAGGCGCTGGGCGGCACCATTCACCCCCGTGAGGCTGCCCGATTCGAGATTACCCATGTCCCCGCGTCGATCCGGGAACGCGACCGGCTGATCACCGGCCGGAACCGGCGCGACCTTGCACCCGTCCTCAAACGCTACGAGCGCGTCTGTTTCACCCGCGAGGCTGTGCGCCCGCTGGACAGGCCTGGCGCGCCGTTCGCCGCCATGCTGCACCCCGGTCATCCGCTCATGCTGGCGGTCAGCGACCTGCTGTTGGAACAGCACAGCAACCTGCTCCGCCAGGGGGCGGTGCTCGTAGACCCGTCGGACGAAGGGGACCATCCGCACCTGCTCTTCCTGCTCACCCACGAGATCAAGTCGGGCGACGGACAGGTTCTTTCCAAGCGCCTGCAATTCGTGCGCGTTGCACCCGACGGCACCGCCGTCTTTGCTGGATGGGCGCCCCACCTCGACCTCGAACCGCTGTCGTCGGTTGACCTCGGCCTGTTGAAGGACCTGATGTCCGCCCCGTGGGTACGCGTGGACCAAGAAAAGCGTGCCCTTGCACTTGCTGCCGCCACGCTTGTGCCGGAGCATTTTCAGGAGGTTGCCGGTCGCCGCATTGCCCATGTGGACAAGACCCTGGCCGCCGTACACGAGCGCCTGACCAAGGAGATCGCCTTCTGGTCCGACCGCTGGATCAGACTCAAGGAAGACCAGGAAGCCGGCAAGGACGTGCGTCTCAACCTGGAAAACGCCCGCCGAACGGTTGCCGACCTGGAGGGCCGCCTCGAAAACCGAAAGCGCGAACTCCAGTCCATGCGCCATGTAACCTCGTCCACGCCCGTGGCGCTGGGCGGCGCCCTCGTCATCCCTGCCGGCCTGCTCCGGCGGCTGCGGGGCGAATCCCCTGCGGAGGCCGTCCCTGTCTTTTCAGCCGACCCAATCGCCCGTGCGCGTATCGAAAGGATAGCCATGGACGCCGTCCGCCGCACCGAAGAAGCGCGCGGCTGCCGAGTCGTGGATGTCTCCGCGCTGAAATGCGGGTGGGACCTAACCTCTCATCCTCCTGCCGTGGACGGCAAGCAGCCCGAGGCCAGGCACATCGAGGTCAAGGGGCGCGTTCAGGGCGCCGGGACAGTCACAATCACCCGCAACGAAATGCTCTACGCCTGCAACCAGGCCGACAAGTTCGTCCTCGCCATCGTGCTCGTGGGCGAGGACAATGCAACGGACGGCCCCCACTACATCCGCAACCCGTTCGACACCGAGCCGGGCTGGGGCGTGGCCAGCGTGAACTACGATCTCGGAGACTTACTCCAACTTGCTGATGGGCCGTCACAATAGAAAGTGGTGCCAATATGCATCTCAAAAATATTACGCTCAGAAACTTCCGTTGTTTCGGCAACATCACGGTTGATCTTCATCCTCAATTGACCGTGTTTGTGGCTGAAAACGGGGGCGGAAAGACAGCCCTGCTGGATGGTATAGCCATAGGGCTTTCCCCCATACTTCGTCTCCTATCCTCCGCTAACCAACGGTTGTCCGGTCCGGGCATTGAAGACACCGACTTCCGATTAGAATCGTGGGAAGGCCGTGGGGGCGAAGATCGTTGGGGGTCAAGCGACTATGCCCAGGTTGTTGTTGAGACTACAACGGGTTTACGCTGGGATAATTGGCGACCCTCTGCTCAAGTCAAAAAGCCCTGTGAGGCAATTGGACAGATTGATCTCACAGCGTTTGCATCCGAAGTCCTCGAAAGCGTTAAGACGGCAAGCGCAATACCTTTGCCTGTGTTTGCTTACTACGGTGCACGTCGAGGCTGGATTGTGGTTCCCGAACGTCTTCGAGTATCCAAAGTTGATTACAACCACCCAACGTCCGCTCTCGTGGGCGCACTGAAGTCATTAAGCGATTTCAAGGAAATGCTTAAGTGGTTCGACATTGCCGAAACAACTGAACTGCGCGCCAATAAAGGCGTCGCGCCGGAAGATTTCATCGAATACCCGCCTCTTGAACTTGTGCGCGCAACCCTAGTCGCCATACTCGGCGAGGCTTATGAGAACCCTCGCTTCAATGCCAAGCACAAGTTCGTTGTAACGGATAAGAGGACAGAGTGCGAACTTCAGGTTTCACAACTGAGCCAAGGATACCAAGCCATGCTGGCTCTTGGCATGGATTTCGCACGCCGCCTTGGCTTGGCGAATGCGCACTACATTGATGACACAGATTCTATTTTCCCATTACGCGAACCTCAGCCCGCGCGGGCACCCGCCATCATGCTGGTGGATGAAATCGACTTGCACCTGCATCCATCCTGGCAGCAGCGCGTTCTTTCGGACTTAATGAAAGCGTTCCCGAACACCCAGTTCATCGTCACCACGCACAGTCCGCAGGTGCTCACCACGGTAAAACGCGAGAATATCCGGCTTCTCAAGGAAGACTCAGACGGAGCCTGGACCGCTCCTATGCCCGATGAAGAGATCAAAGGCGTCGAAAGCGCAGTGGTCTTGAACGACGTCATGAAGGTCAATCCGGTGCCGCCAGTGGAAGAAGCCAAATGGCTTGCAGATTACACAGCGCTCATCGAATCCGGCTTACACGATACCGACGGTGGTCGTGACCTTCGGGGCAAGTTAGTGAAACTGTACGGCGAGAAGCACCCGGTCATTCTGGATGCAGACCGGCTGCTTCGCTTTCAGTCGTTCAAACTTCGGAATCAACAGCAGACGAAGGGCTGATTACCATGCACAAACTGGATCGTACTGTTGTTCCCGCGCCTGCATGTTTGGACCATTATGACCACCACAAGCATTCTTGGGACAACTTGCATTCCGACTGCAAGCGGCTAATCCGCCTCGCGCTTCAGCGTATGCAAGCCCAACAGTGCCGCGCCGATGACGATGATGATTCCGAATACGTGATCTGGGGCCTTCGCTGTGCCTATTGCGAGAGTCAGATTTTCTACGGCGGCCACATCGAGCATTTTCGCCGAAAGAACCGCCACCGGCCAGGCGCCTACCCGGAACTGACTTTTG
>CAZOJL010000093.1:0-14285 GCA_964580075.1 uncultured Akkermansia sp. | reverse complement strand
CTTACTATGAAACCCTGCACGGACGCGGTCCGAAGCAGATGGTGCACTGGGAACACTGGTCCAATCCGGACGCGGAGACATTCCTGACGGGCATAGATTACTACGAGCATCCGCGCCTATGTCGGCTCAAGCTGAAGGATCTCTATCCCGAACTTTCGCTGTATGTACCGGAACAGGACATCCCTGTTCCTCGTCCCAAGCTCAGTGGATCGGGCGGTCCGAGCTCGAATGAAGACGCGCACACGGTCCGCTGGGGCGACAGTGAAACAGGCACTTTCCAGCATGGAGAAGCGTTTTTCAGGAGACCGGAAGAGGTGTTCGCCTTCAGCCCGTTGGAAAAGGGCGACTTCACGGACTGGCCGCATGTGATCATGAACCTGGACTTCCGGAGCGAGGAAACCGTCGCCCGATCCATGCAGAAGATATGGCCGCACGTGTTCCGCGCCAACCCGCCGGGCCGGGCGACCGACGGCTGGTTCTACAACACGATGTTCATGTGGCCGCTGTTGACGTTCGGCTGGGAACTTTTTCTTGAGTGCAGCCTGGATCCGCGGTTCGAACGGATCATGGACGAGTTCCTTGAGATCAACCGCCGCGTTTTCCGGGTCTTCGCGCGCCTGCCGATCGACCGGGTGACGTGCCACGACGACATCGTCATGAGCCGCGGCCCGGTGTGCAGTCCGCAGTGGATGAAGCGGTTCATCTTTCCGGCGTACGAGGAGCTATGGGGGATACTGAAGGCGGGCGGCAAGGATGCGGTGTTCATGTCCGACGGCTGCATGGATGCCTACGTGGACGACGTCATGGCCCTGGGGGCGCTGGGGATCATCAGCGAACCGTACACCGACTACAAGGCCATCGCGCGGCGTCACCAGGACTGTTTCATTGCCGGCGAGGGAGACAACCGCATCCTGATGCGCAACAAACCGGCCGAGATCCGCGCCATGGTCGAGAGCATGGTGGAGACCGGCCGGATGAGCCGCGGCTACATGATGTGTATTGGCAACCACATCCCGTGGAACGTGCCGGGCCCGGCGGTCAAGCTCTACTTCGATCTGTCCCGGGAACTGGCGCAGAGGTAGATTGTTCTGTGATGAAGTGCGACGCATAAGTATCGCATCTTTGTCGCGAGCTTTGTCGACAAAGTTCCCGACAAAGCTCGCGACAAAGCTTGGATTGCGGGCGTGAGCCCGCCCTGGGGAAGAAGGAAACAAGGTGCGGACATGACGATAAAATGCTCTGACATCCAAATGCGTGATCCGTTTGTGTTGCCCCTGCCGCGAGAGGGGCGGTACCTGTTGTTCGGCACGACCGACAAGAACATCTGGTCCGGGCCGGGAATCGGTTTCGACTGCTATGCGAGCCGCGATCTGGTGAACTGGGACGGTCCGATTCCCGCGTTCCGGCCGCCGGCGGACTTCTGGTCCAACACCCAGTTCTGGGCGCCGGAATGCCATGCATGGAAAGGGCGCTACTACCTGTTCGCCACGTTTGCGCGCGATGGCCGCCAGCGCGGCACGCAGATTCTCACGGCCGATAAGCCGGAAGGTCCGTACCGGCCGCACAGCGACGGGCCGGTCACGCCGCGGGAGTGGGAGTGCCTGGATGGAACCCTGTACGTGGATCCGGGCGGCACGCCGTGGATGGTCTTCTGTCGCGAATGGGTGCAGGTGGGGGATGGCGAGATGTGCGCGGTTCGGTTGAGCGATGATCTGCGGTGTGCAGCTGGTAAGCCGGAGTTGCTGTTTCGCGCATCCGCGGCTAGCTGGTCGCACCCGTTCGCGCAGCATCTGGGCCCGAAAAACCAGGTCACCGACGGGCCATTTCTCCACCGGCTGGCGAGCGGCAAACTGTTGATGCTCTGGTCCACGATCGGCCTGAATGGCGCCTATGCCATGGGATATGCCGTCAGCGACGGGAGCATCCAAGGGCCGTGGCGGCAGTCCGACGAAGCGATCTTTGCACAAGACGGCGGACATGGCATGCTGTTCCGGGATTTCGACGGCCGGTTGTGGATGACCCTGCACCGGCCCAATCACTCGCCGGAGGAACGTCCGACGTGGGTTGGAGTGACGGAAAACGATGGAAGGTTGGTCTTGAGAGGAAGGATGGAAGCCTGATGAGCCATCAATATGCGACTCTGGCAACTATTCAGGAATTCAGGATCGGTGAACGACTACGGCGACGACTACGGTGGAATCCGAATTCTGAACACTGAACAGTGAACACTGATCTGAAACCAACAGGAGCCGGAATGAACCAGACAGGCAAGATCGCAGCAGCGAAACGAGTACTGACCGCCGTAGCCCTGGCCATTCTCTGGCTTGCGGTGACGGCGAGCGGCGTGAGCGGCGCGGAGCAAGGGGCCAACGCGAGCGCGGTTATAGTGCTGGACAACAGCACGTATTGGCGGCACTTCCATGTGGAAGGGGCATCCCATATGCGGGATACCAATGGGGTGCTGCGCCGCAAGCGAATCAACTGGGGCAACGGATACGGGATGGACGAATTGGAACCCGGTCGCGTTGCGAAAGAGATAGACCCAGCGTCGTCAGCCTACAATGCCTTGGGAAGCCCGAATCCGGCCCATGGTGGCGGCGACGTCAGAGTGCTGCCCGGTCCCGAGCCGGCTGCGGCGTTCTTTTCGCCGAAACCGGCCGCCGATTGGGCGGATGCCGCCTTTGATGACGGTTCCTGGCTGCGCGCGCAGTGGCCGGTCCCGGGGCTGATCGGTCCGGTGGCAGGTCAGGAATCGCCCTTCATCCTGCGTCCCTATGAGACGGCGGTGATGTATGCCCGCGGCCGGTTCGAGATTGCGGACCCGACGAAGGTCAGTGCCTGCCGCCTCTCCCTGGATTACTGGGGCGGCGTGGTGGTGTATGTCAACGGCAAGGAACTGGCGCGCCAGCATCTGCCGGCCGGCGCCGGGAATCCGGACGAGGTGGCGGAGGATTATCCCGAAGAGGCCTGGGTGCTGGCCAACGGCAAACTGATCCCCATCTCGCAGCACGCAAGCGAAAACCGCGATCGCTTGAAGCTGCGCGAGCGCCATTTGAAGGATGTGGAGATCCCGGCCGCGTTGTTGCGCAAGGGGGTCAACGTGGTGACTGTCGAAGTCCATGCCGCGCCGGTGAACCTCAAGGGGGCCACCAAGGCCGGGAACGAGTGCGCCTGGCCCCCGATCGGGCTGTTGAGCGCGGCGCTGACGGTCTCGCCGTCGAGCGCGGGCGTGGCGGCGGCGCCCCGGAGCAAGGGCATCCGGCTCTGGAATTGTGCGCCGTGCGATACGCTCACGGTCTACGACAGCGACAGCCCCGCCGAACCGTTGCGGCTGATCGAGATCTCTGCGGCCCGCAATTCGGTGTTTTCCGGCCGTCTGGCGGTCGGGTCCGACCAGGCGATCAAGGGGCTGAAGGTGACGGTGGGGGATCTCGTCTGGCATCCCGGATCGTACTCGTCCTCAGCGAAGCGGTCCTCGTTATCGAGCGGTCGAATCGAGGACGAGGACGAGGACGACGACGAGAACGATCGGAAGGACACGAAAGAACAGAAGCCCGGCGGCAGCGGACAACCTGCGCGCTCTGCAGGCATGAACTCCGCCACGCAGCTCCCGGCTTCGGCGGTGCGCGTTCGCTACGCGGTGCCGGCCAGTCCGGACAAGTCCTGGACGGCAGCGGGCCGTTTTGATGGTCTGCTGGACGCCATTCCCGCGGAGATTCCGGTCAGCAGCAATGCTCCCCAGGGAAAAGGGTTTTACTCCCTGGATGTGCAATCCCGAACGGTGAACCCGGGGGAGATCTTGCCGCGCTGGGGAAGCGACTCCACGATTGTTCGGCCGTGGGTTCCCGGCGCGGTGGCGTCGCTCTGGTTTACGGTGCGGGTTCCGCGGGATGCCGCCCCGGGGCTGTACGAGGGGCAGGCGTCCATTTCGGCCGAGGGGTTGGAGGCCACGAACGTCCCGTTGCGGGTCAGGGTGAGTCACTATACCATGCCGGATCCGGCGGACTGGCGGATGCAGAACTTCCTGTGTCATTCCGATGAGCAGGTCTCCCGGCACTACGGGGTGCCGCGCTGGTCGGACCGGCATTTCGACTTGATGGGCAAGGCGCGCGCGCTGATGGCCGAGGTGAATTCGCGGCAGGCAGAGGCTTTTCTGGTGGTGGACTACCACGGTCCGGATGGCAACCCCGAGTCGCTGGTGCGCTGGATCAAGCAGGCGGACGGTTCCTGGAAGGCTGATTTTACGGTCTTCGACAAGTACCTGAATATGGTTGCCAACTCCGTGGGCAAGCCGCACTCATTGCGCTTGAGCGTGTTCGCCAGCGGAGGGCTCAACCAGCCAGATCTTCCCGACAGCGTTTCGGTGCTCGATCCGGCCACGGGCAAGATCGAGAAGATGAAATACAAATCGCTCTATCCGGCCAACGTCAAGGATTCCGAGCAGGCTTTCTGGCAGCCGGTGTTCGAAGCGATTCGCAAGAAGGTCGAAGCGCGGGGATGGCTGGAGCACACGACCTTCGGCCTGTGCACGAGCTGGGGCGTCTCCGGCGACTACAGCGAAGTGGCCCGGAGCTGGCCAGGCGCCGAGTGGAGCTACGGCAGTCACAGCGGGGGGCGGGACATGAAGATCAACGACATGGTCGTGCGCCATGCCAGCGGCATCTTTTACTGTCGCCGGCCGACGCAGCGCCGGGGGGTGCCGGTCCTGCTGCCACAACCGCGGCGTCTGACCTTCGCCAATGCGTATCGCGGCAATCTCAACGACCAGTCGCTGTTGCCGCTCTGCCGCGGCATCGGTGAGGAGATGGTGCGTTCGGGGATGGATGGCGTGAGCGATTTCGGAGTGGACCTGTTCCCCTTGCGTAAGCCGGTTGGCGGGTACTACACGCTGGCGGTTGCGCGGGGAATGAATATGAGCCCGCCCGGACGAAGTACGGCGGCCCTGCTCTACCCAGGCCCTGACGGCCCGGTGGCCACGGAGCGGTTCGAGGCCTTCCGCGAGGGCATGGAAGTGGCCGAGGCGATCCTATTCATCGAGACCGCGCTGGCGGAGAAGAAGCTTGGCGCCGATCTGGCCGTGCGGGCCGGCCGCTATCTGGACGAGCGGACCGAGTCGCTGGTCGGGGGCCGGTTCAGCTACCGCTACATGCAAGCCACCGAGGATGCCAAGCTGCTCGATCTGGCGGGTGAAGTGGTAAGGGAGCTGGAGGGACGGGAGTGAATTCCAACAGCAGCCCAACAAACGCCCCACGCGGATCGACGTGACGGAACTGGAGCGGAATTGGTATAAACTCCGGCCGGGAGAGCAGGAGAAGGGCATGGCTGATGCTGCAATAACTGCGACCTGGGACTGCGGCACGCTTCTTTCATCGAACTACGGAACGCTTCTGGCTCGAACGGCTGTGTGGGCTGCCCGTCGACCGGGGTGTGGCGGGAACAGGCCGCGAACATATGGGGACGGGACTCCCTTCAGCACTAATATCGCTCTTGAGGCGAACAGGACCTACTGCTACACCATTGCCCCGGTCAGCGGTGCGGTGATGATCGCGCAGGGCTCGACGACGGGACTGATCACCGTGACGCCGGTGATGAAACGCGACGCGCAGAAGACCGTGGATCTGACGTTGACCCCGGGTTACTATGCCACCGGCACGGCGAACAACAGCGCCAGCGCCACGCTGGCGGCCGTAACGACATCGCGGTGAGCTACGGCTACGGGCGGAACCGTGACGTACTATACGGACGCGGGCGGCACGAAATGGATCGCGCACATCTTCACGAACTCCGCCAGCGCTACGAACCTGACGCTCACGACCGGAGGCGCTGCGGAAGTGCTGGTTGTGGGCGGCGGCGGTGGTTGTGGCGGCGTCGAGTCAAGGGGAGGAGGCAACGGTGGCGATGGCGGTGGCGGAAAGGGCAATAGTGGCGAAGGAACTGATGGCTACGATGGGTATCCGGGCGAAGACGGGAAAGGCGGCGGTGGCGGTGGCGGTGGCGGTGGAGGAAGTAGTGGCGAGCATCCAGGCGGCAACGGCGGCTCCGGCGTCGTGATCATCCGCTACCGGATCCTGCCTCCCTCCGGCACCGTGATCATGATGCGGTAGGCGATAAAGTGCCCCGAATGGCGTGGCGGGTGTTGCGTGCTCACACTTGATCGCCACACTTACCCGGCTACGCTTAATCGATTACAAAAGAAGGAAGCGACGCGGGGTGGGTCAGGCGCAAGCCGGCCCGCCCCGGTTCGTTGACGGGCAAGCGTTGCAGCGACGGACCGCCGTTTGTAGTGGTGCGGAAGAGAAGGCGAAAGACAAAGTAGAAGGACGAAGATGAAAGACAAAGTATGGCGCGCAAGCCTTACTTCATCTTTATTCTTCGTCTGTTCGGCCCGTAATCGTCGTCTGAAAGCGCAAGCCCGGCCGACGATTACGGGCGACGAGGAAAGATCGGTCAAGGGGAAGCCGATCGTTGTCGCGATCCTTGTCTCGATCTTTGTCGACAATGATCGTGACAACGATGGGAGGCGACAATGATCGTGACAACGATCGGGACAACGAAGGGGAAACAACTTTTCTGCTTTATCCGCCCCAAAGCCACTGGGTGGCGGTGATCTTGACGTTTCTCCCCACTTCTGCCATGCTTTTCCCCATGGGATCGCTGCGTCAGACCGGTTCCGGCCTGTTTTCGGCCCGTGCGGGCCGAGGCCGATCAGGGTGTGCCGAAAAGCGTTTTCGAGTCAATTAAATGAAGAATCCATATCTCGAACTTCACAATGAATTTAGAAAGGCTGGTGCGGATGTTCTGCTGAGTTCCGGGCAGGCCTGCGTTGTGTTTGGTATTGCCGCTTTCTCGAAAGATGGCGATTGGATTGTCCGCGAAGCAGAGGCTTCCTGTAACGCCATTCTTGGCGTGTTAAGACAACATGGCGCTCAATACCGGCTTGGAGTTCCGCTGCATCCGATTTGGCTGAAACTTGGATTGACAAGTCATTTCGAATTCCTGGCGGATTCAGGGTTTCGAATACGTACCGATTTCTGTACGCGACCGCCACGCATTCCCGACCTGGAGCGAATGTGGAAACGCGCGATGAGGATTGAAAACATTGACGTGGTTGATGTCGAGTCGCTGGTTCAACTGAAGCAGACCCGACGCTTGCGTGATTATTCGATAATAGGCGCACTGGCGGAAGTGGCGGGCCTGGAAGGAAATTCGCCGGAGTTGGCGCTGACTTACTTGCAGGATTATGAGCTGCTGTCGCGCGCGGTGAAACGCTGGCCGGTTGAATCCGCAGCATGCAGCCGTAGAGCTGTTGAACTCCTTTTGAAGAATGCGGCGAGATCCGAAGTAGTATCTGCCCTTGCTGTTGAGCAGGACGACAGAATGCAGGAGGATCAGAGGCGGATTGATCAAATGCAATCCCTGGCCGGCGACTACGTGCGCGATTTCACAAGCCTTCGCACGGAATGGCGAAAGACAAAAGTCCCATTGCCTGAACAGCATCGCCAGTTGATGATCCTGGCAAGGGGAATACTGGAGACAAAGCCATGACAGACAGTGAAATTATGGCGGTCAGTCGAAGGCTTCTAGCCCCCTATGTAATCCCGGCTGAATGTCCGTATCTCAGCGAAGATCAACAAGAGCTGAGCAGACAAAACCTTGAGGGACGCTCCGCGTGGATGGCCGAATGGCTTCTCCTGGCAGACAGCGCACCCCACGCATTTGACATAACAACATAGGTGAGGCTCTTGAATGTATGAGAACCTGTAACCCGGCTATTGCAAGAGCCAGTCAAGCAAATAATGGCGGAAATCGGCTTTTACTTCGTCTTTATTCTTCGTCTGTTCGGCCCGTAATCGTCGTCTGAAAGCGCAAGCCCGGCCGACGATTACGGGCGACGAGGAAAGATCGGTCAAGGGGAAGCCGATCGTTGTCGCGATCCTTGTCTCGATCTTTGTCGCTTGTCATCCTTGTCTTGATCCTTGTCTCGATCTTTGTCGACAATGATCGTGACAACGATGGGAGGCGACAATGATCGTGACAACGATCGGGACAACGAAGGGGAAACAACTTTTCTGCTTTATCCGCCCCAAAGCCACTGGGTGGCGGTGATCTTGACGTTTCTCCCCACTTCTGCCATGCTTTTCCCCATGAGATCGCTGCGTCAGACCGATTCCGGTATGTTTTCGGCCCGTGCGGGTCGATGCCGACCGGGGGCTGCCGAAAAGCGATTTCTGATCAACCTAAAAAGGGCAGAAGACTGTGAGGCTGTAAGGCTGTAAGGATTGGAGGGCAATCGGTTATGCAAATGTGGTTGATTCACCATTGGGTGCGTGCGAATCTAACCGTAACCTGTTCATTTTCAACCTTATAGCCTTACAGTCTATAGCCGTTTCTAGGATCAATCGGCGCCACGGCCAATGAAAACAGCGTGGTGGATGGCGCTACTCTCGAACGCGACGGCTTGCGCCTGCAGGAGTCCGGGGTGTGGCAGGAACAGGCCGCAGTGTGCGTGATCAGGCCGGCGCGCGCGTGAGTTTATAGGAGGTACGGCTACTGGCTCGAGGACGTGCGCCCGCACATGGGTTGGCTCAAGCCGAACCGTGAAACTCGGTTGACGACTACGGCGATGACTACGGCTTACGGAGAGATGCTTCACAATCGTCCACCGTAGTCGTCGCCGTAGTCGTCCACCGAAATGGACAAAGCAGAGAGGAATAAGAAAATGAACTGTTTTGACATTGCCCCCTTTGCCCTGCCCAACGCACCGGCAGGGGCGTTGAAGTTCGAGGAGTCGCGGGACATCGAGACCGTGGAGGTGAAGGAATGAGAAACAAGCGGACTAACAACAAGGGATTGCGGGCGGATATCAGAAAGGTGAGGCCCCCGGTTCGTGCCAGCGAAATGGACTTCTCCGCCTTGGTTGCGGCGATTCGTGCGACTCACGAGCAGTGTGCGACGGCTGTCAGCCGGACGGTGAACACAGCGTTGACCGTTCGAAACTGGGTAATCGGAGGTTACATCCGAGAATACGAGCAACATGGCGCGGACAGGGCTAAGTACGGGATGCGTTTGCTTGAACACCTGGCTGAGGGATTGCAGGAGTGTCTTGACCGGTGCTATACGGGGCGATATTTGGGTTTGTGTCGCCAACTCTTCGATACATACCCCGAGATTCGGAAATCGGTGATTTCCGAATCTAGCGGGACGCCTATTTCGGTTCCCTGCCCGACAGCTCCGAAGAGAAACAATCAGAAATCGGTGATTTCCGAATTGCGCCCGCCACGCCGCATGTTGGTTGATCAGTTGTCGTTCACGCATCTAACAGACCTGATGGCGCTAGACGATCCCCTCAAGCGCGCCTTCTACGAGATCGAATGCATCCGCGGCAATTGGTCGGTGCGGCAGCTCAAACGGCAGATCGCGACGCTCTATTTCGAGCGGTCCGGACTTTCGCGGGACAAGGAGAAGCTGGCCGCGATGGTCAAGGCGGGCGCAGAGACGACGGAACCGAAGCTGGCCATTCGCGATCCCTACATCTTCGAGTTCCTCGGTCTGCGCGCGAAGGACGCCGTGGCCGAAACCGACCTGGAGGCGGCGTTGGTCGAGAAGCTGCGCGATTTCTTACTCGAACTGGGCCACGGCTTCTGCCTGGAGGCTCAACAAAAGAGCATCGTCATCGGCAAGACCCGCGGATTTGTTGACCTTGTGTTCTATCACCGCGTTCTGAAGTGCCACGTGCTGGTGGACCTAAAGGTGGACGAGTTTCGCCATGAGCACATCGGGCAACTGAACACCTATGTCACATGGTATGGCAAGCACATGCGGGTCGAAGGCGACAAGCCTCCTGTCGGCCTGTTGCTCTGCACGGGCAAAGACCATGCCTTTGTCGAGTACGCCTTGGCCGCCATGGACAACCGGCTATTCGTCTCAAAATACCAATTGGAACTCCCAGGCAAGGATAAACTGGTTCGGTTCCTGAATAACAAACGCCGGGAGTTGGACGGCGAATAAGGAGAACAGCAGCCATGAAACGTTTCGACATTGTACCATTTGCCCTGCCCAACGCGCCGGCGGGGGAGTTGAAGTTCGAGGAACTGCGGGACATCGAAACCGTCGAGGTGGATTTCGTCGGCCCAGCACCCGCGACTGCCGGCTTGCAGTACCTGCGCAAGCACTGGCCCGGGATACGCATCGAGCGCACGATGGAGATGGACCAGCAGCGACCCATGTCCGTCGGCTGGTTCCGGATGGATGATCCCTTCACGCCGGAATGGGTGCCGGCCGCGCCCCGCGTGGTTCGGCGCGGAAAGAAGACGTTGGTCTTCTCGTTCCAGCCGCTGACTGCGGAACTGCCGGATGTGGCGGACTACGCGGTGGGCTTCCGGCGCACCCTCGGCGTACGCGTGGCGGAGAGCGCGGTGGGCGTCAAGGCGATACGGGTCTTTACCCGGTCGCAGCCGGCGCGCAGCAAACTGCGCGTCGAACTGCACGCCGGCCGGAGGACCGCCGCGAAGACCATCGGGGTGAGCGGCTACAACGCGGTTGTGCGCGCGGTGCAGGCCGGTGGCGGCACGCGCGTGACGGCCACAGACATCCATGTCGGCGCGGGCCGGCAGGCGGCCTTTGAGATTGAACTCGATCACATGGAGCCTGTGCACCGTTACGCCAACGACGGCGCGCACGTCCGCTTCGATCTGGGCCGGAACGCCTTCACGATTGCGCTGGCCTCGCTGGACGCGGAAGGCCCGATCTGGTTTGCCGACGCCGGCATCTTCATTGTCCGCGCCGGGAACCCGGAGACCTTTGCCGCCTACCGGGAGCGCATCAAAGGGCACCGCACAGTGACCGCCGAGGTTACGGCACTGCCGGAACAATCTCTCGCCGGCGCCATGAACGGTCAGCCCCGGCCGCACCCCATGCCCTATGTCTGCGGCTGTCGGCACGCCCGCCAGAAATTCTGGATCGAGCCCTGTGGCGATATCGAGCTGACAGACTGGCTGGTGAAGCGAAACCAGTGGTGGGGGGGACCCGAGGGGCGCGATACACCCAAGTGGAAGAACGCGGGACTGGCGCGCCTCTTTTTCGGTTTCGACCTGTGGGCGGCGGAAGCTCGGCATAATGATCCCTGGCCGGTCATGGCCTACAACCAGCAATTCCGGCGCGATGCTGTGCGTGTCCGGCAAAAGTGCTTCGCGGTGCCGCTGACGCAATCCATTCTGGCCGGCGAACCGGCGCCGGATGCGACAATGGTGGCACTGGTTCGCTTCTCCTTCGAGAATACGGGTGACGCTCCCGCCGTGGCAGAGTTGCCGGTGTCCTACAGCCACCAGTCATCCCGTGCGCAGAACCGCCGGGTTCTGCGCGACCACAACCGGACGGACATAACCGACTCGTTGGTTCCGAAATGCGAGCGGGAAAAACTGGTTGTGGACGGCGACCTCATCCGCGGTTCCTTCCAGGACGAGATGGTTCCGCGCCTCGCGTTCCAGACGGACATGACGTCCGAGACGACCGCTGCGGGCGTGCGCTTCCGCAAGGAGTTGCAACCTGGCGAAACCTGCGAGTTCCTGGCGCGCATTCCTTTTGTCGCCGTCGAGTCGGAGACGGAACTCGCGGCCCTGCGCGGGCTGGATTTTGCCGGCTGCTATAACGACATGGCGCGCTACTGGCGGGAGGAAAGCCGTCAGAGCGCCCAGATCCAGACGCCGGATCCGCATCTGAACGCGGTGTACACCGGGCATCTACCGATGGTCGTGATGAGCGATTACGGGCATCCAGACGATCCGCATATTGTCAGCACGTCGGTCGGGGCCTGCACCTACGGTAACTTCACCAACGAGTCGGTGATGATCGTCGAGGAACTCCAGCAGCGCGGCATGACGGACGACGTCCGACGGCGATTGGGCGCATGGGTGAAGTACCAGGGGACCGTCGGCCTGCACGGCCGTTTCACGGACCACGACGGGGTGTTCTACGGCAGCGGCGGCTGGGAGCAGGGACAGAGTTACAATCAGCATCACGGCTGGGCCTTGTGGGCGCTGGCGCAGCACTTTCTGCACACGGGCGACCGCGCGTGGTTCGCCAGCGTGGCGGACAGTGTCATCAAAGGCGCCGAATGGATCGCGCGCCAACGCCGCGAGACGCTCAAGAACCTGCCGCACTCGCGCGGCTGGGAACGCGGTTTTCTGCCGGCCGGCGCGCTCGAGGACGTGGAGGACTTCTTCTACTGGCTGAGCACCAACTGCCTGACCTGGCGCGGGCTTGACAGCGCGGCCGCCGCGCTGGAGAAATTCGGCCATGCCGAGGCCACACGCTATCGCCGGGAGGCGGACGCCTTTGGGCGCGACCTGCGCCGCGGGTTCGAGGCGTCGCGCCGGCACAGCCCGCTGGTCCGTTTGCGCGACGGGCGCTGGGTACCACACTATCCGTCCCGCCTCTATTGCCGCGGGCGTGACTACGGCTGGATTCGTGAAACACTGGAAGGTTCGGTCTATCTGCTGATTTCCGGACTCTATAAGTCCGAGAGCAAACAAGGCGGCTGGATTCTGGACGACTACCAGGACACCCGGTACATGAATGCGCCCTACAGCTATCCGATCCACGATCCGCAAACCGAGTGGTTCGACTGCGGCGGCATCTGCCCGCAGCCAGCGCTTCTCGCCGGTCTGCTGCCGCACCTCGATCGTGACGAGATCGAGGTCTACCTCTGGATGTTCTTCAACGCCTGGGCCGCGTGCTATCGCCCCGAAGTGCAGGCCTTTGTTGAGCACCCCCAGCCGGTGTTGGGCTTTGGCAACTGCGCGCCGTTCAAGACCAGCGACCAGTCCAACGCCATGAAGTGGCTGGCCTACCTGTTCGTTTACGAGCGCGGCGGCCTGCTGCACCTCGGCCGCGCCATTCCGCGCGCCTGGTTTGCTCAGGAACGGCCGTTCGGTGCCGCGCGGCTCAGCACGGACTTCGGCACGGTTTCCGTCGAGTTCCGGCCGCAGACGGCGGAAAACACGATCGAAGCGGAGGTGGAGATGGAACTGCGGACCGTGCCCGATACGATTCTGCTGCGATTCCGTCATCCCGGAAAGAAGCCGATACGTTCCGTCGAAATTAACGGCCGCTCTCATCGCGTGCATGACCCGGTAGGCCAGGATGTCAAACTCCCGCCTCTCCGCGGCAAAACTGTTGTGAAGGTGGGCTATTGAATCGGCCCACGGAGCGACATGGGTGACAATGCCGGGGACGAGGCCGATGGGAGGCGCTTGCAAAACCTCCGGTTTGTGCAAGCGGAGGGTTCAGGGGGGGGGTCAGGGTTCGAGGTTCAGGAGGCGTTTTCGGCCTGAACCCTGGCATCCTGATCTGAGACACGTCTCGCTACCGGATCATAATCGTAATCTTTCGGTTTGCATTGACGGATGCGGCGAAGACCGAGGTGGTCACAAATTGTGACCACCTCGCCAAACTCAAGTTTTCGCGTGTTGCGCCCTACGCCTTCACCGAACATGGGGCTATCATGGCCGCCACGGTGCTGAACAGTCCGCGTGCCGTGCAGATGAGCGTTATGCGGAAAGGGGAGTGACCGTCATGGCTGTCAGGAACAATATGAAGCAACTTGATCTGAACGGAACGTGGCGGGTGCGGTGGACGGACGGGCAGCGGGGGCGCACGGAGTACGCCAACCGCGAAGAGACCGACGAGGCGCGTTACATCGACGCCCAGGTGCCGGGCGAGATCCATCTGGATGTTTGGAAACAAGGGTGGATCAAGGACCCGTATGTTGAAACCAACTGCCTGGCGGCCCGCTGGGGGGAGGAGTGCATCTGGAGCTACCGGCGCTTCTTCCACGCCCCGCGCGAGGCGCTCAACGGGCGCGCCTGGCTCCATTTCGAGGGGCTGGACCTGGCCGCCACGATTGTCCTGAACGGACAGGAGATCGGGAAGCACTGCAACGCGTTCCACCCCTGCCGTATCGAGGTCACGGGCAAGCTGACCGTAGAGATCCCCGAGGCGGGCCTGAAGACGACCGTGGATGTGGAACTTAGTATCCGCGCAAAAATAAGTTCACGGTTTTAGGCGCAACTCTAACAATACCGACAGGGTGTTCGCAGTTGGGGTAATTTCGCGCCAGTCATTGTTTTCAGTATTATTCCGCTATCTTTCATATTGACGGGGACCCGCTCATAATGTTAGAGTTGTCCACATCTACGGATAATTCTAACATTATGAAAACCAAATCCATTCGCGCCGAGGCGTTGCCCTTCTCTCGCGATCCGTTGGCGGAAACGTCCGACGATACC
>CAZOJL010000092.1:0-14399 GCA_964580075.1 uncultured Akkermansia sp. | reverse complement strand
CAGAAAAACGCCGAAGTTGGCCGATCAAAAAGTTAGTGGCATTGGGCGGGACGCCTGCACCACAAACATGTGTGCATGTTATTGTCTGACGGGCGCTTATGACTCCCTGATCTCGCCAGAACTGCCGTGCGCCCGCGAGAATTCACAGCCGCAATAGTTCTGCCGGTAAAGGCCAAGCGCAAAACTGAGCGCGCGGGCCCGGCCGAATCCGTCGCACTTCTTGAAATCCAGAGCCAGAAATTGATCCGCCGCGAGTTCCTTCCCGATGGCAAAGAGAAGCGGGGATGATTTATGGGGACTGGTGGTGAGGCTGGTGGTGAAGGCGTCGAACCCCGCCTGTTGCATGTGGTCGCAGGTGCGGGCAAGGCTGTAGCGAAAGCACAGCGCACACCGGCTGCCACGTTCGAGCGCATCCTCGTAACCCGCGACCCCCGCTCGCCAGGCGGCGTGATCCGGAGGATCGACGAGGAGCGGCACGTTGAAATGGGCGGACAGCCGTTCGACATGCCGCAGCCGCAGCGCATACTCCAGGGATGTGTCGATGTTGTGGTTACTAAAGAACAGGGTCACCTCGTGACCGAGACCGAGGAGGCGTTCGGCAGCGGTCGAGGCGCACGGGGCACAGCAGACATGAAGAAGCACACGCATGGGTCAAAGTTGCATCAGAATGAGAATGGCGAGAGCGGTCTGGGCGGCGGCATCCGCCTTGGAAGCCTGTCCCGTGGCTGACCAGAAACCGGCACCGGGGGTTTGGGGATCGACTTGCTGGCCGGCGATCAGCTTGCCCGCCAACCGTTCCCGCCAGTCGGTCGGAGTGACGGCGAGACCGTCGTGGATCGTGCGGTTGATTTCGGCGATCAGCACTACCTGGGAACCGGAAAGCGGAGCGAAACTGTCGATGTCCAAGGCGAGGGGCTTGGTGGCGTCAACCGCGCCGGCGGGCGGCGTCGGAGCGTCGGCACCGGACGCGAGCGCCGTCCAAAAGGTGTTGGTGCCCGAGTCGGACGTGTTACGCAACCATTCCTGCCCGCGATGGATGGCGGCCTGGAGCGTATCGTCCTCCGGCATCGGGTGCAGCGCCAGGACGGCATACGCGGTCGTCAGGCGGTTGCTCTCCCCCCAGTGTCCATCCGGATGCTGCACCGTCTGCAGCCACCATCTCGCGCGGCTCACCGCCGCATCGGCCTCATTCTGAATGGAGAGGTGTAGCCTGCCGCCCGGCTGCCGGGGAACAGGCGTCTCCCTGACGCCTTCCGCCGCAACCGCCCACACGGCCACACCCCACGCGACACAAATGGAAACAATCTGCTTCATGATCGGATCGCCGCCTTCCGACATAACCATTCAATACGAAAGAATAGTACCAAAAACCCAGCCTTCTGCAAGCACAGCAATTCTCATTATGAGGCGATTGGGTCATCGGGGGACAGGAAATCTATGCCTAAACACGTCCCCGTTATGCGCATCTTGTTATGCTGGGATCTGTAGTTTTTCGTACAGAAACTCTGGAGCAATGTCGGCTCCGTTTGGCCAGCAGAGCGTGTGGAATTCCGGGTGGACAGTGAACGCCTTGAAGGCCGTAGGATCCCTGAGGGGTTCAAAGACCTCGCCGTAGAGTTCATCTGTAAGATCTACATCACCCTGCGTCCCATCTGCGAAGCTGATGCGGACAGTGAAGCCGTGTTCGTACTGTGCAGCTATGACTTTCGGTATCATACGCTTACTCCAATGGAGCAATCTTGTTTGCGGGGCGACCCATCTGAACAAGCTCCCAGTCCTCAAGTAGTTCGGATTGATGCAGGTCAATCCATTCCAGAACGTGACGCAAGGCACGCTTCGGGAAATCGCCGTGGACAATCCCGCTCTGTATCTCGACGGTAATCTGGTATTCCCCATACACCGCATGAAAGTGCGGCGGGACATGTTCCCGCGGGAAGATACCAATCACAATCCCCAAGAATCTCGACAACTCAGGCATGAAAAGACTATACCATGGTGCACTGAAGTCTTCAACAGCATAAACAGCAATTCTAATTTTGGGCACATCCGTACAGTCGAAATCGAAATCGCTATCGCTATCGGGGTCGAATTCCTTGTTTTCTCGTCGATTTCGGTCCCGATCCCGATTTGGATCCCGATAGCAGCCGCCATAATTAGAATTGCTGCCACTCCTTACGGGCGGCTTGACCGGGGAGCGGATACCTGCTTAAATCATTCCGTGCTCCAGCTCGCCCGAACCCAGAACAAGCCGCAGGGGTGTGTGTACAAACTGTGTACAAAAAGTCCCTAAAAGCAGGGGTTTTTAGGGACAAGGCGCAAGGGGCGGAATGCAGACGGTAAAAGTGGCAAAAGCCCCAATAAAACTTGGCTTTTTTAATAATCGGGCCTGGGTGGCGGAATGGCAGACGCACCGGACTTAAAATCCGTTAGAGGGTTATACCTCTGTGAGGGTTCGACTCCCTCCCCAGGCACCACAAAGCCCCGCAAGGGGACGGCAATAACAGAGAGACACGTCATGCTCAATTCCGACTCCTGATTTCTGAACACCGATCCCGCCGACCCTACATGGTACGCCAGAACTTGAGATTTCTGGCCTCGATGATGCGAGGGTGCGGCAGCGGATAAAAGATGCTCTCCCCCTTGGTGGCGAAGGTGAACCCGTGCTTTAACAGGCGGTAGGAAATGTCATCCAGATTGCTATCCAAGGCGAGGCCTTTGCTGCTCTTCTGCGGATTCGACATCAGCTCGCTGTAGGCGTCCCGGATCGTTGACGGATGCAGGGAAACGACCGGGGAGGGTTTGAACGGATTCTTTTCAAAATCTTCCAGAAATTCAGGGATATCCACATTGAACTGCGTATAGAATTGTTTCGGAGCGCTCTTGTGATTGCCCGGATCGGTGATGTAGGACCCGAAATCCGGCGGATCTAATTTTGACATCACCAGCATACGCATGGGTGATATTTCCGCATAGATCCGGACCGCCTCTGCATGCGCGACATCATATTCGCCCCGTGTAAGACCAATGCAGTGACCCTCCTCCGTGGAGATGTAGAGCTGTCCGATCGCCGCAAGATCGACATGCTCAAGCACCCGATAACAGGCAATAAACTTGGTCGCCTTGGGCCGTCCGTCGGGATGCGGAACCAGGTCCTTCAGGACATTTTCAATGTCGAGAAACGCGTTCCGATAGTTCACGTCCACTTCCGCAAAAACGACCTTGCCGGAATAGTGCCGGCTCGAGCCGGACGTATAGTGCCGCGCAAACATCTCGGGATCGTATTGCGAGGCAATCAAAGCCGAATTCGGGTAGAGGACCATGTAGAGCCGTTTTTGATAATTCATTTTATAACCCCCAGAAGGTCTTAAGCATCGGGGCGATCACCAGGGAGATGATGGCCATCAGTTTGATCAGGATATTCAACGAAGGACCGGCGGTATCCTTAAAGGGATCGCCCACGGTATCGCCGACCACTGCCGCCTTGTGCGCCTCCGAGCCCTTGCCCTGGCTGGAGCCGCTTTCGATCATTTTCTTTGCATTGTCCCAGGCCCCCCCCGCATTTGACATGAAAATGGCCAGGACGACTCCCGAAACGGTCACACCCGTCAAGGTTCCAGCCAGCATTTTCGGCCCCCCGAGAAAGCCGACCAGCACCGGTGTTGCCACCGCCACGACACCCGGAATAATCATCCCTTTCAGCGCCGAAGCGGTGGAGATGTCGACGCACTTCTTGTAGTCCGGAAGGTCGGTCTCTGTCAGAATGCCCGGCTTTTCCCTGAACTGCCTGCGGACCTCCTTGATCATGGCAAAGGCCGCCTCGCCGACGGCACTCATGGCCATGGAGGAGAAGAGATACGGCAGAACCGCCCCCAGCAGCGCCCCGGAAACCACCTTCGGATCCATCAGATCGATGGCGCCCACGCCGACCTGCTGCCGGAACGCCGTGAACAGGATAATCGCCGTCAGGGCGGCCGAACCAATGGCAAAGCCCTTTCCGATGGCCGCGGTCGTGTTCCCGACCGCATCAAGCTCATCGGTAATGCCCCGCACCGCCGGCGGAAACTCCGCCATCTCGGCAAGGCCGCCGGCATTGTCCGCAATCGGCCCATAGGCATCGACGGCAAGCTGAACGCCCAGGGTCATCAACATGCCCAGGGCCGCGATGGCAATCCCGTAAAGCCCCGCAAACGCGTTACTGCAGAGGATGGCTGCCACGATGACGACGATCGGCAGAAAGGCCGAGGCCATCCCCACGCCCATCCCCGTGATCAGGGTCGTGGCCGGACCCGTCTCGCAGGCTTTCACGATCTTGTTCACCGGCCTTGTATTCGTGCCGGTATAGTATTCCGTGATGATCCCGATCAGTGTGCCGGCGCCCATGCCGAGGATGGAGGAGAGAAACACACGAAAAGCCCCCACCTCTCCACCACCGACACCCCGTCCCAGCACGAAATGACTTAACAGGAATGCAAACACCGCTGCGATAGCGGCCGCGCCAAACGTCCCCTTGTTCAGGGCCGCCTGCGGCGACTGCCCCTCTTTCACGCGCACCAGGCCCACGCCGATCATCGCAGCCACGATGCCGGCAACCGCAAGCAGGAGCGGAAAGACGACCAGATTCAACCGATACGCATCGCTCCCGGCCATACTGACCCCCAGGACCATGGCTCCAATCACCGAACCCACATAAGACTCGAAGAGATCCGCCCCCATGCCGGCAACATCGCCCACATTGTCACCCACATTGTCTGCGATGGTGGCCGGATTCCGGTGGTCGTCTTCGGGAATCCCCGCCTCGACCTTTCCCACAAGATCCGCGCCGACGTCGGCCGCCTTGGTAAAAATGCCACCCCCCACCCGCGCAAACAAGGCCATTGAACTGGCGCCAAGGCTGAATCCTGTAACCACGGGAAGAATCGGGTCGGCCAGGGCGTCCACGCTGGAGCCGAACAAACGCCGTCCCAGAAGAAGAAGAAGCCCAAAACCGAGCATGGACAACCCGACCACACTCATGCCCATCACGCTTCCGCCGGTAAACGCGACCTTGAGGGCGGGGATCAATCCGCCCTGAGCGGCATGGGTCGTCCGGGTATTGGCGGCCGTGGCCACTTTCATGCCAATAAAACCGGCCAGCGCCGAGGCCGCGGCACCCACCACGAAAGCCACGGACTGGTATTTCAGCGCGCCCCGATTGGCAATGGCCAGAAAAGCGGAGATCACCAGAACAAAGGGGATCAGGACCTTGTACTCCCGGGTCAAAAACGCCATGGCGCCATCGGCCACAAACGCTCCGATCTTGATGAGCTTCCGATCTTCGACCGGTTGCCTGAAAATCCAGCGTGTCGTGATCGCCGCATAGCCCAATGCCAGAAGACTTCCACCGGCAACGCTCAACAAGGTCACGTTAAAAATATCCATTACTCCCGCCTTTTCATATCGAACAGCATCCCATCCGGCGTCTTGCCGGTCTTGGCATCGAGAAGCATGACGTCGGTGTCATCAGCGATCAACGGCGCATCGAGATTCGACTCGCAGGAGACCAGCACGGTGTTGACTCCGGCGCGGAGGCGACAGGACTTGTCGGCGCCCTTCGCGTCGGATTTCGAGTTGTACAGCGGCTTTCCGTTGAGCCAAACGCGCACGATGAAGGGACTCTCCGTGCTCGACTTGGGCGGTCCGGGGTGCTTGACGCGCAACACCGCTTCACGCTCGGCAGATGCGATCACCCGCGTCGCCGCCAACGCGCTGGACTCCCGCGACGGCAGTTGCCCAGCCTCGGCGACGGGGACGCCCCCGCCACTCTCCACCTGCTGCCACCCGTGGGGCGGTACATCCGCCTGAAAAAGGTCTTCTGGAACCCCTGCGGGCTTGTCGCGCTCCCCCAAGGCGCCCAAATCGAGTCCAGGGAGCAGGGCTCCCTGGTCGCCTCCCCCCGCCATCGAGGGCCCAATCTTGTCATGGCGGGAGACCCACCAGCGTGACTGACTGAGCAGGTTTGCGCCCGTCTCCCCGCTTTGCGAGGCGCCATCCGCCACCGTGAGCCGATAGGGAATTCGATGTGTTCCGTCTTCGGCCACCGCCTGTCGGGGAATGTGCAGGAGCGCCACGGGGCTGGCGTTCGCCGCCACTTCGACACGAAGGTTCTTCTCCGCAATCGTCAGGCCCTGTTGCGGCGCAAACGCAAGCGCCAGCACGAACGTGCGCGCGGTGGCATTGATCATACGCACAGGCACCTCGCCGCCTTCGATCAGGTGGATGACCGGCATGTCGGAAGTGGCCATCCGCAGCCGGACGAGCGTGGTGGCCAGCACGTCACCACCGGGCGTCTGGATGCGGATCGGAAGCATCTGCCCGCTCTCGACAGCGCCTGCCGCGGTCTGGCCAGTCAGCACCGTCAGCACGTTAAAGGGCGTCACGGCTTTCGGAGCCGCCGTGAACGCGCGCGACGCGGCGCCTTCAGGAAAACACGCATCGGGAAGCGGCGCGGCCATTTCGACCTTCAGCGGTTTGTCGCCGTCATTGCGGAAACCACCCGAGAGATAAAAGATTCCCACATCAGCAACCGCCAGATTGGGCAGCGCATCGATCTGCAGCGGCGCATTCACATCCGCTTGAATAGTCGCCGTGCGTGCGGCGTGCACGCCATAGCGTCCGGTCCGGCTCCCATCCATCACCTCCCAGGGCAGGCTGATCAGTTCTGTCGCATTAATCCACTGCCCCACCGTGCCATATCCCCCGTTACGCCAGATGCCGCCGGAGAAGCCATCCCCGAAGGCACTCCAGGGCCACTCCTCCGGCGCCCATGGCGAGCCGTTTCCGTGCTGGCCTTTGTAGCCGACGCCGGCGCCAAACTCGTTTTGAATGACCGCCGGCCACTCTTGCACGCACCCGCTGAAGCTCAGTTCCCGGATGCCCCAGTACGAAGGACCGGGGCCGACCGCCGAGGGGCTGTCCAACACGGACGTGTCCAAACCAGCCGCCGGTGCGCAGGCTGCGGGCGTCCAGGCATCCGCACCACGCGCGACAGCACGCGGTCCGCGGCAGGCCTTTTCGTATTCCAGATTGGTCGGTGGCCTGAGCCCCGCCCAGGCCATGAACGACTGAATGTCGGGCCAGGAAATGAGATTGCACATCCGGTCCGGCACATCGGCCTTGCAGCCTCCCGCTGCGATGGGGGCGATCATAAAGCCGTTGAATCCATACAAACGACTGCTGTAGCGCCAGGCGTTTCCGTTGCCCTGCGCACCATACCGGCCGCCATTGTAGTTCCCGGCGGGCATGGAATTGAGTAAATCGGCGTATTCCCCCTGGCTGATCGCGTATTTCATGAAATAATACGCCGTATACCCGTTAGGCCATTCGGGATGGAGCGGAAGGGACTCCGGTCCCGATTCCAAGTGACCGCCGGGTTTCGTCGCATCCGGCGTCGTGATCGTCTGCAGAGCGTGTCCCCAGGGGCTCCTGGATGCGAACGGCCCCTCGGGCACATACACCATCGCGATGGCATGGACTTTGAGTGCCGCGTGACTCGGATCGGTCGTGTCTCCGTGAACCCAGCGCAGCTTGACGTTCTTGAAATCGGCCGGCCCGTGCCCCACGTCGCTCCGGTGGATAAACACGCCGACGCCCCCGCTTCCATCGCCGTTCAGCCCCATGTCCAGCGTGGCTCCTGCAGGAACCTCATGATCCTTCCTTTCGGCCGCCAGCGTCGCATGCGCATCATCTTGGGCATCGGCGAGCCGAACCTTCACA
Source organism: uncultured Akkermansia sp. (assembly GCA_964580075.1). Classification (GTDB taxonomy): domain Bacteria; phylum Verrucomicrobiota; class Kiritimatiellia; order RFP12; family JAAYNR01; genus VGWG01. Next base: position 6,647 of record CAZOJL010000092.1, on the reverse strand, counting down.
AACACCCAGGCCGCATCCCAACTCTCGACCGTGAGCGGTTTTCCGGTCACGTTCTTGTCGGCCGGCTCCTCCCATTTCGCCCGCCAGGAGTTCTCCCAGGCGAGATCGAACGAAACCGTGCTGTAGTCTTTGGTGCCAGCTTCCCATTTGACATTCGCGATCCTGGGGATGTCAACCCGACGCGCATCCGCCGGTTTGAACTGGGCACCTCGGAGGGGTTCGGCAGGTTTTGACGCCACCCGTTCATCAACAGGTTTCCTGGCCCGATTGTCGGCGCTCGCCACAAGCCTGCACGTTTGCGCCGAAAAACGGCCGATGTAGTCCCACCAGACTGGCCAGTCAGCCGGAATTTCCTTGAATTCGTCGAAGCCCCGCCTGAACGAGGCGCCCGGCGTGCCGGCAGGCATGGCCCCATTGCCGTGGGTCCCTCGAAAAACGCGGTGCGGCAGAGGCACCACGCCTGCCCACGTCCCGTCAAATTCCAGGATGCCCCAATAGGTGGCCCGCGCCGTACTCCGGTCGCTGGTGGCGGTGGCGCAGCTTCCGACCCGGGTCATGCGACAACCACCCCAATTCGATTTGCCTTTGATGATACGTTCCGTCGGCAGGCCGGGGTCCGCCACTGTGAGATGGCCCTCCGCGTTGGCCCACACCGCCGAGGGATCGGGGACATCCGGGTCGTGAGGCCCCGATATCGACTTTACCAGTTCCAAGCTCGTCATCGGCCGCAAGCCTGCCCAGACGGCAAACGCCCGCACATCACCCCCGGCGACGCCGGGCATCTTGCGAAACGGGCATCTTGCGGAATACACGGGCGGCAGAATCTTGGGTTTCTCTTTCGCCTCCTGCGTGTCCATCATGAGTTCCTCGATCAGGGCCCCCATACCGTCATCTTCACCTCCATCCAACGCGCCACCGGCACCCAGCGTGGTTGGCGCCGCCGTCGGCAGATCCACCGACGAAACGACGGTATTGCCGGCCTTTTCCGTCACGGTATAGGAAGAGGCGCCGGGGCGATTCACCGTGACTTCCTCGCCGAACATCCCGGCGTCGGAGCGCGTCTCGTGGCTCGCAATGGCGCGCTTGGCTGCGACATCCGGCGGCAACGAATTGAGAAAGTCGACGTACTGCCCCTGCGTCATCTCGTACTTCATGCAATAGAAGGCATCATAGCCGGTGGGATAATCGTCGTTCAAAGGGCCAACCGGCGTTCCGCCCGCCGACCTTTCCACGAACGTGTGGGTGCTCCAGAGCCGGCCGGCAAACGGCCCTACGAGACGCCCCCGCGTCCCTTCAGCCGCCGGAGCGTTCCACTCTGCGTCCACCAGAAACGGGATCGTGGGGCCGCCCCGCCAGGCGCCGTCCGTCGTACCGTTGGGAGAGGCCTGTTTGCCCCATCGGATGTACGGCCCCCCGTCCTTGCTGGTGGTCGATTCAATCACGCGGCGAAGCCCCTCCGGGAGGTTCTCGTAATTCTCTTCTCCGTCATACCGCATCAACGGCACGTCCGGGCCGTCTGGAAACGGCCAGAATCCCGACTCCGCAGTTGAGCCGAGCTTGAACGGGCCCTCGGGCACGTAGACCATCGCGATCGGATGAACCTTGATCGCGGCTTTGGCGGGATCCACCTTGTCCGCGCCATGCATCCAGCGCAGCGTGATGCCTTTGAAATTGTTTACGCCGTGTCCGATCGCGTCGCGGTAGATGAACACACCCGTCCCGCGCGGGCCGCCTGCCCCGAGCCCAGTCGAGGGGTCGTCGGAGATCTTCACCGTGCTCGTCGCGCCATCCGGCATCCGGTGGTCAGCCGCCGCCGTCGACAACGTCGCATGCTGCCAATGGTTTCGCTCCCGACTTTCCTTGCTGTCCTTCTCCGGAAGAAACTTCACGAACACCCAGACCGCATCCCAGTTCTCGATCTCCAGGTCTTTCCCCGTCGCGCTTGTAGCCGCGGGCTCCACCCATTTTGCCCGCCAGGAGAAGCTCCAGGAGAGATCGAACGTCACGGTGCTGTAATCCTTGGTCGCGGCAGCCCATGAGACGTTCGTGACGATCAGGTCGTAGATCGGCGCGCCACGAAACCGCGCCTCCGGAAGATTTTCAGTCAATCCGTAAAGCGGCATCAGAACACACGCCGCCAGCATCCGCGTCATCTTCATAGGGGTTTCCTTTTTCGTGTTACGCCTGTTTTCCACACACGAAGGCATAGGCGTTACGGAACACCCGCATCCACGGTCCGGCCTCGCCTGTGAAGAGTCCGTCCGGCTTGTAGGAAAGCTGCGCCGAGCGGAACCCGCGCTCGGGATGCGGCATCATGATCGTCACCCGGCCATCCGCCGTGGTGAACCCGGTCAGACCGCCCTCCGACCCATTGGGATTCCACGGATAGCGCACGGTCGGTTGACCACGCCCATCTACAAAGCGGAGCGCGCTGACCATGGCCGCCGCGTCGGCGGGCGTATCAAAAACCGCGAGCCCCTCGCCGTGCGCAACGGCAATCGGAAGCCGGGAACCGGCCATCCCCGCGAGCAGGACCGACGGCGAGTCAACCACCTCCACGGTGGCGTAGCGGGCTTCGAACTGTTCCGAGACGTTGCGCCGGAAGAGTGGCCAGTGGGTCGCTCCGGGAATGATGGCCTTGAGTTGCGACACCATCTGGCATCCGTTGCAGACGCCGAGCGCAAAGGTGTCGGGCCGATTGAAGAATGCGCCAAACATCTCCATCAGCCGCACGTTGAACAGGATGGTCCGCGCCCAGCCCGAACCGGCCCCGAGGACATCGCCATAGGAAAACCCGCCACACGCCACCAGCCCGCCGAACGCCGCCAGATCGGACCGTCCCGACAGCAGATCGGTCATGTGGACATCACGCGCATCAAACCCCGCGAGACTGAATGCGGCGGCCATCTCGACGTGGCCGTTGATTCCCTGTTCACGCAGAACGGCCAGACGCGGTTTCTCCACGACGGCGACCGCACCGGGAACCGCATCCGGTTGATACGTCACCTGGAAGGTCATCCCGGGATCGTCGGGGTCGCGGCCATTGTCATACTCCTGTTGTGCGCAGACGGGATTGTCCCGCAGCGCCTGCATCCGATACGTCAGCGCGGACCACAACCGCCGCAACCGGGTGATGTCGGTCGCCACCGCGGTTTTGCCCGCAACGGCAAGGGTGAAGGATCGGTCTGGGCCGGTTTCGCCGATCACGCGGGTCATCGACTCCAAACCGTGTCGGGCCAAGACCGCGCACACGGTTGCGACTCGCGCTGCGGCCACCTGCAGCACCGCCCCGAGTTCCTCGTTGAACAGGGCCTCGATGGCGTTCCGTCCGGGAAGGTCTGCACGCAGGCCGCACCCTCCGGATATCGCCATTTCGGCGAGGGTCACGACGGCGCCGCCATCCGACCGGTCATGATAGGCCAGCAGCAGATTTCCCGCAACCAGTTCTTGCATCGCCTCAAAAAACGCGCGCAGCGTTCCGGGATCGTCGCAGTCGGGCGCGTCATTGCCGACTTGATTAGTCACCTGCGCCACGGCGCTGGCCCCAAGCCGGTTGCGCCCCTGTCCGAGGTCGATCAGCAACAGTTTGCTCGCTCCCGGTTTGAGGTCCGGCGTCACCGTCAGGCGCACATCGGAGACGGGCGCAAAGGCGCTGACGATCAGGCTGAGCGGGGCGATCTGGCGATGCGCCGCACCCGCTGTGTCGGTCCACACGGTGCGCATGGAGAGCGAATCTTTGCCGACCGGAATCGAAACCCCCAGCGTGGGGCAGAAATCGAGGCCAACCGCCCGCACGGTATCGAACAAGGCTGCATCCTCGCCCGCCTCGCCACAGGCGCACATCCAATTGGCCGACAGCTTGATGGCGCTGATCGGCCCGATCGCCGCGCCGGCGCAGTTGGTGATCGCCTCACCCACCGCCAGGCGACCGGAAGCCGGTGCGTTGATGAGCGCCACCGGGGTGCGTTCGCCTGTTGCCATGCAGGCGCCTGTAAAGGCGGTATACCCGTTTGCCGTCACGGCGCAATCCGCAACCGGCATCTGGTAGCGGCCCACCATCTGATCGCGGCAGACCAGCCCGGTGACGGAGCGGTCGGCAATGGTGATCAGAAAAGTCTTGTCGGCCACCGCCGGGAGTTGCAGCACCCGTTCGAGCGCCTCCTCGGGCTCAACGTGCGCCAGATCGAGCGGGAGGGCGGACGGCGCGGCACGCGTCACGTCCCGCACCATCCGTGGCGGCTTGCCCAACAGCACGCTCACGTCCATGTCAATCGGCCGATCGCCGAAGTGCGCATCCTCGAGAATCAAGCGCCGGTCGTCTCGCGTCACACCGATAACCGCCACGGGGCAGCGCTCGCGGCCGCAAAGCTGTTCGAACCGCTCACGGTCTTCGGGCCGGATGGCCAAGACATACCGCTCCTGCGCCTCGCAGCACCAGATCTCCATCGGGCTCATGGAGGGTTCCTCGTTATGAACGGCCCGCAACTGGAAGGTGGCGCCGGTTTGCTCGACCAGCTCCGGACACCCATTGGAGAGCCCCCCCGCGCCGATGTCATGAATGCTGAGGATCGGATTCCCCTCCCCCATGGCCGTGCACGCGTCGATCACTTCCTGACAGCGGCGCTCCATCTCGGCGTTGCCGCGCTGCACCGAATCAAAGTCGAGCGCTTCGTCATTGCTGCCGGTGGTCATCGACGAGGCCGCCCCGCCCCCGAGTCCGATCCGCATGGCGGATCCGCCGAGTTGCACAATCAGCGCACCGGGCGGAACCGGCTTCTTCCACACATGGCCGCGGCGAATACCCCCCATTCCCCCTGCCAGCATGATCGGCTTATGATAGCCCCGGTCGCGGCCCGCGACCCGATCCTCGTACGTGCGAAAGAACCCGGCCAACTGGGGCCGGCCAAACTCGTTACCGAATGCCGCGCCGCCCAACGGGCCTTCGGTCATGATCGCAAGCGGCGACGCCAGCCGACGGGGAAACTCGGCAAACTCCCGCTCCCAGGGCATGACATAACCCGGTATGCGGAGGTTCGAAACCATAAACCCCGAGAGGCCGGCGCGGGTTTTGCTTCCCGTGCCGGTGGCCGCCTCGTCGCGAATCTCGCCTCCCACACCGGTCGCCGCCCCGGGAAAGGGTGAGATCGCCGTCGGGTGGTTGTGCGTCTCCACCTTCATCAGCAAGTCGATCTGGTCGGCATGGAAGCCGTATTGTCGCGTCTGCGGGTCGATCCAGAACGCATCGACCGGAAACCCCTCGACGACGCCCGAGTTGTCCGAATAGGCCACCAGCGTCCCTTCGGGATGGCACGCGTGGGTGTGCTTGATCATCGTGAAGAGCGAGAGGGCTTCAGGACAGCCGTCGACCACCCACTCCGCGTTGAAGATCTTGTGGCGGCAATGCTCGGAATTCACCTGCCCGAACATCACCAGCTCCGTATCGGTGGGGTTCCGGCCTTCGCGTGTGTAGTTGACCAGGAGGTAGTCGATCTCGTCGTCGCTCAACGCCAGCCCCATGGCGGCATTGGCCTCTTCCAGCGCGGCGCGGCCGCGGCCGAGAATATCAAATGAGCGCCCGGCCGCAGGCTGCCGGTGTGTGAAGAAATCGGTCAGCGCCGTGTAGACACCCTCGGTCATCCGGTCATGCAGCCTGTCGAGCACCGGCTGCAGCCGCTCACACGAAACGACGCATCCTGCAGCGCGCACGACCACGCGGATGGCGCGTTCGACCCGGCGCACCGCCGTCAGTCCGCAGTTGGCAAAAATATCGGTCGCCTTGGAAGACCACGGCGAAATGGTTCCCTTGCGGGGCGCGACAAAGAACCCGACGTCGGCCGGCGCCGTCGCGTCCGCGCTGAGCAGAGCCCGCGCACGGGCCAACGTCTCGGTATCCAGAGACCGCTCCAGTTCCAGCAGATACACGAACGTAGCATCGATCACGACCGCCCCGCCAAGGTCGTCAACCCGTTCCAGCAGCACCCCCTTCAACGCCTCCAACCGGAACGGGGAGAACGCCGTATCCCCCTCAAGCATCATCATCATCATCCACCCCTGTATCCCCGTGTATCGCCCGAGGCGCTTACTTAAGCGATGCTTCCGATCATAATCCTAATCGTAATCGTAATCCGTTCTCCACCAGGAGATTAAGATCAAGATTAAAATGGCAATAGCCCCTTAAGTAAGCGCTATTCCCCTCGCAGGGGCAACATGTACACTTATTCTGACTTCTCTTTTGCAAACACCCCAAAGGGTTTTGCAAGAGCCTCGTTCGAAAACTGCAGGCAAAGCTGTTGAGTGAGGGGGTATTTTCGCATTCAGACCCGCGAAAAGCAAGGAAAACTGATCCCCGCGCACCAATAGATCAGTTTCTGGGGGGGAGTGTGTGTGGGTGTGTGAGGGATGAGAACGAATAACATCGCGGGTCCGGCGAAGTCGAATCGTTATCCGTTCTCGTCACCAACCCCCACACGCATCCACACATCCACGCACACACCTATCCCCGATTCTCCCCCCTCCAGTAACAGACCTCTTTACAGGGGTTCTTCCTGACAGCAATTCTAATTATGGGCACATCCGTACGGTCGAAATCGAAATCGCTATCGCTATCGGGGTCGAATTCCTTGTTTTCTCGTCGATTTCGGTCCCGA
>CAZOJL010000091.1:0-14504 GCA_964580075.1 uncultured Akkermansia sp. | reverse complement strand
CCTGCCGGCCTGAGGGCAGGCCGGCTCCAGGCTGACGCCGACATCGAACATCCGCAGGTAGGGCTGCTGCGCACCCACACACCCACTCACCCACCCACCCACCCACTCACCCACCCACACCCACACACCCACTATCTCATTATTTCGCACCCCCCCCAACTCGATTCGACCCATTACCGTCCCGGGTCAACCCGCAGGTACTTCTCCATCCCGTAGGGAAAATCGTGCGGGATGTAATGACCGACGCGCGGTCCGCACAAACTGTAGGCGCGGGGGAAGTGGACGAAAATCCACGGGCAGGCGTCGCGGATGATCGCCTGCATCTGGCGGTAAAGCTCGAGCCGGGAAACCTCGTCCGTCGTCCGCGCCGCCGTGTCGTAAAGGGCGTCAAACGCCGCATCCCGGAAGTTGCACCGGTTGGGACCGGGTGACTGGTTGGGACCGTAGAAAAGCTGCAGGAAATTGAGGGCGTCGGGGTAGTCCCCGACCCATCCGATGCGGAACATCTGCGTCTCGCGGCGTGAGACGCGCTGCAGAAAGGCGGGCCAGTTCTGGTAGCGCGGCTGGAGGTCGATCCCGATCCTTTCGAAAAAGGCGCACATCAACTCGGTCGTCTCGCGCACATCCTGGGTGGTCCGCCCCAGATCGAGCGTCAACGCGAGCCGCCGCCCTGTCGCCGGATCGATGCCGCCGGGATATCCCGCCTCGGCCAGGAGCGCGCGCGCGCGTTCCAGATCGAAGGCCCACGGAAACGGCGCGTCCAGATAACCCGCCACCTGCGGCGGCACCGCGCCGTCCGCACGGACCACGCGGCCATTGTAAAACGCTTCCCAACGCGCGCCGTCGAAGGCGCAGTTGAGCGCCCGCCGCAAGGCGGGATTGGGTCCTACCACCGGGTCGTCGAAGTTGAAGGCGACATAGGCGACCTCCAGCGTCGCCATGCTGTGCAGCCGCACCCCGCGCGCGACCAATGCCGGCGCCAGCATGCCCCCCTGCTCGATCACCGCATCCCAATTGTCCCGTGCGATCTCGCCGAGGAAATCCAGTTCTCCCGCCAGAAAGGAGAGCCACTGGGTCGAGACGTCGTCCATCACGCGGTAGCAGATTCGATCGAACGGACGCCCCTGCGTCCCCGTCCAGCCCCGCCAGTCCGAAACCCGCTCAAACACCATCTCATAATTGCGCCGCCACGAAGCCAGCCGGTAGGCCGCCGAACCGACGGAGCAGCCGCCAAAGTCACTTCCGTAGGCCAGCACCGCTTCGCGCGGCACGATGGCCGCATAGGCCATCGCCATCGTCCACACGAACTCGGGACTCGGCCGCACCAGCTCGATCCGCACGGTGCGGTCGTCGAGGGCCCGCAACCCGTCGATCGGCAGGCTGTAGTCGGTCGGCGTCGAACCGGCCGACGCCTCGGCGAACGCCCGCATGCCGAGGATCTGATCCTTGACCAGCCACGCGCCGGACGACGCCAGCTTGGCGTCGGCCAGCCGCGCGAGCGAGAACACCACGTCTGCGGCTGACACCTGCCGCCGCCGCGGGGCGCCATCCGCCCCCCGTCCGAAACACGCATCAGCGTGAAACCAGGCGTTCGTCACCAGTCGGAAGGTGTAGACGCGCCCCTCCCCCGTTACCTCCGGCAACGCCTCGGCGAGGCCCGGAATCAAGCGATAGGGCCGTGCGGCATAGTCGTATTCGACCAGGGTTTCATAGACCAGCCCCACGGCCCGGCTGGCATAAACCGACGCCGCTTGCGCCGGGTCGAGCGACGCGAAACGGTCCAAGCTCCGTCGAAACACGGCCGCATCCCGGCCGGCGTCCGCCGCGTCCGCCGCGCGCAGCGCCACGAGCAGCGCCGTGAACAGCAGGACGGCGCGCCCACACGACCACGCGCATGGCCCTCGCCGTGTCATCGCCGCTTCCCGTATGCATTGCTGGAACATCATGATTGACTCGCGACTTCCGTCTCACGACCCGCGCCGGTGGGCGGGTGCACGGGGTTAGCCGGCTCTTTCCGCGACCGCCGGGTGGAGGTAGACGGGCAGCGGATCGGCCCGTGCCGCATCCGGCGCCGCCAGGAAGAGACGTCCGACCGACACGGCGTCGGGCAGCGCCGGAGCCTGCAGCACCCGTTCGGCCCCGAACGCCGCCGTCAGCGCGGCGCCGATGCGTCCGAAATCGGGGCTGACCACCCGCGTCCCGTCCGGCACGGCCGACGCCACCTCGCCACTCCGCACCAGCTCAAAATCATCGGCCGTCTGGCGCACCGGGCGCACGCGGCCATCTCCGCCGATCACGGCCACACCACCGGACTCCGCCAGCCGGAAAGACCCGACCCACAGCCGCTCCCGCCGTGCGTCGCCGACAACCGACACCCCGGCGGGCGCATCTGCCGCCGTCAGCAACCGGAACGCCAGCGCCGCCGCGCTGCTGACCCCGAATATCGCAACACCGGAGGGAAGCCCCAACCCCAGCAGACCGGCCAGCGACGATCGGATCCCTGAGAAAGACCCAGGCCCAACCCCGGCACACAGGGTCCCCAGACCGGCGGGCGTCACCCCCTGCTCGGCCAGCAAACCGATGACGTTCACCATCCATCCCGGCGCGCGCGACGGTCCGCCGGCATCCCGGCAAACACCCGCCAGCACCCCTTCCCGAAACAACGCCGCCCCCGCGTCTGGAGACGACCGGTCAATTGACAACAGCCACATGTCGCCACCCCTCAGCCGCTTCTCGACACCACCCTATCGAACACCCGCATCACCAGGTTGCAACGTAGCCGATTCCGGGATGCGCGTCAAGCTGTGGCTCGACTATTCTAAATGATGGCATTTTTTTATTGCGCTGCGAAGGCACAATAGGCTACAGTCTAATCAACTCATCCAAATAGGAGGTTAACATCTCATGAAGACCATCAATCGCTTTGTGCTGGCTGCCACAGCCGGCGTCTTTGTTTCGTGCGCGGCAACCGCGCAAGAGAAGTCGGATATTGGCAACTGGTATGTCAGTCCGGGTATCGGCGTGCTCGTGTTTGAAGGCAACGAGCCCGCGAATCCCGGCGGCATCGGGTTGTTGCGCGTGGGATACGAAGCCACCGACCACCTGACGTTCGAATTTGGCGGACTGTACGGCCCGCGATTCACCAAGAGCGATCAGAGCAAATACGGTCCCGAGACGTTCAAGCCGGCGGAAGCCTGGGGCGCGTTCTCAGACGTGCTGTATCACTTCAACCGCTGGGAACGCTGGGATCCCTACGTCTCCGTCGGTGTCGGCTATTTGCGCAGCCCGGATAAGATCTTTGGCGACAAATCGTCGCACGTCTGGACGCCGCGGGTTGGCGGGGGCCTGATGTGGCACTGGACCGATGCGGTCTCGCTGCGCGCCAATGCGACGCTGGCCGTGGGCATCAATGACAAAGCGGAAGCCATGCAGATGTTTGACGTGGGGATGATCTATCGGTTTGGCGGGAGCCCCGGGATCGCCCCGGACGGTGCCGGCGTGAGCGATGTCGACAGCGACGGCGACGGCCTGTCCGACGCCGATGAGGCACGCCTCGGGACGAATCCCCGGATGAAGGATACGGACGGCGACGGTTTGACCGACGGCGAAGAGGTCAACGTTTACAAGACAAACCCCCTGAATCGCGACACCGACTTTGACGATTTGAGCGACGGCGACGAAGTCTTGAAGTACAAGACCGATCCGCTGAAAGCCGACACGGACAGCGGCGGCGTGCGGGACGGGCATGAAGTGCTGGAAGACGGCACCGATCCCTTGAATAAGAGCGATGACCTGATGCTGTTCGAGATGCAGATAGAATTCGGTTATGACGAGGCCGTCATCGTGAACCCGAAAGACTATGCGCAACTCGATGTCATTGTCAAAGTGCTGACCCGCCACCCCGGAGCGACCGCGGTGATCGAGGGTCACGCCGACCGGCGGGCGAAGTCGAGCGCCAAATACAACCAGACTCTTTCGGAACAGCGCGCCGAAGCGGCCCGGAAATACTTGGTCGGGAAAGGCATTCAGGCCTCCCGTCTGAAAGCCGTGGGCTTCGGATTCACCCGCCCCAAAGTGCAGCCGGACCTGGTTAACGGAAACCCCGAGAATCGCCGGGTCGCCGTCTACATTCGCGGCGCCGGCGGATCGAGCGCAAAGGAAGCTTTCCTGAACGAAGCTTCCGCCAACTGATGAAAATCCTGCAGCGCTATGTGACGGGTTCTCTGCTTTCATCCGTTCTGCTGGCGTGGTTGGTGCTGACGTTCGTGTTGGCCGTCGGGCTGATGATCCGGGTGACAGGGCTCCTGATTCAGGGATTGCCGATCGATGTGGTCGGACGGTATTTGGCGATCGGCATCCCTGAAACCCTCAACCTGACGATCCCCATGGCGATTCTGGTGAGCACGCTGCTGGTTTTCGGCAGACTCTCCGTCGACTCTGAAATCGCCGCGATGCGCGCCTGCGGCATTAATCTGTGGCGGATTATGGCGTGGCCGTTGGCCATCGGTGTGTTCTTGTCGTTGTTCAGCTTCTACATCAACAACGAGGTGACGCCGCCCAACCACGAGGCGCGCCGTCGCCTGACTGCCGCTGCAGGGCTCGGTTCCGCCATTGACTTGCTTGAGCCCGGCCGCTTTATCAACGATTTTCGGAACATCAAAATCCGCTTTGAGTCCAAGACGGGGCAGTGGCTGAACAACGTCCTGGTCTATGATTACACCCGGCCGGATGTCATCCGCGAAATCCGTGCCGAAAAGGCCAGGGTTGAATTTAATCATGACGCCCTGCGCGTTGAACTCTACCGCGTACGCATCGATCCCTTCCAGCCCGACAAGCCGGGGGCTGCGATGGCGGACCGGATGACACACGAGATACCGGATGCGTTGAAGGTGCATAACTATCGCCAGCGGGTTAAAGACATGCGATTCTTGCCCCTGCTGAAACACTACCGCGAGATGACCTGGAATGCGGCACACGGTTCACCTGAAGCCCGAGTGCCGGCTGATCGCAGTGCGTTGCTTTTCGAACTTCACAAGCGGTTCATGCTTTCAAGCGCCCCCTTTTGCTTCATTCTGGTCGGGATGCCGCTCGGTATCCGGTCGCATCGCAAGGAGTCAACCGTCGGTGTTGCGCTGGCACTCGGGGTCGCTTTCTGTTTTTACATTCTGCAGATCACGGCCGAGTCGCTGGCACGCAAGCCCGAATTCTACCCGCATCTGATGATCTGGGTTCCGGTGATGGTCTGCGTGGCGCTGGCACTCATCCTGGTCCCCCGAAATCAGTAGTCCACGTTACCTCAAGGAGACATCCATGACCATGATTCATCCCTCGGCTGTGATCAGTCCCGGAGCCCAAATCGCCTCCGACGTCGAGATCGGCCCCTATTGCGTGATCGGTGACCAGGTCATCATCGGCTCGGGCACACGCCTGCAGCCGCATGTGGTCGTCGGAGGACGCACCACCATCGGCAAGAACTGCGATCTGTTCCCGTTCGCCTGTATCGGCATGAAAACGCAGGATTTGAAATGGCGCGCGGAACACCAGACGTTTGCGGAGATCGGCGACGGAACGGTTTTGCGCGAATACACCACGATTCACACCGGCACGAAAGATGGCGAGGTAACCCACGTCGGCAGGGAATGCCTGATCATGGCCTATTGCCATGTGGCCCACGGCTGCAGGGTGGGAGACCGCGTGATCATGTCAAACTGCGCCCAACTGGCGGGCGAAGTGATCGTTGAGGACGACGCCATCGTCGGCGGCATGACCGGTGTCCACCAGTTCTGCCGCATCGGCAGGATGTCCATGGTGGGCGCGGGCGGAAAGATCCGTCAGGATTGTCCGCCTTATATGATCATTGACGGACTGCCTCCTCAATCCGTCGGCCCTAACGTCGTCGGCATGCAACGGCATGGCGTCACGAAAGAGGCGCGCACCGCGGTCAAGGATGCGTTCCGCATCTTGTTCCGCGAAGGGTTGAACCGGTCACAGGCACTTGAGCGTATTCATTATGAGCTGACCGACTGCCCTGAGATTCAGCATTTGATTTCCTTTGTAAAAGGGAGCGAACGTGGTGTACTATAAATTCGGTTTCGCTGTGTGAAGCTGCCGGAAGGTCTCGATCACCCCGTGCGCGCGAAGGAATAGGAGCTGCAACATGTCGAATTTAGCGGTCGCCGGCTCGCAGGCGTGGTCCTGGTTCTCGGCAGGCGTGATCCTGCTGATTCTTGAGATGATGACGCCGGGTCTCGTTTTTATTTTCTTCGGTTTGGCGGCCCTGGTCATGGCCGCGCTTGTCGCGTTCTGGCCCGGGTTCCCGCCGGTCTGGCAGATGGTCGCGTTTGCCGCCTTGTCCGTGCTTTTTGTCGTGGGGCTGCGGCGCGCCTTCAAACGGGTGTTCACCGGCAAGAAGCAGGCTCAATCCAACAACGGGCTTGCGGATGAATTTGCGGGACATCGCGCCACTGTCAGCGTCGCGCTGGACGGCGAGCGTCCCGGACGCGTCGCGTTCAACGGCACGGACTGGTCGGCGGTTTCCGACAAACCGATTCCGGTCGGCGCCGTCGTGGAAATTCTCTCACACGAAAACCTCACGCTGAGTGTGCGTCAGGTCATCAAACAACCGTAACTCATAACAGGAGCGTATCATGCCTAATTTCATTGGCTATGTCATTCTTTTTGCCGTTGTCTATACGGTGGCGAAATGCATACGCGTGGTGCCGCAGAAGCAGGCCTGGCTCGTACAACGCCTGGGCAAGTATTTCTGCACGCTGGACGCCGGACTCCATGTGCTGATTCCCATCATTGATGTGGTCGCGTACAAGCACACGTTGAAAGAGCAGGCCATTGATGTCCCCCCGCAACAGTGCATCACCAAAGACAACATCACGGTGGAAGTGGACGGCATCTTGTACCTGATGGTCGTCGACGCGGTCAAGGCCTCGTACGGCATCGGCAACTACCTCTTCGCCACCACGCAATTGGCGCAAACGACGATGCGCAGCGAGATCGGAAAATTAGAGTTGGATCGGACGTTTGAAGAGCGCGAGTTCGTCAATGCATCTATCGTGGAAGCGGTGGATAAAGCCTCAGATCCGTGGGGCATCAAGGTCACCCGCTATGAGATCAAGAACATCACGCCGCCGCAATCCATCCGCGACGCGATGGAAAAGCAGATGCGGGCGGAACGCGAAAAACGGGCAACCATCGCGGAGTCCGAGGGCGAACGTCATGCGCGCATCAACCGTGCGGACGGACAAAAGCAGGAGGCGATCGCGAAGTCCGAAGGCGAACGCCTGCGCCGGATCAACGAAGCCGAAGGACGCGCGCAGGAGATAACCCTGGTGGCACAGGCGACGGCCACGGGGATTCGCGAGATCGCGCTGGCCATCAACGAACCCGGCGGCGCGAATGCCGTTAATCTGCGCCTCGCCGAGCAGTACATCACCGAATTCGGCCAGCTCGCCAAGGCCAACAACACCATGATCATCCCGACCGATCTGGCCAATATCGCCGGCATGATCAAAGCCGCCAGCAGTGTGCTCAAGGCCGGTTGAGTTGAGCGCCGCCTGGAGCACGGTTCCCCCAGGCGGCGTCATCAACGGGTGCTTACCGCGAAGGGCATTTCAACGATAGTAGCCGGTGCCGACGACCCAGCCAAAGTGGGCGAACGCAAGCACATAGGATCTTTTCGGCAAAGCGATGGTTTCGCCTTTCTTCGTAAACCAGTAATCGATATAGCCGCCGCCGTCCTTGCCCTTGGCCAGGAATTCCTTGACGTAGAAATTGTCTTTTGAATCCTTGTCTTCCAGACGGTTTCGGCCTTCAACATCCTTGCGACCATAGAGCACCACATTGACCCCGGCCGTGGTGTCGGCCCAGAAGTATCCATCGGTTCCATACCTGAGTTCCCGCAGCAGGCCGGCACCAAGCTCCTTGGCTTTTTCCAGGGTCATTTCGCCACGCAGATGCCTGGCATAGATTGCCTGCAGCATGCTGACCGCCGTTTCAACCTGGCTCTTGATCAGGAGATCCTGGGCCGTTAGGCTCTCTGCCTTTTCTGTCTTCTCGTCCTGCGCAAATGCCGGGACCGACAACACGGCCCAGCTCAGAACTCCGGCCAGCATAGCCATCAAACACGTTTTCATGATTTCTTTCTCCTCGTGCAGTTGGTGTGGTTAGTGAGGGTGTGATCAGAACTCGCGCTTCGGCCTGCACCGGCCCACACGGGACGAAAGCAGGTCACATCCGATCGGATGCAGCCAGTTCATAGTAGGGAGTTTACCAGAAGCGGGGATATACGTAAAGACCACAACCGGACCGGGCCGATCAGCCCTGAGGGGTCCTGGCTGAGGTAGCGGGAAAAATCATCCTTCGTGGCATAGACCAGCGTGTTGGTCACTTCGATGCGCAGCGTGTTTTCACCGGAACGGAACGCATCTGTCGCATCAAAGATGTACGGCCGGCAGATCCGCGTGCCCAGCAAGGTTCCGTTCAGACAGACTTGCGCCACTTCGCCGACCTCGCCCAGATCAAGAAAGACCTTCTCTCCGGCTGGCGTATCGCTGGTGAATCGCGTGTCGTAGCGGATCGTGCCGGAAAAATCGGGCAGCAAACCCGGCTGGCAAAGGTTGGCCAGCGACTCCAAGCGACGCCAGGGCGTGAATGCCGGGTACGCTTCGGAAACCGCCGTTGACACTTGCCACGGAGAGGGCTGCAAAGGAACCACGCGTCTCGCGTCGCTCCAGCGCGCCACAACCGGCGCTTCCGATACATCGCCGGACAGCAGAATGACGGACTCGTCGGGGCTCAACGCAAGCTCCACGCGCCGGCCGGAATCTTCTTTCATGCCGGGCATCGCACTCAGCCGGTTGGCAAAGGGATCATACGCAACCACCCGCTCCGCCCCCTCCAGATATACCGAGGTGCGGATGGTTTGGTACGGATCTTCGTTAAAGAACATCCAGACGGACAACCCGTCGTGGCGGTATTCATAACGCCGGAGGTAGGGCTCGTGCGAGCCGGTCCGCACACCGGTCAACCCCCACGTCCGCAGCAATGCCGGGAGTTTCTCAAGTTCCGCCACGCAGGCATTCGGGTGCCTGCGCAACGCTTGTACCTCATCCCCTGTCGAAGCGACTTCCGTTATCGCCGACGGCCAATCCCGCACAAACGCGATTTTCACGCCCTGCTTCGTGAGCGAGAGCAATGTCGTCACAACCGCCCGCGGTAACCGCTTGGCCCATGGCACAATCAGACACCCGTAGGTTTCCCGGTTGATCCGGAGTTTGCCGTCACATACACTCGCGCCACTGGCCAGCACATCGGCGGGCACAATGTCGGCATCGAGTTGCGCCTGCATGAGCACCCGCATCGGTTGCTTGACGGACATGTAGTCGCCCGACCACTCCGCCTCGGCATGATAGAGCACAGCAGCTTCCGCGACGTGCCGCCCGTCGCTCAACAGATGACTCACCCGGTTGGTGTATTCCATCAACAACCGGAAATGGCGGTACTGCGGATTCTTGCCGCGCGCGTAGAAATGAGGCGGGCAATCGGGATCGGGAAAATCCCTGGCCGAGAACGCATGCGGAACGAAGGTGTTGATCCCCCGAACCAGCATGTGGTCGGTGAGCCATTTCATCAGGCGCATTCCGGCGGTCCACCCGTAAGCGCCGAAGATCTCGCACATGGCCCGTCCGTGTTTCTTCGGGTCGATATGCGCATGCGAGGCGCCGAGCTTGGCCAGCACGTAGTGATAAAACTCGCCGTCGGCCGGGTCGCCGGACCAGGTGGCCCAATTGAACGCGCGCTGATCGAGCCCGGGGCGGATCTGCCCGAGCACCACGTCAATGCCGCCCATGGTCTGTCCGTCCATGGCGCGGAAGAAATGGGGCACGCTCGCCCCGAGACGCGTGTGGGCGTCGTTATCCTCGATAATATGGCCGATATACTCCACGCCACGTTCGACGCACCACGCGCCGATCTGCCCGGCGAAGCATTCACCGTACAAGCGACTGACGAGATTCATGTAGGCATAGCGGACGGCCGGGGTCGAGAAGCCGATGTCATGCCAGAGCCCCGGCAGGCTGGTGATCAGATCGCCGTCGAATTCCCGCGCGAGGTCGGACAGCAGGTTCGCCCGCCACGGCAGCACCAGACCATTGCGGCCGAGGGAGACATCGTAGAGCCCGCCGCCATTGCCGATAGTGGGCTCGTCGCTGAAAAAGCCAGCGAAGGTCTGACCGAAGTCGGCCTTGTAGCGTGCGTAGTGCGGCTCGTAGACGGCCTCGATCAGAACGCGGGCCGAGGCGCGGTCAATGGGGTTGATAGTGTTGGGGTCCCCTCCCCCATACGGCGTCTGGACCATCATGAATATGCGCCAATGGCCAGGCGGGATATCCCAATGCAGGCGTCCGTCGGTCACGCGCGCGGTCAGATCCATGGGTGTCGTACCGGTCGGCACGCCGGCCGGCGTCAGCGGCATGGCCACCACGGCCAGCAACCGGTCCTCGCTCGCGCATTGCCAGCCGTTGCCCGCGGTCGGGGCTCGCAGCCACTGTTCGATCAGGACCGAGGCGCCAGTCTGCGGACCCACCACGTCCAGATGCCGCTCCGAGAGATAGATCTTCTTGTGCTCGGGAAACTTGTCGCGGATCCAGCCATTGGCAAAGCCGGTTGGAAAGTGGGCGTCATCCAGCACCCAGACCTTCATCCCCCGGCGTCGCGCCTCGTCCATGATGACATCCAGGTCCTGCCACCACTTCGGGCCGCAGAAATCCGGGTGCGGACGCGACTCCACGCAGACCGCGCCGATGGCGGCCTCATGGATGCGGGCCATCTCCTCGCGGAGCACCGCCTCGCTCTCGCCATGCTGCCAGAAGAACGGGAGCAGGTGATTGCCGCCGCGATTTTCAAGAATGGTTTGTAACCGTGGATTCATGCGTGTTTCATCTTCATAAATATTCCACCGACACGCAAATCTTACCACCAACCGTCGACAACTCCACATCCCCGCGCGTGGCATCGAACGCCTGTGACACGCGACCGTTGATTGTGACCGTCCGAATCGGCTTCTTTTCCGGATGGCGGAACCGGAGCAGCAACCGCTCCGGCTTCGCGCGGAGTTCCAGTTCGACCTCGGCTTCAATCTTCCCGGTCGCCAACTGCGGACGGTACTCGACCGATACGATGCCGGCAGGCGTACTCAGCCGCGTGGCGCTGAAAGCCTGTTCCTGCGCAAACCAGGCGCGCGGAATGGCCCGGCCAATGTGAAGCAGGCCGTCCCGCTCGTAGACGAACAGATAGGCCAGCCACTTCATGGCGTTGGACTGGTCGCTCGTCTTGAAAGTGGCGAAGTTCGAAAAGCCCAGCACCGGCGAGGGATGCTCAACCATGGCCTGTACCTCCGGCCGGTAGCAGGCGGCCCAGGCGTTGAAGAACATCCACACGTACACTTCGATCTCGTCGCGGTCGAGGTGGGGCAGCAAGCCCGCCAGCAGGGCCGGCTGCGGACAGATGCCGCCGCAGTCGAACCACTCGGTCTGGAAATCGGTGATCCGGTAACTCCACGGCGCTTTCAGGTAGCGGGTGTCGAGGTAGTCGTCGAGAATCCAGCCGGCCTGCTTGCTCTCCGGCTTGTACAAACCGGAGATCAACAGGTACACCGACCCTTCCAGCGTCTCGCGAATCCAGCCGAGATCGCGGCCGCGACAATACAGGCGCGAGGGGTAATGCGGAATCCAGCGGCCGTCGCGTAGGCGAATCAGCGGGCTGTGCTGCCGCGCCGTCTCGAAGCCACGGACCAAATCGCGCTTGTAGGCGTTTGCCTCGCGGCGATAACGTCCGGCCTCGGGGTGCCCGTACTTCTCCAACGCGGCCGCGGCGCTGTCCAGTCCGCGCCAGGTGAGCGTGTTGGTGCTCAGCCAGTAGAAGTAGTCCTCCACGTCCTCCAGCGCGCCAGCCGGCAGAAATCCACTTTCCCAGCCCCGGGACTGCGGCAATGCCTTCAGGGTCTCACGGCGCTGCCGGACAATCCAGTCGGCCGCCTTCACCACGTTGTCGGTCACACCGGTGAACCAATCGCGGTCGCCTGTGTGCAGATAGTGCATCGCCAGGATCCATAGCCCCCAGCCGTGATGCTGGTTGTAGCTCGGACCCTGCTCCAATCCGCCTGTGCCGAAGAGCACGCCCTCATGATCGGTGAACCGTCCATTCAGACCGGCAGTACCCTGGTACCGGATCCACGCGGCCAGCCGCCGCTCAACTTCCTTCTTCAGCCCACGCTGCTCCAAATCCTCGACGATCATCGCCGACTCGTTGGTGTGACTGCCGTAGGTGTTGACGCCGACCAGGGTGTCCACGATTCCAGAGCCGTCCAACTGCGCGATGTCCGTCATCAGCACCATGGGCAGGTGCCCGGTGTAGCCGGCGTTCAGGTGCGAGTCCGGGGTGCGTATCTGGGCACTCTTGCGGCTCTCGGCCCGCCAGTATTGTGCCATCTCGCCATAGCACTGATCGAAATCCAACCGGCGCAGCGCTTCCATCTCCGCCGCCGAATCGATCGTGACAAAGGGGATGCGCACCAGCAGCTCGCAGCTTTCGCCGGGCTGCAGTTCCTTGCGGAAACGCACGCCGTCCCCGGCCGCCTCGGCGGCCATCTTCGTCTCGAACGTCATGCGCAGAACCGGCGCGCCCTGGAACTCGCCCATCACCCGGTCGCCGTCCAGTGTCAGCTTCTCGCGCTCGCACAACGGCACCAGCGTGTCGGTCTGCCCCCGTCCGCCGGAACCCATCTCGAACCGGCGGTTATCCGTCCGACCCGCACTGTTGCTGTAGGCAACGGGCAACTCCGCCAGCGCCGGGCGATCGCTGGTATTCTCGAACCGGAAGCGCATCAGCGCCACCAGGGTGGCGTCCGGTGCCGGTTCGCCTGCCAGAATAGACTGCTCCAGCGGGACGGCAAAGCACTTCTGGCGCACGCGTACCGCGTCGCGGCGGAACTGCAGATTGTACGCCATTACGGGCCAGGGGTCGTTATGGCGTGTCTCGGCCGCCCAGCGATCCAGGTCGAACATGAAGCGGCCATGTTTCTTGTTCTTCCACTTGGCCGTATCCCGTCCGACCCACCTGCCGGGTTTCACGTTCTCCGCAAAACAGCCCCAGACATTGCCCAGGGAGAGCACGGCCACGCCGCTCAGCTCCAGGTCACCGAACGGCTCGATCCAGAACTTCTGTCGGGCATGCTTGCAGCCAAAGGCATAGGGGGCCGGATGCGGGCGCGGTTGGCCGTTCATGGCGCCGGCCAGCGACTGCTCGGGCAGGGCGGCAACCTGACTGGCAATCGTCTGGCCGCCCCGGGTACGCGCACGGTACTGCGCAAAGGTCTCCGGATCATCGGCGCGGGTGATGTAGATGCCGGCATCGGCAAACCAGATCGGGCCTTCCCTTTCCAGGGAGATCAGGGAGATCGTAAAGGCATCGCGACCCAGGTTGAACAGGATGTTGGCATCATCATGGGCGTAGGGATGGGCCGGGACCATGCAGTCGAATTCCAGGTCAAAGGAGGCCTTCCGCCCCGCGCCGACGCGCACACCGTTGCCGGTCACACGGGTCCCCGGTCCGACCGTCACGCGGCGGATCACCGCGTTGTAGCCTGAGATTTCGATGGTCTTGGCGGCGGTCCGCTTGCCGGCATGCAGCTCGACCCGCAGGGCGCTGCGCGCAGGCTGCGAAGGCGTGAAGACGCGGATGTCTGTGATCGCCGCGTCGCCGGCCACCACGCGCATAGCCACCGTGCGGCGGAATGTGACGTTGTAGTCCACCACATCCGGGGAGTCCGGCAATTCATTCGCCAGCGGCTGGAAGGAGAAGACCAGCGTGTTCTTGCCACGCCGGGTGACGATCGTGGATGCATCCACCCATGGCGGCGTAAATAGGTCATCCATCGGCATCCAGCCCACGGCCATCGGCCGCTCTGTTTCATGGCCCATCACCCGCTCAACACGCTGGCCAGGCCAGAACTTCCGCATGTATTGCAGCTTCGCCCTCCGCGGCGCAACGCCGGCAAAGACGACTTCGACCACGTCCACGTCCCGCGGCTCCTCGAACTTCACTTCGCCAGCCGGGCCGTTGGGCAATCCAAACGGGGCAATATCAAATCGTTTCATTTCAGTGCCTCCTCCATATAAGCATCCAGGTTCGCCGCAGGTGTGCCGATCACGAGCGGAGAGCCGTTAACAATCACAAACGTCCCTTCGGCGGCGGCTTGGCGCTGGCGATGCACCGCCGCGCGAATGGCGTCGGGCGTGCCCCAGAGCAGCAGATGGCTGTCCAGATGTACCTCCCAAAAATTCACACGCTCCCAGCTAAAGGGTCGATCTCGGCCAAGTTGTTACCACGATCTCTCTTCCAAGACAAGGATAAAGACAAGGATAAAGACAAGGATCGGGACAACGCATCGACCGTAATCGTCGCCCGTACTCGTCGGCCGGGCTTGCGCTTTC
>CAZOJL010000090.1:0-14554 GCA_964580075.1 uncultured Akkermansia sp. | reverse complement strand
CCGGTGGCGTGGTTCATCCTGAAATGCACGCTGGAGTACCCGCAGAAACTGGCCGGAAAAACCCACCCACTGCCGGAGTTCATCCTCGAGAACGAGGAGTTCATGAACGCCTTCTACAAGGCACACCCGTATCTGGTCGGGCGGACCAAGAAGACGAAGAAGCAGACCGACGAAGAGGCGGGAACCTTTCCTCAGTGGGTCAAGGAGGACTCTGGGCGCGCTCCCAAGGCAGATCTCGCGTGGCATGTCCGTGCCTGGGGCCAGTGGGTGCTCGAGCGCGCTCGGCGAGAACTGGCCCAATTCTACCCCACCTATGCCGATTTCGAGCCGCTCGACTCCAAGAATCCGAAGCCGTTCGAGAAACGCTCCATGCAACTAGTGCCGCTCAAGGACGATGGCACGCCGGACATAGACGCGCTCAACAAGGATTTCAGCGCCGAATACCTCAAGGACAAGCGCAATCCACGCTGGGTGGCCAAACCGACGGTGGCCTACCTCTGGGCGCGGACGGTCACGTGCAAGAATTGCCGTGCGGCGATCCCGCTGCTCAAGACCCGTTGGCTCTGCAAGAAGAAGGACGGTAGAAAGCGAGTTCTCTTGACGATGGAACCAAATGCCGACAGAACTGGCGTTCTATTCGGGATTGAAACCAACGTGCCGCTTAAGGGCGGCAACGCTGCTCAACGGCGCGAACACGATAAGCGCTTAGCTGCTGGCACGATGTCCAAATCGGGTGCAAGATGTCCATGTTGTGGCCTTCCCTCCATGACAATGGAAGATATTCGTGTGGAGTCATGCGATGGAAACGCTGGGCCTATCCTGATGGCAGTTGTGGTGGAGGGCGCAGCCAGCAAAGGATATCGACCAGCCACGGCGCATGAACGAACCGTTTCCGAGCTCAAAAGAGCGGATTTGACTGCAGCGTTACGCATGTTGCCGAACGCCACGTTGATGGAGCCGTTTGCCCCTTGCAGCACACGTTCCATTTCTGCGCAACTGTATGGAGTTCGCCAATGGGCTGACTTGTATACTGCACGCCAGGCGAAGTCTATTGCGGTGCTGGGTAAACTAGTACATGAAGCATCTGCCCACATGAAGTCACAGGTAGGCGACGTGGGCTGGCAGCATGCCATTACCAACTACTTGTGCTTGGGGCTGGACCGGCTTGTGAGTTTCCAGTGTGTTAATGTTCGATGGAAGTCCGACGCGGATTCTCTCACCGATGCGTTTTCACGCTTCTCCATTTCTCTCCTGTGGGACTTCGCAGAGGCGCAACCTCTCGGCACATCTGCGGGATCATATATCCGGTGCAATGAAAGAATCGCCACCGCGCTTGACACACTCATAGCAGGCATTAGTGGCTCTGGTATTCCTAGGGTAGTGAATGAGTCTGCAATGGATCTCATGGCAAACGAGAAATACGATGCCATCGTGACGGACCCCCCATACTACCAAGCGGTCTCTTATGCAGATTTGTCAGACTTCTCCTACACATGGCTTCGTGGTTTTGTTCCAGAACTGCCAAGCGAATTTCAGGAACGGTTATCCAATAAAGTCAAGGAAGCCGTTCAACATATTCGTGAGGATAAGAGCCGTGATACGGAACGTATAAAGTATGAGAATCAGATGGCGGAGGCGTTTTCAAGGGCGCGCGAGAGTTTAAGACCCGATGGCCGTTTCATCTGTGTGTTTGCCCACAAGGAACCAGATGCTTGGGAAACGCTCGTCTCGGCAATCATAAGGGCCGGTTTCGTTGTTACGGCCAGTTGGCCAATTCAAGACAACTTGCCTACGAGGCAACGAGCTTCGTCATCGGCGGCCTTGGCATCGTCCGTGTGGATTGTCTGCAAGCCGCGCCCTTCTACAGCACGACCCGGATGGGACAACCAGGTTCTCGATGACATGCGCACAAACATCCGGGCAATGCTCCGTGAGTTTTGGGATGCGGGCATTCGCGGGCCAGATTTCGTGTGGGCTGCCACCGGTCCGGCAATGGAGGCGTACAGCAAGCATCCAGTCGTTAAAAAGGCGAACGAACCCGGTCCGATGACGGTCAGCGAGTTCCTCACCCATGTTCGGCGGATGGTGGTGGACTTCGTGGTCGGTCGCGTGCTTTCCGGCGATAAGGACGGCGATGCCGATATGGCCGCCGCCGACCGGCTGGACGAGCCGACGGCCTACTATCTCCTGCATCGTCACGACTTCGGCATGGACGAGGCCCCAGCAGGCGCGTGCATCCTCTACGCCATCTCCTGCGGCATCTCGGATCGGGAACTGGCCGGGACATGGGATCTGATCGGATTCACCAAGGGCAAAGGCAAGGATGATGAGGATAAGGAAGCCGACGCCGATGCGGAGGCGGACCCCGAGACGGAAGAAGATTCTGGCAGCAAGGTGAAGCTGAGAACCTGGGCACAGCGCAAGGGCAAGTCGATGGGCTACGAAGCCCCCGGCGGCAAGCCGATTCCACTGATCGACCGCGTGCATTGCCTGATGCATCTTTGGAAGGCAGGCGACCTATCCAAGGTGGATGGATACCTTGACGGCAATGGGCTACGGCGGCATGAACTTTTCAAGCGGCTTCTACAGTCGCTCATCGAACTCTCCCCGCATGGTAGCGAGGAACGGTCGCTCATGGAGTCCATCAGCAATCACGTTGGCGCGCGGGGGGCGGTACGTGACCAAGGACCGGATTTGTTTGCCGCAGCGAGTCCAGAACAGATGGAGTGAAGGCTCTTACACTGCAGGTTGATGCGAGAAGAGGATGCATATAGGTAAACAGCGTCGTAGCGAGGAAGCCGTGCAGGAGACCGTCCCATGAAGATGCCCGACATTCAAATGCTGCTGGATGCCAAAGAAGGCGAGAACATAGAGTTCAAGAAGGCAGAGAACGCCTTCGAGTTCGACGAGTTGGCTAAGTACGCATGCGCCATTGCCAATCGTGGCGGCGGGTGTGTGGTCTTGGGTGTTACGGACAAGCGCCCTAGACAGATTGTCGGCAGCCTCGCTTTCGAGCAACCGGAGCGCACGCGTAACGGATTGATGGAACGGCTGCATCTACGGGTTGACTTTCACTTACTCAATCCAGACGGCAAACGGGTGCTGGTCTTCGACATCCCCCCGCGACCGGTTGGCGTGCCCATCCAGGACAGGGGCATTCCCTGGTGGCGCGCGGGGGATAGCCTTGTTGAAATGCCCATGGAAGAGATGCGATTAATCTTCGCGGAGGTCGGCCACGACTTTTCCGCTGACACCTGCAAGGATGCTGAGTTGAGCGATCTCGACGAGGGTGCCGTAGAAGCGTTTCGGCGGCGATGGATGGAGAAGAGCAACCAATCCGGTCTGGCCAATCTGCCGCTGAGCCAATTGTTGCAGGATTGTGAAGCCATCATCTCCAAGGGCATCACCTATGCGGCGTTGGTCCTATTCGGCCGCCGCGAGGCGTTGGGGCGTCTGATCGGGCAGTCAGAAGTGATCTTCGAATACCGTTCGTCGGAGGCATCCGGCCCAGCCCAGCAGCGAGAGGAGTTTCGACAGGGGTTCTTTTCGTTCTATGATCGGCTGTGGGAATTGATCAACCTCCGCAACAACAAGCAGCACTATCAGGACGGGCTATTCGTCCTGGACGTGCCGACCTTTGATGAAAGGGTGGTGCGCGAGGCCGTCCTGAATGCGGTCAGTCATCGGGACTACCAGTTGGGCGGCCCGGTTTTTGTTCGCCAGTACCAGCATCGCCTCGTCGTGGATAGTCCCGGCGGTTTCCCGCCGGACATAACACTGGAAAACATTCTCGACCGTCAATCGCCCCGCAACCGCCGGATTGCCGATATTCTGGCGCGATGCGGACTCGTCGAGCGTTCCGGGCAGGGCATGAACCTGATGTTCGAGTTGAGCATCAAGCAGGCGAAAGCCTTACCGGATTTCAAGGGGACGGATCGGATGCATGTCAGGGTGACGCTGGATGGTCTGGTCCAGGATCCGAAGTTGCTGACCATGATGGAGAAGATTGGGATGGAGACTCTGAAGAGTTTTAACACCGGTGATCTTCTCGTGGTTAACCACATCCGCCGTGAACAACCAGTGCCGGAAACCTTGCGCGATCGAATTGCGCACCTGCTGGATTTGGGCGTGATTGAGCGTGTTGCCCGTGGCCGTTTCATTCTGGGGCGCCGGTACTATGCGGCTGTTGGAAAGAAAGGCGTTTACACTCGAAAGCGAGGGCTGGATCGAGGAACGAACAAGGAACTCCTGCTCAAGCACATCCGGGAGAATGCGAAAACTGGGAGCCAGATGGATGAGTTCTATCAGGTGCTGCCGGGACTCGTGCGAAGCCAGATTCAAGTCCTGCTGCGTGAGCTGAGGGCTGAAGGGCGAATCCATGTGCTTGGTATGACAAGCGCAGCCAAATGGTTTCCCAATGGTGACGAAGGATGAACGGGTAACGGACGCAAAGCAAGTTGCAACAGGTTGCAATTTGATTGCAAAGCAAGAAGGCGCGAGCGATTGCAAGTGATTAGACGGCAATGTGTTAACATAGCGATGCGATTGCTTGTGTCACGGTTCTTGTTGCAAGAAATGCTGCAATGTGGACGCAAAAGGAGTGAGGAGAACGACAATGGCTAAGCTACCCTGGAAGCCCTGGCATGAAGTGGTGAAACTCCGGGACGATCTTCGTTCCGGCGAATTGCCGATGCACATGTTCGCCGCCGACCTCTACGAGGTCATGATGCAGCGCGGCAAGCGCCCCATTTACGAGAAGCCGGAGCAATTCTTTGCGCTCACCTTCCCGACCTACAACCTGCGACATCTGGTGCGGGATGTGGTGTTGCGGCTGGCGGGCAAGAACGACAAAGCCGTCCGCCAACTGGAGTTGACCTACGGCGGCGGCAAGACGCACACACTGATTACGCTTCGGCATCTGGTCAACGACCCGAAAAACCTTCCAGACCTGCCCGCCGTGGCCGAGTTCGTCGGGGAGATCGGCCAGAACCCGCCCCAGTGCCGCATCGCGGGCTTGTGTTTCGACAAGCTCGATGTCGAAAAGGGCATGGACGTCCGGTCTCCGGACGGCAAAACCCGGACTCTCAAACATCCGTGGAGCGTGCTGGCCTACCAACTGGCGGGTGACGCCGGACTCAAGGTGCTCCACGCCTCGAACAAGGCGGAGGAACGCGAGACCGCGCCGGCGGAGAATGTCCTGATCGAGCTTCTCGAACTCCCCGGCAAGGACGGTCTCGGCACGCTGATCCTGATCGATGAAGTGCTGATGTACGCCCGCGAGAAGGTGGCACAGGACCGGGAGTGGCGCAGCAAGTTGGTGAATTTCTTCCAGTACCTGACCCAGGCGGCCACCAAGGTGGATCGGTGCTGTCTGGTGGCGTCGCTCCTGGCAACGGACCCGCGGAAGAGCGACACGCTCGGGCGGGAGATTCAGGCTGAGCTTTACGATATCTTCCAGCGTCAGCGGGAAGAGGCCGTCGAGCCGGTCGTGAAGGAGGACGTGGCCGAGGTGCTGCGCCGCCGGTTCTTCACGCCCGAATCTCTCAAGGATCGCGAGGGTTTCCGTCAGCATGTCCTGGCCGCGATCAAGGGAATCGCCGCCGTGGACGAACAGACGGCCAAGCAGGGCGCGGAAGCCGAAGATCGTTTTCTGAAGAGTTTCCCGTTCCATCCCGACCTGACAGAAGTGCTCTACTCGAAGTGGACGCAACTGGCCCGCTTCCAGCGCACGCGCGGGGTGCTCAGAACCTTCGCGCTGGCGTTGCGTGAGGCGGAAAAGTGGGACACCAGCCCGTTGGTGGAACCTGCCGTGTTCCTGACCGCGCCCGACAAAGAAGGTCTTTCCGAGGCCCTGCGTGAGATGGTGGCCGTGGCGGACACGGAAGAATGGGAAGGCAAGAAGCAGGCGTGGACCGGCATTCTTGACAACGAGTTCAGTCAGGCCCGCCGGATTCAGACGGAGTCGGTCGGACTTAGGAACCGCGAGGTCGAACAGGCCGTTGTGGCGACGTTCCTGCACTCGCAGCCAGTCGGCCAGAACGCCCGGACGCGGGATCTGGCCGTGCTCCTGGGGTCCGTGCGTCCCGACAAGATCGAGTTGGAGAAGGGATTAGCCCGCTGGTCGCAATCCAGCTACTGGCTTGACGATCTCTACACGGCGGTTTCCGATGGTCAACTCCCGGGCACCTGGCGGTTGGGCAATCGGCCGAACCTGACGCAGATGCACGCGGTAGCGGCGAAGAACATCCCGGACGACACCGTTCGCGCCCGCTTGCTCGACGACATCGGCAAGGCCAAGGCCCTTACCGCCAACGCATCGGCGGCGGGGGTCCGCGTTCATACGCTTCCGAATCGTCCTAAGGATATCGAAGATGACGGCGCGTTCCACTACGCCGTGCTCGGACCGATTGCGGCATCGGAGTCCGGCAAGCCCAGCGCGGAGGCCAAGCGGTTCCTCGACGAGACCACGGGATCGGACCGGCCGCGCGTCTACCGGAACGCCGTGTTGTTGGTGACCCCTTCAAAGGATGGGATGGAACTCGCCATGGCCCGCGTGCGCGACTACCTGGCATGGGAAACGGTTCTTGAGGACATAAGGAAACAGCAAAAGGATGGCAACGTTGACCCGGCCAGGGCGCAAACGTTGCGGATTAACATCGACAAGGCGAAGGGGCGCATCCCAGAAGCCATCAAGCAGGCGTACGCCATCGTGGTCACGATCTCCGAGAAGGACGAGGCGCAGGCGTTCAAGATTACGGTGACGGAAGAGCCGCATTTCAACACGATCAAGGCCGACAAGCGGGCGCGCGTCCAGGATACGGCCATCACGGCCGAGGCCCTGCTCCCGGACGGCCCGTACAATCTGTGGCGGGAGGGCGAGACCGCCCGGCGGGTCAAGGACCTGGCGGGAGCGTTCGCCCAGCTTCCGCATCTGCCGAAGATGCTGAAAGCCAGTGCCATCCTGGACACGCTGGTTGAAGGCTGCGAACAGGGTACGTTTGTGCTGCGGCTGACGCGTCCGGACGGAACGTCGCGCTCGTGGTGGATGTCGAGGCCGGACGAGAACGCACTCAACGACCCGGCCATGGAACTCGTGCTGCCGGAAGCGGCGGTTCTTACGGACATCGCCCCGGCGCTGCTCGCGCCCAAGAAGCTGCCGGGGCTGTGGAACACTGACGAGATTGCCGTCAAAGCGGCATTCGACTACTTCGACGGCAAGACGGTCGTCCAAGTGAATCGTGACGGCTACCAAGATCCCATGCAGATCCCGAAGGCCGTGCAAGACGTCGTCGAGGTGGCAATCACTGCGGCCGTGGCGGACGCATCCGTCTGGCTGCTTTCAGGCCCTGCCAGCATCCTTGGCGAACCGATCCCGGCAGGCGTTCTGAACGCCAGCGGCAAGCTCTGCGTGCCGCCGGCGGTGATCGCCGCCGCAGAGATTCTGCCCGAGAACCTGAAGGATGCGTGGAAGAATGGCATGGCGTCCGGGCTTTCTATTGCCACCGTGCTATCCGTCAAGGTTGGAAAGACGCTTCCGTGGAAGACGGTGCGCGACGTGATTGGCGGCGCGCTCCAGGCGAGGTTCATGGAACTGGATGCCGGATCGCAGGCATGGCCGTGCGATTTCCCGTCCGCCCAGTTCGTCAGGGTCACGGCATGCCGTGACCGTATGGACACCGCGCGAAAAAACGAAGGCATCGCAACGCCCAAGATGCTGGTCGCCGTGGCTGATCTGGAGCCTTCGCAGATCCAGGACTTGGGCGACATCGTGCCCAAGCTACTTGAGGTCAAGACGAAAACCAAAACACCGATCCGATTCCAGATACGGATCGAAATGGGCGATGGCAAGACCATGCCCTCGGCGGAGGCAACCCAGAAGGCCAATGCGATTCTGAAGAGCGTCAAGGAAGGGCTACACTTACAATGAATCCTGAAACGGCAGTTGAAGCACAACACGTTCTGCTTCGACTCCCCCTGCTCTTGGCGCAACCATTACCTGCACGATTAAGGGCGCACCATGTTTGACCTCTCCTCGCCGCTCTATTGCGCCGCCACCGCCGTCGCCGCCCGTCTGCGCGAGGCGGGTTGGCAAACCCTCTTCGCCGGCGGATGTGTGCGCGACGCCCTCCTGGGACGGCCTCTCAAGGATATCGACATCGCCACTGCCGCGCCCCCCGAAACCGTCGAGGCGCTCTTCCCTCGAACCTTCGCCGTGGGCAAGGCCTTCGGCGTGATCATCGTCCAAACCGAATCCGCCACCTTCGAGGTCGCCACGTTCCGTGCCGACGGCGCCTATTCCGATGGACGCCGTCCCGACACGATTCGCTTCACCACCGCCGCCGCAGATGCCTCCCGGCGTGATTTCACGATCAACGGTCTCTTCTACGATCCCGCCGACGGCACGGTCGCCGATTTCGTCAACGGCCGCGCAGACCTCGACGCCGGTGTCATCCGCGCCATCGGCGACCCGGCCGCACGTTTCCGCGAGGACCACCTCCGCCTCCTGCGCGCCGTCCGGTTCGCCGCCGTCCTCGATTTCACCATCGAACCGGTCACGGCCGCCGCCATCCGCGCCTGTGCCCCCCTGCTCGCATCGGTCAGCGGCGAACGGGTGGGGACCGAATTCATGCGCATCCTGTGCGAAGCCACCCGCCCGTCCCGGGCGCTCGAATACCTGCGCCAAAGTGGTCTCCTCGGCGTTTTTCTTCCTGAAGTCGTCGCCTATCACGGCTGTCCGCAGCCCCCCCAATACCATCCCGAAGGCGACGTCTGGGCGCACACCTGCCTGATGCTCGATGCCCTTCCCGCGCCGCGAGACGCCGATCTGGCCTGGGCCGTCCTGCTTCACGATGTCGGAAAGCCGCCCACCCGCCAGAGCCATCCGGACCCCGCGGCCGGCGGCGCGCCGCGCCACCGGTTCCCCTGCCATGCGCCGCACGGCGCCGGGATGGCCGCCTCGATCCTCGCGCGCCTGCGTCAGCCTGCCGCACGCATCGAGGCTGTCTCCAACGCCGTCCGTCATCACATGACCTTCGTGGATATCCATGCCATGCGTTCCGCCACCCGGCGCCGCCTGCTCGGTTCGTCGGGCTGTGACCTGCTCCTCGAACTCCACCGTCTCGATCTGACCCATAGCACCGGCGACCTCGCGACGTACGATTTCGCCCGCACCTGCCGCGATGCCTTCGTCACCGAACCGGTCCTCCCCGAACCGTGGATCCGCGGCCGGGACCTCATCGCCTGCGGCTACCGCTCCGGTCCCACACTCGGCAAACTTCTCGAACGCCTGTACGACGCCCAGCTCGAAGGAGCCTACCCCGACCGCGAAGCCCTCTTGGCGTCCGTGCCGCCCGGCCCGGCATCGAAATAACGGACGCGGCGTCCGGAGCCGAAACATCGCCAATCTGTTGGGATCGACGCGTCAGGCGGTCGACCCGTTTGTAGACTTCTTCCTATTCCATCACCGTTGACCCGCAGTTAGCGGAGGGGGACAAGGTTGCCCAGATTGTCAAGGCCATGATGCACCTGGGCGTGGCGCTCAAAGCAAGTGCAAGCGACTATCACATCATTCATGCTAGGTCAATAACTTAAGACCCGAAAAATATTATTCGGAATCGCCGGTTCACCGCACCTGCCCTTGACAGGGGCACCTCAAATGACTACAGTGGCTCGGTTGGGTCGTTAAGCCCTCTCTCATCCATGAAAGCGCCATTGTCCAGTCTGATCGCCCTCTGCCTGATCTCATGTAGTGCATGGGCGCAGACCCCTTCCGCCGCCCCCCCGTCCACAACCAACGCCTATTTTGCCTCCTACGGCATGATCGCCGTGGACTCAGAGGAGACGGCTGCGGCGCTGCAGGAGATGGTCGGAGATCGCGCCAAGCTCACCTATTACAAGCCGAATAACAAGCTCCTGGTCTACGGACCTCCAGAGGCGCACCAACTCCTGCGTGAGGCGTTGCGTGAACTGAACGTGCCGCCGCGTAATGTGCGGATCGAAGTCGACTTTGACGAACAACGCAGCACCTCCGCGACCGAGGTGTCGGTCGGCGCGTCCGGCGGTGTGGTCGTCACCCGCGCGGGAGTCGGCGGCACCGTCCGCATCACGCCGCGGGCCGCGTCACACACGACCGAAGGCACCTCGCAAACCCGCCAGCAGCTTCTGGTGCGCAGTGGCTCAGAGGCGTCCCTGAGGGTCGGCGAAGAGGTCCCCTTTGTCAACGAGCTTATCGTCTGGGGACGCCGTTACGGCTACATCGCCCAGGAGGTAACCCTGCGCAACGTCGGGGCCTCGTTGGTCGCGCGGGCGCAAATCATCGGCAAGGGTCCTCTGGTGCAAATCACGCTGACGCCGGAACTCTCTGGGGTGACAACGGGGCGGTCGCGACGCATCCGCTTTACGCATGTAGCGACCTCGCTGACCGTGCGTGACGGCGAGCCCATTATGATCGCGTCATTCGACGAACACGCCGACTTCTACCGCCTCTTTCTGGCGGGGATCGGCCGCACACACGACGCCACATCCAAGCAAATCACCCTCCGCGTCACGATCGAGGCGCCGGCAAACGCCGCGGCACCGGCGCCCGCGAAGTAGCGGCGGCGCCGGACACGAACAGAACAATGGACAAAAGCTGAAAGCTGAAAGCTGAAAGCTGAAAGCTGAAAGCTGAAAGCTGAAAGCTGAAATAACAGGCAACACACGACACAATTTTTAGTTTTCAGTTTTGGAGACCGCTATGCCGAACTACGAATATGAAGCGTCCGAACCTGCCCGTTCCTGCCCGACCTGCCGCTTTGGGTTTGAGCGGTTTCAGCCCCTCACGGAGCCGCGGCTGACGGCCTGCCCCGCCTGCGGCGCACCCGTCCGCAAGTGCCTCTCCGCGCCTGCCATCGGCCGTTCCCAAGCCTCGCTGGACCAGCGGGCCAAGTCCGCCGGGTTCACCAAGCTGAAGAAACTGGGCAAGGGCGAATACGAAAAGCAATACTGATCCCGCAACCAGGGTCCGTCATGGCAAAACCATTTGTTCATCTTCACGTTCACACGACCTTTTCATTTCTCGACGGCGCCTGCCACGTCAAGCCCCTCGTGAAGCGAGCCCGGGAACTGGGCATGCCCGCCGTGGCCATGACCGATCATGGCGTGATGTACGGCATGGTCGATTTCTACACGGCCTGCAAAGCTGAAGGGATCAAGCCGATCATCGGCTGCGAGATCTACATCAACGCCAGCAAGCCGCGAACCGATCGCGATCAGCACACCCCCTATTGCCACCTCGTCCTGCTGGCCGAGACCGACGAAGGGTATCAGAATCTTTCCCGCATCAACACGATCGCCCAGCTCGAAGGCTTTTATTACAAGCCTCGCCTTGACAAGGAAACCCTCCGAAAATACGCCCGGGGTTTGATCGGTCTCTCCGCCTGCCTTCACGGTGAAGTCAACATGCCGCTCGCCGAACAGCATCTCGACGTGGCCGAAGCCGCTGCCCGCGACTATGCCGACATCTTCGGCCCCGGCAATTTTTTCCTGGAGATGCAGGACCATGGCATCCCCGAACAAAAGATCGTGAACGCGGGCGTCCGGGAATTGCGTCGCCGCACGGGCCTCCCCGCCGTGATCACAAACGACGTCCACTACCTCTACGAAAGCCACGCCGATGCCCACGAAGTGATGCTCTGCATCCAGACCTCCACGAACATGAGCGATCCCAAGCGGATGCGCTACGCCACCAACCAGTTTTATTTCAAGACACGCGAGGAGCTCGAGCGGCTGTTTCCAGACGACGCCGACGCCCTGGATGCCACCGTCGCCATCGCCGAACGCTGCCACGCCACGATCCCCCTCGGCAACCTGGCGAGCCACTTCCCGACCTATGACATCCCCGACGGCTTTGCCACGCCCAAGGACTACCTGGCTCATCTCGGCCGTGAGGGCATGCTCCGGATTTACGGCATCGCCGATTTTGACCACCCGAGAGACGAACGCGAGCGGATGCTGATCGACCGATTCAACTACGAAGTCGACGTCATCGAAAAAACGAACTTCATTAGTTATTTTCTCGTGGTCGCCGACTTCGTCCAGTGGTCCCGCCTCAACGGCGTTCCCGTCGGACCGGGCCGCGGTTCGGGTGCCGGTTCCATTCTCTCCTATGCACTCGGCATTACGCAGATCGACCCCATCCGCTTTGATCTCATCTTCGAGCGCTTTCTGAATCCCGAGCGCGTCTCGCCGCCCGATTTCGATATCGACTTTTGCCAGGCCCGCCGCGAGCGGGTCATCGCGTATGTCCGGGAGAAGTACGGAAAGGATCGCGTGGCGCAGATCGTCACCTTCGGCCAGCTCGGCGCCAAGACCGTCATCCGCGACGTTGCGCGCGTCCTCGAAATCCCGCTCGACAAGGCGAACGCATTCTCCAAGATGATTCCCGAAGACCCGAAGATGACCCTCGCCAAGGCAAAAACCGACAACCCCCAATTCGACGCCCTCTGCGCCACCGACCCCGATCTGCGCCGGATCATGAAATATGCCGAAGTGCTGGAAGGGCTTTACCGCGGGGCCGGGGTCCATGCTGCGGGCGTGGTGATCGGCGACAAGCCGCTGATCGACATCATTCCCCTCGCCCGCGACAAGGAAGGCGCGCCCGTCACCCAGTACGCCAAGGAACCCGTTGAGGCTTGCGGTCTGCTGAAGATGGACTTTCTCGGCCTCAAAACGCTCACCGTCCTGAAGGAGTGCCTCGACCTCATCCGTGAACTCCACGGCATCTCCATTGATCTGATCCAACTGCCGCTGGACGACGCTAAGACCTTCGAGCTGTTCCGACGGGCCGACACGGTGGGAGTCTTTCAGCTTGAATCGGGCGGCATGCGCCGCATTCTGGTCGATCTGCAGCCGGTTTGCATCGAAGAGATCATCGCCATCCTCGCGCTTTACCGACCCGCCACGATTGCCATGATTCCGACGTTCATCAAGCGCAAGCGGGGTGAAGAGCCGATCGTTTACGACCATCCCCTACTGGAGCCGATCCTCAAGGAGACCTACGGGGTCATGGTCTATCAAGAGCAGGTGCAGCGCGCCGCCCATGTCCTCGCCGGCTATTCGCTCGGCCAGGCCGACGTGCTCCGCCGCATCATGACCAAAAAGAAGAAAGAGGAGATGATCAAGGAGCGGGCGCGGTTCATCGATGGATGCGCCACCCTCAACGGCATCCCCGAGGAGCAAGCGGGGCAGATCTTCGACAACATCGAGACATTCGCCGGCTACGGCTTCAACAAGGCCCACGCCGCGGCCTATGGCATCATCACCTATCAGACCGCCTACTTGAAGGCGCACTACCCGGCCGAATACATGTGCGCTCAGATCTCTTCCGAAATCGGCAACTTCGACAAGCTCCCCGGCTTCGTCGGCGCGGCAGACGCCATGGGCATGACGATCCTCACCCCCTGCATCAACCGCTCAGCATCGCGATTCATGCCCGAAAAAATCGCCGACGGCAAGGACGGCATCCGCTACGGCCTAGGCGGCATCAAGAGTGTCGGCGAGATGGCCGCCGATGCGGTGATCACGGAGCGCACGCGCGTCGGCCCCTTCAAGTCTCTCGTCGACTTCTGTACCCGCGTGAGTGCCGCCGCCGTCAACAAGCGGGTGTTGGAGGCGCTCATCCGCACCGGCGCGATGGACTGCCTGGGGATGCACCGCGGCCGCCTGCTCGCCGGGATCGACACCGCGCTGGCCCGGGCCGTCGACAAGATCCGCGAGCGCGAAAGCGGCCAGGGCAACCTCTTTGAAGCCCTGGGCGACCAAGCATCGGGTCAGGATGCCGCACTCGGCGACGACCTTCCCGACGCACCGCCGCTCACCAGCAAGGAGATGCTGACCGCCGAGCGCGAACTCCTGGGCATTTACATTTCCGGCCATCCGCTCGACCGCTTCCGCCCGCTGATGCGCGATTTCCAGACGCTCACGCTGAGCAGCCTGGAGCAGATCCCCGAGGGCCAGGAAGCCCGAGTGGCTGGGCTCGCATCATCGATTCAAAAGCGAATCTCTCAAAAAACAAAAGAACCGTGGGCGATCATCCAGCTTCAGGATGGCGACAGCCTGATCGAGGTGCTGGCTTTTTCCGAAACGTTCCGAGCCTTTGAGGCGGCCTGCCAGCCGGATCAACCGCTGCTGGTCTGCGGCACGGTGAAGAAACGGGACAACCAGACCCAGATCGTCGCCCGCGAAATCTACCTGCTGGGGGATGCGCCAGCGGTATTTGCCGAGAAGATTCTGGCCCGTATCCGCGTCACGCCCGACACCGATGCGACCCTGGGGCGATTTCAGACCCTGGTGCGCGCCCATCCCGGCAAAACACCGCTGCTCATGTGCCTGTGCTATCCAGCAGGCCACAAGGTGGTGGTCGAGGCCGGTCGCACGACCGGCATTGAGCCCACCGCCGCGTTCGTCGCCGAAGCCGAGAATCTGCTGGGCCGCAACGCCGTCCGCTTCAGCGCCAGGTCCGACATCTTCAAGACCCCGCGCCGCCGCTACGGCCGTCCTGACAGGTCATGATCTT
>CAZOJL010000089.1:0-14602 GCA_964580075.1 uncultured Akkermansia sp. | reverse complement strand
AAGCCCTGAGCCAGAATCTGAAAAACATAAGAATTTAGATGCGTTTGCCCTGCCGTGCATCCCGCTTGACAGGATCTGTCCGAGATTATATAACGAGGCTAATGCAAAACCTCCGGTTTGTAAGCGGAGGATTCAGGGTTCGGGGTTCAGGAGGCGTTTCCGGCCTGAACCTTGGCATCCTGAACCCTGATTCCCCGCGCTTCCAAGGGTTTTGCAAGCGCCTCTAGCAAGAATAAGGAGGTGTTTCGTGCTCCAACGATCTGTGGGTCTGGGCGTGTGCTTGTGCGTGGCGGTCGCATGGGGAAGTGAAGCGGAAGAAAAGCCCGAAAAAGCCGAGTCCCGGCCGGGGCATGTGTATGAGATGGCGGTCATCCGTGCAGTCGAGGGGATGCGCGTCATGGCCGCGCGGAATCCGGATTGCTGGTTTGTATCACCCAAGAGCGCCCGAAACGTCGTCGGGTGGGAAACCCGGACCGAGATTCGCCGCTATCGTGAACAACGCCAAAAAGTGCCGATTTACGCTTACGAGACATACGAAGCTCTGGTGCCCGGCGAGAGAACCGGGCAGCTTGTCAAAGACACGCGGCGGCGGATCACGGGGATCATCGGCTATCGCGTTGTCAATCAACGGATTCTCGATCCTGAGGGGCCTATTGAAAGTCCCCATGCCGTACGCCTGCCCATCTATGAGCCGGGCAGTGCTCCGGTTTGGGGGTGGGGCGAGCTGGGCGCCAATGCGCTGGCGGTGTATGCCCTGCGCGTGGTGGGTGTGCCCGGTTCAGATGATCTGATCCGGCCGACAGCCGACGGGTTGGCTGCGGGTGTCAACGCCTTCGACATGCCGGACGCCACATGGGATCTGGCCTGGATGACGGCCGCCTTTGCCACCCTTCCTGGGCAGTCCTTTCAGGACCTGACCGAGCGCTGTGCGGCCAAGCTGATGGATGGGCAGGTCGCCACAGGCGAATGCAAGGGGTTGTGGGGGCCGGTGTGTGTCGACCCCGCGTTACTGGCGTCGGTCTGCAAGGTGATTTTCGCGCTGTCAGAGGAACAGGTCGAGGTCGCCGCGAAGGTCGAGGCAGAGATGCAGGCAGGACAAGCGCGCGGCAGCGGCAAGCGACGGCTGTCCCGGGCCGAGGAAGAGAAAAATCGGATCGATCATGCCCTCGTGGCCCTCCACCGCGAGGGAGGTCGCGTGAGCCAGGTCGGGTTGCGCTTGTTTGAGGCCTTGGGGGGCTCGGTCACCCTCGCCGCGCCGGATGGTTCGCGGGCGCGTGTGTGCGGACATCCCTACCTGATCCACAACCAAACAGTGGCCGATATGGAGTCGACCGCTGTCGCGCTGTTTGCGTTGCGAGTCGCGGCGCAACACAATCGCCTGCCGCAACGGACCTGGCGTCCGACGCTTGACGTGGCTGGCCGCGCCGCCGTGGCCCGCGCGGGTATTCCGCTGGCCCGTTTGGCGACCGATGTGATCCGTCTGGCCGCTCAGGCCGTCGCGGGCGCGCGTCAATCCGATGGCCGATGGCACGAGACCAACCGCCACCAGTCGTGCGGGGCCTTTGACTGGCTGAAGTCTGTGCCACCGGTGAAAGGGCGATTTTCGGCGCTCGCATCTCCCGTCTCGGCCGTAACCACCCTGCGTGGACTTGCGGCTTTCACCAGCGCCACCGCGTTGCGTAACGGAACGCCATCCGCTGTGCCCTACGCCAACCCCGCCTTCATGAAGATCCATCACGAGGCGACCGCCTGGATCTGGCCGGTGCGAGGCGAGGCGGATGCCCGTGATTTCGCGCAGCGGCTTTTCACCACGGGACTCCTGTCTGGAGCGGTGCCCGGCATGCCACGGCAGCCGCCCCCCGACGGCTGGCATCAAACCGCGCGTCGCGTGCTCGAGACCCAAAGTAAGACCTCAGGACTGTGGGGCCACAAAACGCGACAGGTTGTTTGGAGCAGCACGGGCATTTGGGCGCGCAAGGCCGCGCTTCCCGAGATACCGGCCGACCGGATGCGCGCCTTCTATCCGCTGCCGCATCTGGAGCCGTCCCTGACACAGCCGCTGGAGGCGGGGCGCATCCGCGCGCATCCGCATTCCATTTCCGAATGGTCGGTGGAAACCGCCGGCGCGCTGCTCCTGTTGTCGCATGGGCTTGGCGACGACTGGATCTGTCCCACCGAAGGTGTCGCATACGAGGCGACCGAATCGGACGACTGAGCCTCAGCCCCGCGGCACGATTTGGGTGAGTCCGTTCATGTACGGCACGATGGCCGGCGGCAGCGTGACCGAACCGTCCGCCTGCTGGCATTGCTCCAGTATGGCAATCATCAGCCGCGGCAGTGCCACGCCCGAGCCGTTGAGCGTGTGGATGAATTGCGGCTTGCCCGTGGCGTCACGGTAGCGGATGTTCGCGCGGCGGGCTTGGAAATCCTCGAAGTTGCTGCAGCTCGACACTTCCAGCCAGCCGTGCTGCCCCGGCGCCCACAGCTCAATGTCATAGCATTTGGCGGCTGCGAAACTGATGTCTCCCGAGCACAGTTCGATAACGCGGTAGTGCAAGCCCAGCCCCTGAAGGACATCTTCGGCATGCCCCACGAGGGTCTCCAACTCCGCGTAGGAGGTTGACGGCTCGACAAATTTGACCATTTCAACCTTGTCAAACTGGTGAACGCGCAGGATGCCGCGCGTCTCCTTTCCCGCCGATCCGGCTTCGCGCCTGAAGCATGGCGTGTAGGCGGTGAGATAAACGGGCAGCGGGCGGTCGATGATCTCATCGCGGAAGTAGTTGGTGACCGGCACCTCGGCCGTGGGGATCAGCCACAGGTCGTCCACCTCGCAATGGTACATGTCTTCGGCCATCTTGGGTAACTGACCCGTGCCGCGCATGGAATCGCTATTGACGACGAACGGCGGCAGCATCTCGGTGTAGCCGTGCCGGGTTGTGTGCATGTCGAGCATGTACTGGATCAAGGCCCGCTGCAACTTCGCGCCCGCGCCGAGCAGGAGGGGAAACCCCGCGCCGGACATCCGGGTCGCGCGCGGAAAGTCGAACAGGCCGAGACGTTCGCCAATGGCGATGTGGTCCTGGGGCTCGAAATCAAACGGCCGAGATTCTCCCGCGTGCCGCACCACGCGGTTGGCCGAAGCGTCGGCTCCCGTGGGAATGGCCGGACACGGGACGTTGGGGAGTCGCAGCATCGCCTCGCCGAGCGATCCTTCGACCGTGCGGATCTCCTCGTCCATCGTGGCGATCCGGTCGCCTGCCGCACGCACCTCGGCTTGAATCGCGGCCGTGTCTTCGCCCGCTTTTTTCAGCATGCCTATTTTTTTGGAGTCGGCGTTGCGCCTGTTTTTCAGATCCTCGACCTGCGTGACGAGTCCCCGGCGCGTGCGGTCCAGCTCAATCACCCGATCGAGCAAAACCGGATCGGCGCCCCGGCGCGTCAAGCCTTCGCGAATCTCGTTTGGCCTTTCACGAATCCGTTTGATGTCCAGCATGGCAATTCCTTTTTTGGGTCCGCCTCGTACGCGAGGCAGACGGTCGAGCAGGGACCCAGAGTCATTGCCGCGTATCATACCCGGTGACGCCGATTTCGGCAATCACGCGTAAAGGGCTGGTTATTGGGGGGCGGGAAAAGAGATAGTGTGTGGGTGTGTGAGTGAGTGAGTGTGTGAGTGTGTGAGTGTGTGGGGGTGGGTGGGTGTGACAGATAACGACGGGAGAGCCTTCAATCGTCCACCGCTATCGTCGCCGTTATCGTTTACCGAAACGAGAATAGAAAATCCCTCCCTAATGATCCATGTTATTCTCTGACGGGCGCTGATCAATCGGCCTCGCGGCGGGTTGCGGCGACCACGGCGGCGCAGGCGCCCAGCGCGTAGATCAACGGGTACAAGCGTTCCCCATACCACAAACTGGCGAAATACAGGCCGATCGGCGCGGGCGTCGGTTCGTCCGCCTCGGACAGATGCCGTTGCAGCCAGTCGATGCCCTGTTCGAGCGGTTCCCCGGGAGTCGCCCGGAAGGCGGCCAGGGCATGCGTGGCCAGGGCCGTCTCCTCGATACTCGACGGCGTGCCCCGGCTTCCGCCCCAGCCGCCGTCCGCGTTTTGATTGGCACGCAGCCAGTGGGCCGCCGCGTCGAGCATGCTGTTCACACGGGACGTGCAGTCGGGCCTATCCAGCCGCACGAGCGCCACCACGGCTTTGGCCGTGCCGTAGGTACGGTTCTCGCCGTTGGCAGCCTGTTCGTTGCCGAACCACAGCGGCGTCCAACTGCCGTCCGGGTTTTGTGTCCGCGCGAGATAACGGATTGCCCGTTTCATGCCGGCACGCAGGCGTTTGCGGAGGGCGGGGGCGGACGCGTCGAACCACGTCTGCATCGCGGCCACGGCATGCGCGGTAATGTCGGGACAACTGCGGTCGAACGGCAATTTGCCCCAGCCCCGGCAGAAGGTCGGCACGCCGCCGTCGCGATTTTGCAGGTCGAGCAGCCAGCGCAGCCCTTGTTCGGCCGCGCGCCGTGTGGCGGGCGGAGGCGGGTCGTGCGGATCGGTCAGGTTGCGCAAGGCGATGAGCGCGCCGGCCGTATCGTCCCCATCGGGTACGCCGCCCGACAGGTCCGTCCAGGCCCAGCCGCCGGGAGCGGCGCCGGTATAGGGGTGGCGGACGCGGAACTGAGTGCGCAGGAGCCACGCGCGCACAGGCGTGAACGGACCCGCGTCCGACAGGTGCGTCACCTCATCCTGCGGCAGCAAGGTCAGCGCCGCAACCGCCTGCGTGGTGACCCACGTTTTCAGATGGGTGTCAATGGGCCAACTGCCGTCGGCACGAACCGTTGCGACAAGAAAACCGGCGGCGCGCCCGACAACCGGATGGTCCTGTTTGCCGGCAGCGCAGAGCGACAGAGCCACAAAACCGGTCAGCGGGGCGGCCTCGAGAAATCCCCCCGAATCGGGTTGGATCCGGGCGAGTTTATTCAGCGCGGCCGGGGTGATCGCATCGCGGAGGCGGGCGAGTCCAGGCAGGCGGGTTCGCCGGTTGCGATGGTGGGCCAGCCCCATGGCGATCAACGCGGGCAAGGCGTAGCTGACCGTCGGCAATCCCGCCATGCGATACCAGCGGTCGGGAAGCGCGACCAGCTCGAACGGGAGCGACGGCACGTGGCGCCAGGCGCGCGCATCGGATCCCAGCAGACCCGCCATGGCGCACATGACGAGGATGGGCGTGGCAAACGTCCGGTCGGCGCCATAGAGGGTGCATGGCAGGTCGGCGAGGGCCTCCGGATCGAGCGATCCGGCCCTTCGCGCGAGCCAGGCGTCGGCCGCTGCCCGCGCCGCGTGACAGGCGCGATCCTCCGGATCGGCAACTGAGAGCGTGGCACGACACAGCAGGGTGGTGCTGGGATGGCTCCGGCTTTGCGGTGTGTCGCCCCAGCCGCCGTCCGGATTCGCATGGCTGACGAGCCAGCGCAGGGCGTTGGTGATGATCGGGCGCTTTCCGTGTGGGTCGACCTGATGCAGGGCAAAGGTTGCGACCGCCGTCGAGAGGGCGCTGGAGGAGAGATAACCCTCCCAGACGCCCTCGGCGGTCCGATGCCGCAGCACCTGCCGCGTGAGACGCTCGCGCAGGTTTTGTGTCGCCGTGCTCAGGTCCGCATCGGCGGCGAAAACGGTGCGGACGGTCGTGACGGCCGATGACGGATCGATGGGGGCCGGGCCGGTGGGCATAGGTGTTACGCTAAGATGCATTTGCTGGTTTCTTAACTTAACACCTATGGGCCGGTGGGGACGCCGCTGGGCAGGTGGTATCTGTGGCGAAAGGGATACGCGTCTAGTCTATCAGCAAGTCGCCCGCTTCCGTGCGGATGCGTTCGCGAGACTCATCATCCCGGGCGTCTGCAAGGGCCTTTTTGTAATAGTCGGCCGCCTCCGTGCGGGCCTCGGCGGCGGCCTCGGCATCGGGGATCGTCTCGAGGATATCGGCGATGCGCTTGGCGTTGCGGCCGAGGAGCACCTCCCGGGAATGCTGGATGCCGGTTGAGGGGTCGTAGGTTTCGTCTTCGGCGATGCCGGCGATGAAGGACATGAACAGGCGGAACTGCGCGACCGCTTCACGCGGATTGTTGTCTTTGAGGGCGCGGTGGGCTTTAACCTTGTACAGCGCCATCTTGTGCCACGTCTCATCCTTGC
Organism: uncultured Akkermansia sp.; assembly: GCA_964580075.1. Classification (GTDB taxonomy): domain Bacteria; phylum Verrucomicrobiota; class Kiritimatiellia; order RFP12; family JAAYNR01; genus VGWG01. The sequence continues at coordinate 8,413 of CAZOJL010000089.1, read as the reverse complement.
CTGGAATGCCGGTCTCCAGATAGGACTCGGCGAGGTCGTAGTCTTCCAGGACGAACGCGCCGTCGAGTCGCATGGCCTTGATCTCCTTCGCGGTGTCTTCGGCAGCGCTGACGAGGAGCTGGTTCGCGATCGGGAGGAGCGCCTTGAGCACCGCCGTGTCGTCGATCAGATCGTAAAAAAAGCGGGTAAACAGGTCGCTCACCGTGCGGGGGGGGATCGCGGCCCCGAGCATGGCTGCGAGCCGTTCGGGCAGGGCGGCGCGGTTGGCGGCCATGGCCGACTCGGCCCAGAAGCGGGCCGCTTGGGCGGCTGCGGCGGGTTTGTCGCCGTGGCGGAGAATCACGTCTTCGACACACGCGTCAACGATGTCTGCCCGTCCCGCGTTGCGGGCGGGCGGGAGAACTTGGTTCATCAGGTGCTGCAGACTGGCGTCGGGAAGCAGGGCGGCCGCAGCCGTGAAGAGAGTCTGCGTTTCATCCCACAGGGCGCGGCCTGCGGCCAGGCGGACAGCGGTTGCGATCAACAGATGCGTCCGAGTCTCGCGGGTGTCGCCCGTGGCCGCCGCCTGCTCGTGGAGGCGTTCGATATCGTCCAGCCGCCCGGCTGCAAAGAGCTGCTCGAACGCGTTGGCCAGCGCCCCGTCGGCCGACTCGGCGGGGAATTCGGCGAGGATCACGGCGAGGGCGTCGGAGACCTCATCCATGTTGGCTGCGGTGAGGGCGGTGAAGAAGCGCCATTCGGTCACCCAGCGGGTCAATTCGGCATCGACATCGGGGGTGCCCTCAACGGTGATGGCGAAGGCAAAGGCGGCGTCCGCGCCTTCACGAACAAGCAAGTCGGGAAACAGAATCTGGAGCCCGGTGCGCGCGCAGGCGACCGTGCCGTTGGTGCACGCCCCGAGCACGCGTTCCCGCACCGTATCGGTGTGTCCTGCAAAGAGACGGACGCGGAGGGTTTCGGCAAAAATCTGTTCAGCCCAGGGCGCATAACGAGGGTCATCGAGCAGCGCGTCGAAGACGACCACCGCTTCGTTGGTCTGCCCGCTTTCAAAGTATTCGTTTGCCTGCTGATATGCAGCTCCCATTGCCTGCGAGAATTCCTGCTCAACGGTGATTTTCGGTACCTTTTTCCGGTCGCGGGATCCGGTTTCTTGATCACACCCGAGCACCAGCACGGCTATCGCGATGATCAGACCGGCCGAAACAGACACACATGCACGTTTAACCATAACAAGCCTCCATACAGAGCCGGAGGCGTACCCAGTATCCCTGTACGCCATTCCCGCTTTCATTCCTTCCAGTATAAGAAAACCCCTCTTTCTGCGCAAGCGTCAGTTTTGCGGGCGCATGGCAGTTCTGATGGGGTCGTTGATTCGTAATCATAATCATAATCGTAATCCGTTCTCCACCATGAGATTAGGATCAAGATCAAGATTACGATTAAGTCACCCTCATCAGAACTGCCATGCGCCCCCGTTTTGCGGATGCCAACATTGACGCTTGCAAAAACCGGTCCTTTGGGTTGATAATTGACCGCGAAGGAGGCCATTCATGGATACCTCTCAGCATCCGCAGCCCACATCTGACGCACATGCCCTTTTAATCATCGAACCCGAAGTCGAGGCGCGCGAGCGCCTGTCGGCGTTGTTCTCAGGAGAATCCTACGCATTGAATCTGGCGGTCGCCGGCCCTCAAGCCTTGGCCATGGCGGCGCTTGTCATGCCGGACCTGGTTGTGCTCGGCTCGGGTCTGGCCGGTCAGCAGCGCACCGACCTGTGCCGGCAGATACGCATTGATCCCCTGCTGACGGACATACCGATCATCTGCATCATCCCGGAACACGACATCAGCCTGCGCTTGAGGGCCCTGGAGGATGGCGCGGACGACATTTTTCAAGAACCGTTCAATGCCGATGAAATCCGCCTCCGGGTGCGCAACATCATTCAACAGGATCGGCCGCACAAAATCGCGGCACAGCGGCTCGAATACGAGCGCGTGCAGAGCGAGATGGAGAGCGCACTGGACACCATCCTCGAGAAATGGGCGTTCTCTCAGGAAATGGTCGGCGTGGAGACAGTCGGACATACCCGTCGCGTCACCGAATTGACGCTTGCGGTGGCCCGGCAGATGCGGGTTGAGGAGAATGACGTGCAGACGATTCGACGGGGAGCGATTCTTCACGACATCGGCAGAAGCGCCCTGGACAAGGATGATCTGCTCGCGTGGAGCACACTTAAACCCGACGAGCGGGCGCGCGCGCGCCAACACCCGTTGCGAGCGGAAGAGTTGTTGTGGCCGATTCCCATGCTGCGTCCGGCTCTGGCGATTCCGTTGCACCACCATGAGCGCTGGGACGGGTCCGGCTATCCGAACGGCCTGCATGGCGAGGCCATTCCGCTGGCAGCCCGGATTTTCGCCGTGGTGGATGTGTATGACGAGTTGTGCGCGGGGCATCCCCATCGCCCCGCCTGGAAGCCGGAGCAGGCGCTGGCGATGATCCGAACCCAGTCTGGAAAATGGTTTGATCCGGCCGTTGTGGACGCCTTCCTGAAGGTCCAACCCGCGCTGTCGCCGGTTGTGCGGGAACCCGTGACCCGTTGGAAATCCGCCGGCAGGAAACGGTCCGAGCATCCACGCCGTTTTTTTGACAAATTGTCTCTCAGCCGGCGTGGCGCGTGGGCCCAACTGGGCGTTGCGTCGGTGCTGATCACGGTGCTTCCGATGCTGTGCCTGGTCTGGCTGTGGCAAGCGGATGTGAACGGCCAACTGACCGCATCAGTTGCGTCGGGAGTATCGGTCGCCACAATCGCCATTATGCTCGCGGGTTACGCGCTTCTCGGCAAATACCCCCTGAACATTGTGCGCCTGCGTAATTACCTGCAGATGCTGGCGAACGGCGAAATGCCGATGCGTGTGCACCTGTCGAATGACACCGACGATCTGACCGCCATGCAACACTACATGGCGGATATCGTGCGGCAGGCGGCTGACCGCATCCGCATGATCAAAGAACAGCAGGACCGCCTGCTGCACACGGAACGCCAGCGCGTGATGATTGAGAGCCTCGGGTCGCTCTGCCACCATCTCGGTCAGCCGGCAACGCTCATTGCGACCTACCTGTACATGTTGCAACAGCAGGCGGAGACACCGGAGATGAAGAATACGGTCGTGGAGTGTCAGCAGGCGTTTGACGGCATGCGTGATATCCTGGCCCGCCTGCAGCGGATCGTGGTCTATCGCACCGAGACCTATCTGGACGCCAACCCCGATGATCCGTTGCACACGGGCACCCAGATCATCTCGGTGTAATCCCATGGGTGACACCGGTGATATCATCATTACGGGCGCGCGGGAACACAACCTGCGCGGCATTGATGTGCGGATCCCGCGCAACCGCCTGACGGTGATCACGGGGCTCAGCGGATCGGGCAAGTCGTCACTGGCCTTCGACACTCTCTACGCCGAAGGACAGCGTCGGTACGTCGAGAGCCTGTCGGCCTATGCCCGCCAGTTTCTCGATCAGATGCAGAAACCCGACGTCGAGCATATCGAAGGGCTTTCGCCGGCGATCGCGATCGAGCAGCGCACCGCGGGGGGCAATCCACGTTCGATCGTGGCGACCACGACCGAGATTCATGACTACCTCCGGTTGCTCTACGGCAACATCGGCCACCCGCACTGCCCGGAATGCGGCCGCCCCGTGGAGAAGCAAAGTGCGGAACAGATCGTCGAGCGCCTGCTGGCTTTTCCGCTCAAGACCAAAATAGTCCTCCTGGCGCCGCTGATCCACGGGCGCAAAGGGCGGCATGAGGATGTGTTTGACGCGGTGCGCCGCCAGGGGTTTATCCGCGTCCGGGTCAACGGCGTCCTGCATGAGGTCGACGCCGTTCCGGCGTTGGATAAGAACAAGAGCCACACGATCGAGGCGGTGGTCGACCGGTTGGCCGTCTCCGCTACGATCCGTCCGCGCCTGGCCGATTCCGTCGAACTGGCGTTGCGGCAGGGAGGCGGGGTGATTCGCGTCCTGCGGACCGCCCCCGATGGCGCCGTGTGTGAGGAGGTCTTCTCCGAAAAGAACGCCTGCGCGGCGTGCGGGGTCAGCTTCGAGGAACTCAAGCCGCGGTCCTTTTCCTTCAACAGCCCTTACGGCGCCTGTCCCACCTGTGCGGGGCTGGGGGTGCAGCTTGTGTTTGACGAAGATCTCATCGTGCCGGATAAAAGCCTGTCGCTGGAGGACGGCGCGGTGCAGGCGTGGCGGCGCGGCGGACACCGCCTGATCCTCTATTACCGGCATCTGCTCAAGGCGGTCGCCACGTCTTATGCGATCGACATGGCGGTTCCCTATTGTGACCTGCCCCCTTCGTTCCGCGCGACGCTGATGCGCGGATCGGGCGGCCAGGCGATCGATCTGGCCTATTGGATGAAGGGCGCCTGGCGCACCTATTCCAAACCCTTCGAAGGGGTGATCCCGAACCTGCAGCGGCGCTACACCGAGTCGGAGATCGAGGAAGTGCGCGAACGACTTCGCAAATACATGTCCACGCAACGCTGCCCGGTGTGCAACGGGACGCGCCTGCGTCCGGAGGCGCGGGCCTGCACCGTCGCGGGCCGATCCATCGTGGATGTCCTCGGGATGACGGTGCGCGACAGCCGCCTCTTTTTCGAGGGACTCACGCTGTCCGGCCACGAGACCGTGATCGCGACCGAGGTGTTGAAGGAGATCCGTCGCCGGCTCGGATTCCTGGTCGACGTGGGTCTCGACTACCTCACGCTCGACCGCGCGAGCGCAACGCTGGCAGGCGGCGAAATGCAGCGGATCCGGTTGGCAACCCAGATCGGCTCGGGGCTGGTCGGCGTGCTCTATGTGCTCGACGAGCCGACCATCGGCCTCCATCCGCGCGACAACGAGCGGCTCATTGTCATGCTGCGCCGCCTGCAGCAGCGGGGCAACACGGTGGTGATCGTCGAGCATGATGAGGAGATGATCCGCGAGGCCGACACCATTATCGATCTGGGTCCCGGCGCCGGCCGCGCCGGCGGCGAAGTGGTCTATCAGGGAGACTGGAACGGTCTGCTTCGCGCGGCGCGCTCGGAGACCGCCGCCTACCTCACCGGCGCCAAGGCGATCCTCCCGCCCGCAGAGCGGCTCAAACCAGGCAAGCAGTGGCTTACCGTCAAGGGCGCCACGGAAAACAACCTGCAGGCAATTGACGTGGCGATCCCCATCGGGTGCTTTGTCTGCGTGACCGGCGTCTCGGGATCGGGCAAGTCGACGCTCGTTGACGAGATCCTGCGCAAATACCTCGCCCGCCATTTTTACGGAGCCGGTGACAAGCCTGGCGCCTTCAAAAAAATCACCGGCGTGGAACATCTGGACAAGGTGATCGAGATCGATCAAAGCCCGATCGGACGCACCCCGCGGAGCAACCCCGTGACCTACACCGGCGCGTTCACCGCGATCCGCGATCTGTTTTCCGCCACACCCGCCGCCAAGGTGCGCGGCTACGGACCCGGCCGGTTCAGCTTCAACGTCAAGGGCGGCCGATGCGAGGTGTGCAAGGGTGACGGCCTGATCAAGCTCGAAATGCACTTCCTGCCCGATGTGTATGTCTCCTGCGAGCAGTGCGGCGGGTTGCGCTACAACCGCGAAACACTGGAGGCGCACTACGGGGGCAGGACGATCGCGGAGGTGCTGGCGATGACCGTTGACGAGGCGCTCGAATTCTTCCAGGCTGTGCCCGCAGTGGCCAACAAGTTGCGCACACTCTCGGAAGTCGGATTGGGCTACATCCAACTCGGACAGTCCGCCACGACGCTCTCAGGCGGCGAGGCGCAACGGATCAAGCTCTCCGCCGAACTGAGCCGCCGCGCCACGGGGCGCACGCTCTACCTGCTGGACGAACCGACCACCGGGCTGCATTTCGCCGATGTCCACAAGCTGATGGATGTGCTGTTGCGGCTGCGGGCGAGCGGCAATACCGTCGTGGTAATCGAGCACAACCTCGACGTGATCAAATGTGCCGACTATATCATCGACCTCGGGCCCGAAGGCGGCAGCGGCGGCGGCCGGGTCGTCGCCTGCGGCGCCCCCGAGGTCATCGCCGCCTGCCCCGACTCCCACACGGGACGTTTCCTGAAGCGGTTTCTGGCGGGAAGGCCGGGATGAAGAAGAATAGGCAATCGCGCCGTTTTGTGTATAATCAGCCCCCTCGTTTGAGAACCCGCCCCGCACGTTTGGAACAATAACCCCACCGATCAAACATACACCATGACATCTGATGCATCCCTCTCCAACTTGTTTGTCACGCCGTGGTTCTGGTCGGCCCTGGCCGGCTGGTCGCTCGCGCAGTGCTGCAAATTGATGGCTGTGCTGATCACCGAGCGGCGGCTGGACATCGGCTATTTTGTGAGCACCGGCGGGATGCCCAGCGCGCACTCGGCGATGGTCAGCGCCTTGGCTACGGCGATTTCGCTGACCGAAGGGTTCGGCGCGCCCATCGCCATCCTGTCGTGGTGTTTTGCGGGGGTCACGATGTTTGATGCGGCGGGTGTGCGCAATGCGGCGGGTGAACAGGCTCGCATCCTGAACCAGATCGTGGACGAACTGTTCAAGGAGCACCGGCTCTCCGAAAAGCGACTGAAAGAGCTTCTCGGCCACACGCGTTTCGAAGTGTTCGTCGGGATGCTCATCGGCATCCTCTCCGCCATTGTCGTGGTGACGCGGTACTTCTCTTGACCGGGCCTCATTCGGGCAGCGGACACCAGTCGTGTATCCCCCACCGGCCGGTGTAGGCGTCGCGGATGACGGTGATGGCGGCGCGCTGGTCGGCCAGGACGCGCTGGGTGGCGTTGCCTATCGGTGGCGAGAGGCGCTGAGCGGCGACAATGATCACGAAGAGGTTCTGCCGGAACGTCGCCTGGTCGGCAATGCCGCGCAGCAGATCCTCGACCATCAGCGTCCGCGGCATTTTCATGACATCGGTGAGCCCTTCCGGATCGGGCTCCTCCAGCCCGATAGACGCCTCGCGGAGCGCCGCGTCAAGCGCCGGGGCCAAGGCGGGAAGGAGATCTGCAAACGTGTTCCAACTGGCTCCGGGGCGGGCGTTGGTCCAGGCCGTGCGGGCCTCGAACCAAGCGTTTGTGAGGGTGTCGGCCGTGGGGGCGTCTTCGGGAGCGATGGGCCGCGAGAAGACCGGATCTCGGAAGAACGCTTCAATCACGTCGGGGTAGGGCGAATTCGGCTGGATGCGGCTGTCAGAGGCTTTTTCCAGACGATTGGTCGGCAGTGTCGTGAAGCGATCCAGCAAGGCCGCGCCTTCAGCCGTAGCCAGCGCCACCGTGCCGGTGCCCGCTTGCGCAAGCCCGAGATAGCCCAACTCGCCGGCCGAGAGCATCGGCCGGTTCAGGTGAAAGAGCGGATATTCGAAACCGGGGTCGAGGTTGGCATTCCGCGCCCAGAGGGTGGACGAATCGCCGAAATCGCCGGCGCTGGCCAACAGGTTGAAAAAGGGATTGCTCGCCTCCCAGGAGCCGGGGGCGGTCCATTTGAGAAGGGAGAAATTATCGATATTATCGATATTATCGACATTACCGATAATATCGATCATCGCCTCGTCGACGCAGACGTACCCTGCGGACGTGGTGTTGGTGCAGAGGAGGTAGAGACGCGGCCAGATGTACAGTGGGTGGGTGTCCAGCGCGTAGTCGTCGAGGTCTTCGGGGTCGACCACTACGGGTGCGAAGCGGATGGGTGTGGAAAAGGCGACATGGAACATTCGGCCGGGACTGTAAAGGAGCGGGATGACGTTGGTGAAGCCGAAGGGGCCGAGGGATTGAGCGTTGAACGGGTCGGCGGGGACGTCGGCGAGGGGGGGGCTGTTAGTGTAGACGCCGACGGCCAGCACCAGCCCCTCGGGCGATTGCTCGGGCTCGAACGGGTACCACAGCTCGACCGAGACGGAATAGGCGGGGTATTCCGCTCCGGCGGCGACGTCGCTTACGGCCACTTCGTTGATCATGGGGAGATTCTCAAATCCGTATGTGATCCGCGAAGGGGGGCGCCGGTCGAATGGGCCGCCATCGAGTGGCCGGGTCTGCGGGATGCGGTCCTCGTCGAGCAGGTTGATCAGGTTCCACGTCAGTTTCTTAGCTTGGCCATCCTCAAGGAAGCCCGACTCAGCGAATCCCCTCGCCACAGCGACGAACCACGGCTCGAGAGTGTCGGCCGCGAGCCACGGAACTGAGGAAGCGGGATCATAGGCCAGCGGCGTCTCGCCGTTTGCCGGGGCGGGAACGAGATCGTTGGTCCAACTGTTGACATCGAATTTGTTGGTGACGAGGGTGCTGAAGAGGCCGGGGTAGGGGGCTGTATTCGTGGCAAATTCTGGCCGGACCGTGAAAAACTGCTCGGGGTC
>CAZOJL010000088.1:0-14677 GCA_964580075.1 uncultured Akkermansia sp. | reverse complement strand
GTTTCAATCCACGCGCCCCGCGAGGGGCGCGACGCCGCATACAGTAACATGTTCTATCGCATGTGAATACGAGGATAAATCCGCGATCTCAGCGATAACAGGGAGCACATTTCAGTTGTCAAAGATCAATCACCATGTAATGCTTTATCAATTAATACGTTACGACTATCGCGAACCGGCTTAGGCAAATCATGTGAGCTTGGGGTTCGCGGTTACAGAATGATGGTGTCTTCTACGTCCACAGCGGGTTTGGCGCCTTGGTGTTCGATTCGTTGTTTATAGCTGTTTCCGAGGAAGTAAAAGCGCAAGCTGTCATGATCAGGGTTGTAGACTTCAAGCAGGCGTGCCCGTAGGAGTGTCCATTGGGATTGATCTACGTTGCATTCGAATACCGAGTTTTGCACACGAATGCCCATATTCTCACACACTTTGGCGACACGCCGCAGACGGCGTCTGCCTGCGGCATCACCTGTTGCGACATCGTAACTGACAAGCACCAGCATGTTGTTCCTCATTTGGAAAGGTACGGTGGATAGGCATCGAGATCGCCGCGCAGGTGTCTGGCCAGCAGCAGGGCTTGCGCGTGCGGCAAGAGGCCGATTTCCAGTTTATCGTTGAGAAAGGGGTGCTGGACCGTTTCCTGCTTCTTTTTCTGCCACGTCTGCAAAACCGTCTTTCGGGTGTCGTCATTCATGATCACTGCGCCCGATTCGGTCGTTTTGAATCCTTTGCCATCAATCTGGTTCAGGTTGATCAGGGAAATGGCCACACGATCCGCGAGGATCGATCGGAACTCCTCCATTAGGTCGAGCGCAAGACTGGGCCGTCCGGGACGCAGGGTGTGAAGAAATCCGATCTGCGGATCCAGCCCGACCCCTTCCAATGCGCCCTCGCAATCGTGCACCAGCAGGGTGTAGAGGAACGAAAGCAATGCGTTTAACGGGTCGAGGGGGGGGCGTCTGTTGCGCGAAGCCATGGTAAACGAATTGCATTGTGATCGGATCATGGTGTTGAAGACGGAAAAATAGTAGTTTGCCGCTTCGCCTTCAAGCCCGCGCAAGGTGTCGATGTCTGTCGCTCGTCTGACGCGTCGAATCACATCGGCGATCCTATGAATGACCTGACATAATTCGTGGCTGGCACCGTGGTCGCGCGCGGCGCGCTGCAAAACGGACCTGCTGTTGACAAGTTTGCCAAAGATCACATTGCGGGCGATATCGCACGTGCGAGCGGGGTCTTCGGCCCACCTGACCTGCTCCCGGCGAAGCAGGACATTTCCGGATACAGGACCTGTCACGCGGGCGAGAAACTTGCCTCGTTCGGACAGAAAGCTCACATGCACGCCGCGTTCGCCGCAAAGTCCGAGGAGCGGCGGACTGCAGGCGACCTGTCCGAAGCAAACAATTCCTGAGAGCGTGTGGATCGGGAGACGCAGCACCTCGGTGTGGTTCTGGCAGGCGACGACGGTCTCGCCCTCTTGGTGGAGGTAGATGCCCTGGGTCGAGACATAAAGCGTGTTGAGAAGCTTTTTCATAACGTTGCGCCTTGAGCGTCTATCTCAGCAAGTTGGGTATTGATCCATTTCCGGGCAGATGGACCGCTGCTGGCACGAGGCATGCATTTTTCCTCGAGTGAGCAGCGTCCGCATTTCCCCTCATCATAACTGGCTGCTGGCGTAATACCGCAGGCAATCAGTTCATGCAGGCGGACGCATAAGGACTCGGTCAGGGCCCGGAGGTCGGCATCAAACGCGATTTCGCAACGGTGGCGTATTTCACCATAAAACAGGGCGCCGTCCGGGATGCGCACACCTTTCATCTCCTCCAGGCACAAGGCCTGAGCACAGAGCTGCACGCGATCACAGGGATCGGTTTTGGGCTTGCCCCGTTTGAACTCGACGGGGTAGGGCGTCCATACCTGACTGTCGCCGAGATGAAACTCGACCACATCGGCCTGTCCGGTCAATCCGAGGCGGAGAGACCTGAGCCGCAGGCTATACACCGTCCGCACGCATCCACGTGTCTCGTGTCCGCCACTATCCACGCGATCATGCATCACGCGGCCTTCGGCGGTCAGCGCGTTTTCCGACCAGACATCTTCGATATGGATCAGCGCGCATTGACGCTCGCAGTACTGCAGGTGCTGGAGCGCAGAAATGGGCAGCAGATCATCATCGGCATACATGGATGTTACTCGTTACGTTCGCATGCGAACTTCATTTCGTATTAAATACCTGAAGTTTGGTTGTCAGCAGGTGATCCAGATTGGGAAGATCAGATGGATAGAGCGAGATCAGTTTCTTTCCGGCGTGCATATAGAGGTCCTGCTTGAGATACATGCCAGCCTTATAGCGGGGCGTATCCATCCCCCAATACTCAATATACACATCGCGTTCCGGCAGATAGAAGTCGGGGCGGATCTGAAACCCCTCGATGATGCGCAATCGGCCGTCGTAGCGATAGGCGATGCCATGCCGCTCCAGCCACTCCGCCACCTGCTTCTCGCCTGCGCTTTGCACCAGTGTGCCATTCAGTGTCTGGATGTTCTTCTTATCCTCGACGGCGGTCTCAAAGTTGCGTCTCTCCGTGGCGGTCTCGTCGAAGCACACATCGCAGAAGGTTCGTTGAAAAAACCGTTGACTGCGGGCGTATTCATCTGGCTGCACGACGGTGCCGCAGCGCGAGCAGTTGCGGACCGTCTTCCCCTCTTGCATCTTGAGCGATTCCTTTATGGCCAGGCCGGCCGTCTTCACGGTGCGCTTGACATAATCCTTTTCGGTTGGATTACGGTAGAGATCCCGCAAGACGGGTAAAACCTGCTTGGCTTTTGCGCCAAAGGCGCTGAGAGCTTTTGTGGCATACTGCCGCACTTGCGGATGGGCATCAGCCAGCATGGGCATCAGCGTTTCGACGGCCTTCTCCGCGTCCACGATTCCGGACAGCTTTCCGATGGCCGAGGCGGCGATCCGCCTCACCAATGGCGATTCAGACACACACAACGCACGCAATTCCTCAAAGCCTTCGGCAGATGCGCTTTCGCCCAGCGCCTTGGCGCGGGCAGAGAGCGTCGACTCTGTCTGATAGAGCATGGTTGGGGCCTCCGGCAGATTCCGGCAGACTCCCACGGCGTGCAACGGCGCGTTGTCGCCGCACAACCGTAAAGAGTCACCAGACGATTTGAAGGTTGACTACTTTTCGATGATCTCAACTCCCTCGGGCAAACCCTTCCGGTCGATGGTGAGGGTATAGGCGGAGAAGTCGCGCGGGGGCTTGGAGGGGTCGTTGCGTGTGATGGCAACCCGCTCGAAGAGCTTGTGGGCAGGCGCGTTTCCGAGGGCGGAGTCATGCTTGAAGACGATCAGTTTCTGTGTGGACATCAGGCCGCGCGCGGCCGAACGGTCGTGCTCAAACATGTTGGTGAGCGCGTCCCACAGCAGCTTCAGATCGTCCTCGGAAAAACCGGTCTGATTGGCCAGATGAGCGGACACGAAACCATGCGCGACATACACCCCATAAGGGATGGTATTTTTGCGTCCCATCGTGCGATTGTCGCCGCCCTGCTTTTCCGCCTCAGCCTCGGTGGCCACGGCCATGCGCGTAATGGAGTGCTCCAGCGTGACCACGGGATCCACGGAGCGAGCGAAGGTCATTTGAACCGGACCGCGGACCTGGCCCGCATTGGCGCCAGTCGACATCACAGCTCCAAACGTGCGGATGTCAAAATAGGTGCGGGTCATTTCCGCACGCGCTTTGTCAATTTCTCCCTTCTGCCCCGCACCCTCTTTTGTGCGTGTCTTTCCGTCCTTCTCGTTGGCCGGTGGCTGGGTGAGGTCGATACTCAGCGTGTTGTAGGCGCCGGTAATGAGGTTATTCAGGACGGCTTTTTCTTTGACGAAGATACCGTATCCAGTAGCCTCTGCCTGGATCAATTGCACATAGTTGCGCACCTTGCGCTTGAGGCATACATCGGTGACGATGCCTTGACCGGACTCGGCATCGGTGCGGGGCAGATTGCCGGCGTCAGGATCGCCATTGGGGTTGCCGTCCTTGACATCAAAGACGAGGACGAAGTCGTAGCGGTTTTTGATCGGAGTGCTCATGGGTTGGATTCCTTGGGTTGGGTGGGGTTATTCCTTGTCGGTTTTTTTGGTGAAGAAGTCTTGACGCTGGTGATAGTAGCCGATGGCAAAACGGCCCTGCTGATCGAGTGCGAGGTGGGTGGGAAAGTCGCCGATCCCAGACATGATCTCGCCGATCAGCTTCTCGTAATTGATGCGCTCGCCCACATGATCCAGCTTGGCGAGATGGTGGTTTTTCAGACGCATCAGGTTGCCGAAGACCGTCACGGGCGTGCTGGACGCAGCCCCGTAAAATCGGTCGCGGATCGTGGCGTTGATACCCGGATTGGCGCGCTCCTGGATCTTCTCCAGAACGGCGAAAAGCCGGCCGAGCCGATAGCCAATAGCGGCATTGGTAATGTCGAGACTCACGGTGAGTTCCCTTTCATGGGTTGGATTGGTGAAACGAATTGCACGGTTGAGACAGGCTTTGATGAGTGCGGCGCGAGGATAGGTGATCTCGCGTTCAGCACGGGTTCGCAGGAGCGTTGCCTGCAGAAGCGTCTTGGGATAGGGACTGCCTTCAAGGATTGCGCGCATGGTATTGCCCGCGAGACTAGGCGGGATGTTTTCCGATTTGCCCTGAACAGCGGTTGCGACCAGATAGCGCCAGATCGATAGATAATCTTTATCTTTTGGCCCATGAACTATTTGGATGTCGTTGAAATGTTTTCTGAAACGCTCTGCCATTTCAGATATCGTTCCGCTTTGCCAGAAACGGATGGCCAGTCTCGCCGCGTTTGGAGACAAACCCAGGACATGAAAACACGTCTTGTCTTCGTCCGTGTCAAATGTACCCGTGTCGGCAGAGCGGTATAAACTTTTTACCGCTTCGACTAAATGATCCGGGTCGTCTTTCGGAGGTTCACCGAAGAAATCACATACGTGGGTCTCGAAACTGCTGGCCCTGTCAGACCAGAAGACGGTTGTGGCATCGCCGACTTGGAGTTTCTGGGTGGAATCCCGGGCAAGCAGGGTGTTGAGGGCCGTTGTATAGGCAAATGTTGCAGCCTGGCTGATCGGCGCGTTCGCGCCTTGTTCTTTCCCAAAAGAACGAAAGGCGTCGAGGTTGAACCCCACAATGTTGGCCCCCGTACTGTTGGCGTCTCTCACGCCTTTGATGGCGGGGTGAAGACGCGCGATCTCTCCTGAACGTCCCGTTATCAAACAAGCGCTCGCCTGTTGATCTGTGCCTGTGGTTCGTGCAAGAACATCCACGACAGCAGATCGACGAAATATGGGGTCCGGATCCCCTGCAAATTTGAAGGACAGAAAAGGAGATATTTCGTGAATCTCTTGCCATTGTGCAGTGAACTTTTCAAACAGGGTGGCCTTGTCGGGATGATCCAGGAATGCCAGAATCGCGGCTATGGCCGGATCATTAGACAGGCCAAGAGATCGGATCTTGTCGATGAACGCTTGATGCTGTCTTGCCACACGATCACTTTTCCCTTTGATGACCACTCCGAGTGCGTATTCTGGATTATCCCAAAGCAGGTTAGGCGCAATATTTGAGGCTCTTTTCACAGTTTGCGGAATCAGATAAGACTTTGCCCGTCGGTTGCGTCCCTCGCCTTCGCGCGTATCTTCGATTGCAACGGGGGTGCCAGTTGCATCCAAGACAATCAAGAACGGCAGCTCTTTCCGTTCCCAACCAGGCGGGGCAATGGTCGTATCCGCGAGGGCTGCTTTCCGATCATAATACTCCTTGAGTGCTTGCAAGATCATTTGCGCACCTCTTCGGATTCGGGCGGGGGGACAAGGATGACGCCGTTTTTCAGATCGGGACGGTAGAACATGGGTTTGATGTCTTCGGGATTGGAAAAATCCAAGTCGTAGAGCATCCAGCCCAAATCGCGGGTCTCAGGTATAGGCGCAGACGGCTCTGCGCTAGGATCAATCAGGCGAAAAGCGCAGGAGAACTCGCGGCAGCCGAGATAGGGCTGGTTGAAGCACTGACCCTTCCTGGCTCGTCGCTCGAACATGGCGGCGTATTTGGCCTCAGATTCGTCTGTGCGACGCACGGCGGCCTCATCGGCATCCACAAGCCATTCCGGAACGGGGTTGATCGCCGTGCCGCGCTTCTCCGGCGGGATGTACTCAAAGGTTGCGTACAACCGGTATTTCACATCGCGGAGGATCAGCCCGGCACGTTGCTGGCGTTCATCTTCGATCAGAATGCCGGTGCTCCTCGGACTGGCCACTTTGCCGACCTCGTTGCGGCGAACCGATGCCCATCGGATCGGCGCGAGTATTTCGATCCGCGTGATGCGCCATCGAATGGCCGGTTTCCACAAGATGGCGTCAAAGATGGCGCGAGCGGCCGATGGCGTGATGACATCGTAGCTCACGCGCTCGACTTTCATCTCCGGCCGGGTGAAACAGGCAAAATCGCCGACGACCTCAAGACAAAAACCTTTCATCAGTCCTCCTATTGGGAACACTTTACAGAATTAAATCCGCTTCGGGAAGCGATTCCTTGAACACATCGAATCCGATATCCACACGGTACGCGCCTGGCATGGTTTGCACGAAGATGCCGTCGCTCAATTCCTCCAGCAAACCATCGGCCGTCAGGCGCGCGGCCATTCGCGTCGGCAGATTGACCGTATACCGTTGAAGCTGGCGCATAAGATCACGAGACGGGCCCGCCAAGCGGAGCCGCGCGATCAGGCTGTCACTCTCTCCATAACGAACGATAACGGGCTGTTGCGTCTCGGCGATCAGCTTGAAGTTGGCGGCGGCTGTTCGAAATTGAAACGCAAGCGCTGGATTTACGTTTTTGACCAGCCAGTCCTTGAACTGCAAGCCGGTGTTGTTCACTTTCGAGTAGAACAATTCGAAATAGCGTTTGTAGCTTTCGGGTTGCTGTGGATCCATGCCGCCGGCATGAAGTTCCTTCATGGTATCCTCTCCCTTGCGCAATAGCCCGGGAGGCGCCGGTCGTGGCGGCACAATAACATGAACCTCTCCCAGTTTGCCGTCATCATTCAGGCGACCCTCGCGGTTGCATCGTCCTGCGGCTTGCGCAATGGAATCCAGGCCGGCAAGCGCGCGGTATACGACGGGGAAATCAATATCCACGCCCGATTCGACAAGCTGGGTGCTGATGACACGTATCGGTTGTTTGCGCTCAAGGGCTTGTTTAATGCTGCCAATGACGTGGGAGCGATGCGCGCCACACATCAGTCCGGACAAATGGATCGTGTCTGCGGGCATGATGCGGTGAAGCTCATGGCAATCGCGGCGGGTATTGACGATACAGAGGACGCAGGCATGCTGTTGAAGTTGCCCGGCAAGTAAGGGCCAATCGATGGGTGCATGGATATCTGTGGGCATCAGAATATCGGTTCGTTTCAACCGGCCATATAGGTTCATGCCCGGCGGGATTATTTCGGTTGGCGTGTCCAATCCGGGTAGAGCGGGTTGAGTGGCGGTTGACAAGACCATCGTGACACCGTAATTTCGAACCAGTTGATTCATCACCGCCACACACGGCGTGAGGAGTTCCGGCGGCAGAAGCTGTGCTTCATCAAGGATCACCACGCTGTCGGCGATATTGTGCAATTTCCGACATCGGCTGGATTTTGCGGCGTACAGCGATTCGAAGAACTGAACATTGGTCGTCACAATGACCGGGGCATCCCAATTTTCCGAAGCGAGCCGGGATCGCTGGGTTTCTCTTTCCGGTTCCATGTTGCTATGGTGCTCGACAACGTTTGTCTCGCCGAAAATTTTCATCAGCGTGTTGGCAGTCTGCTCAATGATGCTGGTATAAGGGATGACATAAATGATGCGCCGTTTCTTATGGTGTGCGGCGTGGTCGAGTGCAAAGGCCATTCCGGAGAGCGTCTTGCCGCCTCCGGTCGGGACGGTGAGCGTATACAGTCCGGGTGCCTGCTTTGCAGCAGCGCGACACGTCGCGAGAATCTCTTGTCGAATGGCATTCACGGCTGTCTTGAGAGCCGTTCGCGCCTTCTCTTCCATATAGGCGTCAAACCTAATGCTCAGTTCGGCGAGCGGTTGATATCCCAGGCGCATGGCGGGCTTATCGGGTTGCATGAACGCTTCCGTATCGAGAAAATCCGCATCCACCAGGCAAGAATAGAGCATTCGTATCCAGAGATGAAAATCTTCAGGTCTTCCGGTCAAAAATGACGGAGGACGAGTCAACGGAGGAAGCGCATGCGACAACGCATCCGCAAATGACCGAATGCGCGCCACATTATCTTTGCCCTCTTCAAGTCGATGTTGAAGCGATCCACAGCCGGTCTCAGTTGCGTAATAATCGGCCAGTCCGGCATGATGCCCCGCAATCAGGTACGCCAGAACACGTCCCGCGCAATTGCCATAAAAATCAACCGCCAAACGCGCACCGGCTGTTGAATGATTGACGCGACCTTCATCATAGGCGGAATCGTCCATGGCGTTCTCTCGTCGGATATATCCTTGAAAGAGGGAATCCGCTTTTCCACAATCATGCAAGAGAGCCGCCGCTCTTGTCCATTCGGCAGATCGCAAAGGATGGGCAAAAGCCTCAGCCAGAATCGCCGTACCCTGTTGATGCTCATCCAGTGACTGAATGACCCCGTCGCCCTCACGGATATGGCCGATCACTGTATGTGTATCTGCATACATGGTCAGGACTCCTGTTTGGGTGAATGGAGGTGTTTCGGCAGGCCGGTCTTGACGCCACGGCGGCGGAGGAGGGCGCGGACCAGGGCGAGGTCGTCGGCAAAGTCGGCGCGGCGGGCGGCCTGGCTGGCGGCGGCGAGGAGCAGGTCCCCCAGGCGACCGTTGGGGAACAGCACGCGGCAGGTGCCGCCGGGTTCGGCGTTGCCGGTGGCGGCGTAGCCAGCCCGGATGCGCGCCTTGATATCGGCCAGCGGCTTCGGCAGGATCAGATCGAGTTCGCCCAGACGGTACAGGAAGGTCTCGGCGGAGACGCCGAAGCGGTGCTTGAGTCGCAGCAACATCTCCCACGTCCAGCCGTCTGGTGTGATCCCGACCTGCCTCACCGTCGCATGAACCGCCTCGGCAGGCATGAGGAAAAAGGCGGTGAACTTGCCGGCCACGTGGGCCGCATCCAGCGGCTTGGCGCGTCCCTCGATCTCGCGCACCTGCCCCGTGTAGCAGTATATGCGCCCCAGCTCTCGCACGAGCCGGAAAAGCTGGCGCTCGGTGCTCGGCGTGTCGGCGGTCGAGACGAAAAGAAAGGCGTTCTCCCACCGGGCGTCGTAACAGGCGGCGCTCTTCACGCCGTCCGGCAGCGGCGCGAACACCACGCGCAGGCCGGCGTTTTCAAAAAGTTCCAGGTAGTCGAAGATCACCGCAGGACCGATTCCGAGCAGGGCTCGCACACGCATCGCGAGATCGGTGATGCCGGATTCTGTGCGGGGCATCGCCAGACAGAGCGGGATGGCGGCGCGGCGGGTCGCTGCGGATAGATCCTCGGTAATCAGGTAGGCATGAATCAGGTCTTCCAAGGCGTTGAGAGTTTCACGGGCGTAGGGTTTATCGCAGGGGAGCAGGTGGATCAGCCCCGCCGGAGCATCGGGTCTTCCCGCAAGCTCGGGACGTCCGACCGATACGTGGTAACGCGGAGTTTCTTCGGAATGCACTGCGTAGCCGGCACCCGCCTCCCGTAGGATCGATGGTGTGATCACCCCGCTCGCCGCCTGCCGCGCCTCGCGCCCGGCGCGGCCCAACAACGTGTCCACTGAGACATCGAGCGCCGAGGCAACGCGGCAGAGCACAGGCGTCGAGGGAACGCTGCGTCCGCGCTCGACATTGTTGAACGCCGACGCCGACATCCCGATCCGCCCGGCCAGATCGCGCTGTGTCATGCGGCGCTGACAGCGCACATTGCGGATGTTCGCGCCAATGCCCACAGCCGACAATGCATCCGTTTTTGAAAATGAGCGTTGATTCATGATGAAGACAATATAGACTACATGGTGATTGTTGACAACAAGAATTTCAGATATTCGTAACAGGAGCGATTGGGTTATAGAAACAGCATCTGCATCGTTTCAACCACGAAGGACGCGAAGTCCACGAAGACGGCTATAGATACTGCGCGGACGGCATCGGTGATCGGTGCGGGCGCGGGGTGCAGGGCGGTGGGGCGTCCCCTGTCCGCGTGCGTACACGCACAGGCAGCCCTCCGCGCCGCAGCAAATGGATCAGCGCGCAATGCGTCCAGAGACGATGCATGAAAGACCCATCCCCAGGCAGTTCCCATGGATGCTATGGCCCCTTTGGTCCCTTTGCAGATCCGATTCGCATCCGATTATTCCGCAATGATTTCATCCACAGGCGGTGGGCGCCTCGGTTTGTTAGCCGCGCGGGCCTGGGCTTCGCGCGCGAGGCAGACGTCGACGGCGGCGAGAATATCGACGGTGTTGGTGTAGTCGCACAGGTGACCGCGGAGCTGGGCGGCGCCCGCCAGACCGGACAGGTAGCGAAAGAGGTGGCAGCGGAAGGTCATCGCGATCGCCGCATCGGGGGCGAGCGCCCAGTTTGGGAGGCGGTGGTTCGTCCGGATCTGGAGTTGAAGGGCGTGGGCGGCGGCGAGGTGGTCGGTGAGGACGGCCCGTATCTCGGTGAGGGCCGGGCGCTGGGGTGGGGGAGGTTCGGCATCCGGGGTGGCGAGAGCCGTTGCCGCTTCACGGAAGAGCCAGGGATTTCCCATGGCCGCCCGGCCGATCATGACGGCGTCGACGCCGGATTCGCGAACCATGCGCACGGCGTCGGCGGCCGATCGGATGCCGCCGTTGCCGATGATGGGGATGCGCGCGCGCTGCTTGACGGCGGCGAGCAGGTCGAGCGCGACGGCGCCGCTGTGCATCTGCGTGGCGAAGCGGGCGTGGAGGGCGAGAGCGGCGGCTCCGGCCTCTTCGACGGCACGCAGGATCTCGTGAATGAGTACGCGGTCGGGCGTGAGGCCGACACGGGTCTTGACCGTTACGGGGAGGGGCGAAGCGGCCCGCATGGCGCTGACGATCCGGCCGATCCGGTCGGGTTGCGGCATCAGTGCAGAGCCACAGCCATTGGCGGTGATTTTTCGCACCGGGCAACCGGCGTTGATGTCAAGGGCGACGAAACGCCCGGTGCGCCAGACTGCCGCGGCGGCGGCCGCCATCTCCTCCGGTTCAGAGCCGTAAAGGTGGGCGACCACAGGCCCCTCGCTGGGCAGGACTTCCAGCAAATGCCAGGTCTTGTCGGCGGCGCGCAGAATGCCGGTGGCGTTGACCATCTCGGTGTAGGTCAATGCGGCACCAAACGCGTGCGAAACACGGCGCATCGCCGCGTCGGTAAACCCGGCCATCGGCGCAAGCAGGACGGACGGGGTGGAGGAGGATTTCGACGGTTTCGGAAGGAAGGGGAGCATGAAAAATCCGGGTGAAGGGTGGAGGTCGTGTTGCGGGGGTCCGTGGCGTTGACACGCCACGCGCGCCCACGTCAAACGGATGATGAGGGTTAGAACAGGTCCAGTTGCCCCGCAACAATGATTTTGCGGCCGTTGGCGATGTCCGGGTCGGAGGTGTCGTAAACGCAAAATTTCACACCGGGAAAGTGGCGGGAGAGGACGGTCCGAATATAAGTCTCCACAGCCGCAATGTTGGCGGGATCGTCATCGGAGAAACCGACACTGATGGGGCGGCGGAGCGTCTGGTCGGTCCGATGGATGATGTGGATCACGTGCTCGACAAAATCGCGAATGGCGAACTGTTTGAGACTTTCGAAACGGTCATTCCCGTCGACCGGGGCCTGTCCGGTCATCCAAATCTTGAACGTGGGAGACGTGACGGCGTGGTAGCGGTTGAGGCCAAGATAGTATTCGATCTCGTCGTCGTCCGGACCAAAGGCGGTGACCCCGTCGTAACAGAGGCGGTAGCCGCGCAGGTTGGCGATGAGGGTCTGGCGCTCGGCAGGAGTAAGGACCCGGTCAATGAAGAGGCGAACCCCTTTGCGCAGGGTGTCGCTGGCATGGCCCCGCGCGGTGACAATGGCGAAGAGGCGGCCTTCAACCAGGGTGTTGCGAAAGGCGTGAAAGCTGGGTGCGGGGGGACACGCGCCGGAAAGGACGGAGCCGATCGCCTCGCGGGCATCCTGAAGGAACTTGCTTTCGGGATGGTCCGCAAAGTCGCGAAATTCGCGGAAGGCCAACTCCCAGTTGCCTTCGGGAGGGCGATAGTTCTCGGTGTCGTTCCGGATCACGGTGAAGAGGGCGGTGGAGACAGCGTGGGGTGTCCAGGTTCCGTCGGATTGCCGTTTCTCCAGATGGATGCGTGTGGGCATCCGCAGGATATTGTCATCCCAGTCGAAGATGTAATACTTGAAATCGCGTTCACGGACCCGTTCGTTCACCGGCTGTTGCTGCATGGAGAAATGATACCGCCGGCACGGGTCAGGCGCAAGCGGGAAACGAAAGAGAAAAGTGAGTGTGTGTGGGTGTGTGGGTGTGTGAGTCTCACAGGCTTCTGCCCCGTTGAGGGTTATAGATCAAGCCTCCTGCGTCGGCATAGGCGCGTAGGACCTGTCGGGCATGTGCGCGCAGGAGGAGTCGACGGACGCGGATCCCGCGTCGCGTCAGCGCGGTTCGCCAGTCGGCGGGCTTGGGCCCTTCATCGAAACCGGCGGCCTCGGCGTCGGCTCCTGTCGCGCCGCACACGAGGCGGGTGATGCCCGACCAGACGACGGCGCCGAGGCACATGGCGCATGGTTCGACGCTGGTGAAGAGGTCGAACCGGCCGACCGTGGCGAGGTCGTGCGTGCGCCGCGCCTGTTGGGCGCGGGCGATCGCCAGCATTTCGGCGTGAGCGTGCGAGCAGTGGCTGGCTACCACGAGGTTGACGCCCACCGCCACGCAACGGCCGCTCGCGCGATCAAAAACCGCTGCACCGAAGGGGCCGCCCCCGCTGCGCCGGACATTTTCTTCGGCGAGAGTGATGACCGCCGCCATCCGATCCGTGTCCGACGCGAAGTCGGTCCCGGTGTATTCGCGCTCGCGCAAGGCAAGCCAGCGAGGTGCGGCGAACGGTTGTTTCATGACGCGGGTGGATCCTTCCAGGCGCGGACAATCACGCGTCCGCAAACGGTTCAGTGCTGAGCACACCGAGGCTGATCTGGCCCTGTACCTCAGGAGGCTTCTGCATTGGCTTCGGTTTCGGACAGTGTAGCACGTCTATTCTGCAATGCCAGAGGAAACAGACGGCACCCTTGTATCGCACGCCCGCGCTGCATATTCGCCGAAGAGCCGGATGTAGGTGCGGTAGTTCTCCAGACTCACACCGGGAGGGGTCTGGTGATCCACCGAAGGCACGTAACCGCCCGACCGCATGACCGGCAGCAACCGCTCGAACTCGGCGCGCATGGGCGCTTCGCCTTTGTTCATCACCATCTTGTCGTAACCGCCCATCATGAGCAGGCGCGGGTAGTTCTTTCGGATCCGGGTCACATCCACACCGGACTGGCGTTCAAGCGGATAGATGCCGTCTATACCTGCAGTCAGCAGCCACGGAATCATGTCCTCCAGCATGCCGTCGGTGTCGACCATCACCGGCACGCCTCGCGCCTTGGCCACGGGCACCACCTGCCGGTAGTACGGAAGGAGAAACTCGTCAAACGCCTCCTTGGAGAGCATCGGACCGTTGTTGTAAGACATGTCCTCCGCAAAGCCGACCATGTCCGGGGTCAGCACGTCCAGGAGGGCATTCAGGGACTTGATATTGAAGTCCGTCAAATCCCGGTTGATCTGGTGCATCAACTCGGGGTGATCGTAGAACGCATAGAGGTGGTTCTCGATTCCGAACAGCCTGCGGGGATACCAGAAGAAACCGTCCAGCCAGAAGCGGATGATCACCTCGCCCCGCGCGTGCCGCTCGCGCAAACTGACGGCATGCCGCACCGCGCCGGCGATATTCTCCTCGGAATAGAGACCGAGCTTGATTCGGTCGTAGTCCGCCTGATTCTGGATGACGGCGCTATGAGGGGAGGCGCCAACGCAGATCAGCACATCCAGCCCGAAGTTCCGGAGCGTGCCCTCCCAGTCCAGATCGGTCGACAGCCCCTCGGTCTTCCATCGGTCCGTGGTCTTGTCCCACCAGGCTGCCCATTCGACCATCGGAAGCCGGCCATCGGGTTTCTCAAACGCCATCACTCGCCGAAATCGTTCGCGCGGCGTCAAACCCGCCGACTTCAAATCGCCTTTGCCCATGCCCCGGGTTCCGTCGTCGCTGGTCATAACTGTCGTCTGCAGATGTTTGAACACGGCCCAGTAGCACTTTTCAGCGATGTCGGGGTTGTGCGTGCGGTTGGCGTTGTTCAAGGGTAACCGCGCTTCGCGCGGTAGCTTCAGACGAGGAAACGCGCGCGGAACAGCCCTGTATTCTTGTACCTTACCCGTCTGCCTGCACCCGCAAGCAGGCCGCGCAGCAAACCTTTTCCCCGTCAATGCGGCCAACTTTACCACCCTTCGCCAACCGCGTCAAGCGGATATTCTGTAATCGGTTAGCGACAGGGGTGGCGGCAGGTTAAGAGCGAGGGGGAGAGGAA
>CAZOJL010000087.1:0-14767 GCA_964580075.1 uncultured Akkermansia sp. | reverse complement strand
GCCGCCCGCAAGAGCCTGCGCGCCCCGCCAGCCTCCCCACTGTCTGAATCGCAGACATTAAAAAGGTGTGCGCGTATGGCGGTCTCACAAGCCAGTATTGCTGAAAAACTCGGGCTCTCGCGTATGACGGTCTCGCGCACGTTGCGCGGCCAGAACGGCATTGCCGAAGAGACGCGCCAGCGGATATTCGCCGCCGCCCGAGAGGCTGGCCTGCCCTTGCCACCCTCACGCAAACAGGCGGACAACGATGCGCTGCATCATGTGATCTGCGCGTTGGGACTCGGAGGAGAAGGAACGAGTCATCCTGTTCGCTTGTTGGACGGGATGCGGCGCGGCGTGCAGGAGTGCGCGTCCGAGTTGTTGCGTTGCGATTGGGTGGATATTGCGCTCGGAATAACGGAATGGCCGGCGCCGGTGACGCGGCGTCAGGTTGACGGCGTGCTGCTGGTTGGGGACGACCCGATCAGACAGCGCTGCCGCACGCCATGTCCGGTCCCGCGGGTCTGCCTGTTCCAGGGACCGCCAAACGCCGACATGGTGGTCGTTGACGATTTTGGAGGCGGCCTCCTGTTGGGTGCGCATCTTGCGGCCATGGGCCACCGGCACATCGCCTTCATCGGTCCGGACACCCGGATGGCCCACACGCGTCTGGCCGGCATTCGCTCGGGGCTGGAGAATGTGTGCAGCAAGCATACGGCACCTTTTACCCGTGAGCAACTGACGGCAACCGTCATTATGATCCCCGGCCTTGGCGGTCAGGAGCCGGAGTTCGTGGACCGACTTCTCGCCGGCGAAACGGACCCGGAGGCCATCCGCCGACGGTTCACGGCCATCGCCTGCTACAACGACTGGTTTGCCGTCCACGCGATCAAGCGACTGACCGAGATGGGCCTTCGCGTGCCGGAAGATCTGAGCATCACCGGCTTCGACGATGTCCAGCCCCATTGGTACGACGGCCCGAAACTGACCACCTGCGCCGTGCCTCTTGAGGAGATCGGCGCCGAAGCCGCCCGCTTCCTTTACTGGCGCATCGATCACCCCAACGCGATCCGTCGCACGCTGATGCTGGAGACGGAATTGGTGGAGGGGGAGACGGTGGGGAGTGAACCGTGAGAAGTGTTCAGTGAACAGTGTTCAGTGTTCAGTGAATAGTTATCAGTGAACAGTGAAAAGTGAGAAGTGTTCAGTGAACCGTGATCAGTGACAGAAAGACGTTGTTCCATCTTTGTCGCGAGCTTTGTCGACGAAGTTCGCGACAAAGCTCGCGACAAAGTTTCTCAGGCCAGACCGAATGGAGTCGAACCGCGAAGTCGCGAAGGCCGCCAAGATGCCGGATATGGAAATCCGGCCTACGGCGAGGGCGGCGGAAAGTGGGCCGAAACTCCGATTCCGGCCATACAGGGCGCGGGTGCTCAAATTTTTCGAGGTGCTGAACATATCTCGTGGGCCGCTCTCGTCGCCCGCTATCGTCCACCGGAACAAAGAGGGCGACCGACGACGATCATGAACAATAACCCTAGATCCGGTAGTTGAATTCACCACGAAGGCCACGAAGTGCTCGAAGAGATAAGAAGAATGAGGGAATAAAGGCGATGAGGATGCACGGTGATCGGACACCATGTGGTGAACCCGATTCTGACGAACTCCTTGGACTCATCCCTTTCCATTCCATTCCATTCCATTCCAAAAATTTCCTTCGTGCTCTTCGTGTTCTTCGTGGTGTAAAATGCCGCATTTAGGATAACCCAGGAACTAGCAGAATGAGCAGCCCTGCTGGCGGCGCCAGCGGCCCGCTGAAGGTGGAGATCAAGTGACTATGAATGGCTGGACGAATTATCATTGCCACACAAGCTTTGTGGATCCGGATGTGGACCGCGAGATGACGCCGGCTTATTACGTCGGGCAGCTCGGCGAGCGCATGCGTCGCGCGGTGTTGTTGAATCACGGCTACAACTACTATGTCATGCCCAATCACCCGGAGTGGGCGGCGGACGAGGTGGCCGACAAGGTGCGCGAGCTCGGTAATGAACGGGTGCGCGCAGCCATGCAGGCGGTGCGGGCGCTCGGCAACCCCGATCTCTTCTGCGGCATTGAAACCGACCTGTCGCAGGACGGCCAGCCATTGCACGATCTGCAGTTCACGGAGGAGTTCGATGTGATCCTCTACGGCGATCACTACCTGCATTGGGTGGCCAAGATGGATTCGGTCAAGGAACGTGTGCGGGCCTGGCTGGATCATGTGGATGCCGTGCTGGCGCGGCCGGACTTGGATGTGTTTGCGCACCCCTTCCGGGAGTTGCGGGCGATCAGTAATAACGAGGTGCCGACAGAGGCAGTGGAACGAGTGCTGCGGTGGGCTGATGAACGGCGCGTGGGGCTGGAATTGAACTCGCACGGCTATCTGCCGGAGGCAGCCACGGTGCGCATGCTGAAGTTTGCGGCAGACCGCGGGTTGCCGGTGGTGGTCGGCACGGATGCGCACACCCGGGATCGGATTCATGCCTTCGAGGTGGCCGAGCAGCGGCTGGCATTGGCCGGCCTGTCGACCGCGGATCTCTTCATGCCGCAGGTCGAGGATTTTATGGCCCGAAAGGGGCGGCGCTGCGACCCGAAGTCGCGGCCAGCCCCCGGCGAAATGTGTAGTAGACGAGTCGAGTCGGCTGATATCGACAGCCATCGATAGCTGCCGGCAGCAATCGATCAAAAAAAAACGGATGAACCTAATACTAAATAGGCGCCGGCTGGCGAGGGTGTGGCCCGCCATGGCGATGCTGGCGGCATGCCTGGCAGGCAGCGCGGGCGCGTGGGCCGCTGAGGCGCCGGCGAATGTACGGCTGTGGGCCGGCGCGGTGAGCGCGAATTGGGCCGACGGCGGGAACTGGTCCGGCGGCGCGGTGCCGGGCGCGGCGGACGATGTGATCATCGAAGGCGGCAAGTTCCAGCCTGTGCTGGACCTCACCAACGGCGCTGTGACCATCAAGTCACTGACCCTCGGCGGCAAGACGGCGGCCGCGATGCTGACCTTCGCCAACGGCAACGTCACGGACAAGATCCTGATCGTCAAGGGCGACGTGACCGTCGGCACGAATGGCGTGCTGACCCATGCGAACGAGACGGCCACCGGAACCGCCGTCGGCGACGAGACGCACCGGCTTTGTCTGGAGATCGGTGGCAATCTGACGATTGGCGCGGGCGGCGCCATCCGGGTGGCGGGGTGCGGGTACGGCAAGGGCGCCGGTCCCTACAAATCCAAAGCCTCCTCGGGCGGCGTGCATGGAGGAGAGGGCGGGTTTGGAGAAAAGGAAGGAAGAACGACGACGACTCCGACCTACGGTTCGGTGTCGAGCCCTGTGACCGCGGGCGGCGGATGCGCTTATTATTGTGCTGGCGGCGGGGTGGCGGTTATTCGTGCGGCCGGCCGGGTGGCCGTAGACGGTGTGATCGATGCCACCGGCGGCAGTGGCGCGGGCGGCGGTGGCGCGGGCGGCTCGGTGAATATCCGGGCCGGCGAGCTGTTGGGCAACGGGAGCATCTCGGCGAAAGGCGGAGACGGGGTCCAAAACAACGGTGGCGGTGGTGGCGGTGGTGGCCGCATCGCCGTCGTGCTGACGAAAGCTGCAACCTTTGGCAGCGTTACGATGAGCGCCGCGGGTGGAGTCGGCGGCGGAAAGAGTATGGGGTATGGCGCGGCCGGAACGATCTATCTGCAAGGCGCGGGGCAAGCCGGGGTACTCATCGTGTCGAATCCTCCGCTGGTTGGGGTGGCAGGCGCGCGGTCCCTGATCGGTCCTGAAGTGACCGGCGACGTTCCGGCCGATGTGCGGGTGCTGGACCGCGCCCGCTACGTGGTGACGCGCGATACGAGTGTGGTGCTCGACAGCAACAGCCTCTGGCGGCACTTCGAGGTGCAGCGTTGCGCCACCGTGCGCACGGATGACGGCAAGTTAGAACCCTGGGACCTACAGCCGCTGACTGGCCGCAAGCACACCTGGCCGACAGTGGAGCCAAAGCCCGCCGTTTCGACCGCGCCATCCACGTTGCCGGCGGTGAACTGGGCCGGTCTGGCCATGGACGACAGCACCTGGCCGCGCGTGCGCTTGCCCAGCCCGGTCCCGCATCACAGTCAGGGGGGGACCGGCAGGCGCCCCCAAAACCGAGAGGGCGCCACGGCGGCCCTGCTCGTGTGCGGCAAGTTCGAAGTCAGGAATCCCGCGGAGGTCAAGTCGTGTCGTCTCTCCCTAGACTATTGGGGTGGCGTCGTGGTTTATGTCAACGGCAAAGAAGCGCTCCGCCGCCATGTGTCGGGCGACAAGCCGGATCTCCTGGCCCTGGCCGAAGACTATCCGAAGGAGGTGTTCGGGAGTGATGCGTGTGATCGGTCCGCCCGTGAGATCAGCATACCTGTGGCGCTGCTGCGGTCTGGCGTGAACGTGGTGGCCATCGAGGTGCATGCCGCTCCGTACACCCGGGCTGCTGTCAAGGCGCTCGAATCGCCAGAAGGTGCGAGTGGTTGCTGGGATCCCATTGCGCTGTCCAGCGTACAGATAACGGTCTCGCCTGCCTCCGCCGTGGTGGCTAACGTGGCGCGGCCCGCGGGTATCCAGATTTGGAACTGCGCGCCCTACGATACGGTCAGCGTGTTCGACTACGGCGATCCGTGCGAGAGCCTTCACCCCGTCGTTATCCACGCGGCACGCAACAGCGTCTTTTCCGGGCGGCTGATGGTCAGTTCCGATCAGACGATCAAGGGGTTGCAGGCGACGGTGTCGGATTTGGCGCCAGCGCAAGGCGGAGCGAGTCTCCCCTCCTCCGCCATACAGGTGCGCTATGCCGGGCCGGTCGTAACCGGTAAATCCAGCGTCCCTCCGCATCGTTTCGACGGCCTGCTCGAAACCATTCCCACCGAGATCCAGGTGAGCCAGGCCCCGGCCCCGATGGAGAACTTTCGCGGCCGGCTGGAGCGGAAGTCCTTGATTCCCGGCGCAGTGGCGCCGCTGTGGTTTACGGTGCGGGTGCCCCGGGAGGCCAAGCCGGGGGTGTACGAGGGGCGGGTCACGATCAGTGCCGAGGAGCTGTCGCCCACGAACGTTCCACTGCGCGTGAGCGTGGGTGAATGGCGCATGCCGGATCCCGGGGATTTCCGCATGCACAACTTTGCCTACAACGATCCTGAGACGGTGGCCGGGCTGTATGGGGTGCCGCTCTGGTCGGATCGGCATCTCGAGATGCAGGGGCGTTCGCAAGCGCTGATGGTCGAGGCGGGTTCGCGACAGGTCTTCGCTAATCTCTGCCCGGGCGCCTTGGCGAATTCCGAGGGGCTGGTTCGCTGGATCAAGCAGCCGGACGGCAGTTACACGCACGACTTCAGCGTCTTCGACAAGTACCTGGACATGGTTGCCAAATTTGTCGGCACACCATTTCCGTTGCGATTGAACTGCTGGAAAGAAGATAAGGACAGGTGGGTGTCGCTGCTCGATCCGGCCACGGGCAAGATCAGTCGCATGAAGCAGCCGGCGCTCGATAGCGCGGAGGCGCTGGCCTTGTGGAAGCCGGTGTTCGACGAGGTGCTCAAGAAGATCCAGGCCCGCGGCTGGTTGGACGTGACGGCCCTGGGCTGGATCGCCTCTCAGGGCGGTCCGACCGAGGATGTCGCCGCGCTCGCCAAGCAACTCTGGCCCGAGGCCGTCTGGGGGATTCTGGCTCACAACATGAGCCGGGATTGGAAGGAGGGAGGAAATCCCTGGGTCAAGGTGCGCTACGCCCACACGTGCTATAGCTACGGGTTCCCTTCCGTCCGCGGCTATCGCGAACTGCTGCAGCCGCAGTCCGTCTTGCTCTGCAACTCGTACCGCTGGTGCTGGAACGATAGCGCGCCGCTGAACGACCAGCGTCGGGTTGGCGAAGACATCATCCTGTCGGGACGCGACGGCATCAGCGATTTCGGCGTCAACGGGGGGGGCGTCTCCTGGCCGGATGGACCGGGTGTCTCTCAAAATGCCATGCTCTATCCCGGCCCCGACGGGCCGGTGGCCACCGAGCGGTTCGAGATGTTCCGCGAGGGCGTGGAACTGGCCGAGGCGCTCATCTTCATTGAGCGCGCCATCCAGGAGAAGAAGCTCAGCCCGGAGCTCCAGCAGAAGGCCGAGCAGGCTCTGGAAGCGCGCAGCCAGGCCTTCATCAAGGACTGGTTCGCCATCCGCGACATGCCCGGCGCCGAAGAGGACGCCAAGCTGCTGGGCTTGGCTGGCGAGGTGGCGCGGGGGATGGAGAAGAAGAAGTGAACAGTGAATGGTGGACAGTGGAAAAGCGTGTGTGAGTGTTTCGATGGGCAATCGACCGCGAAGGATAGATCTTTGCTGTCAGCTTTGACCGAACACGAGTTCATCAGAGGGAGGCTGCCATGATCATCCGTCAGCGAAAGAGCTACACCTTATCCATCAGCCCCCGGGCTGGTATTGTGGACAGCCTGACTCTTCCCGGCGATCCGGGATACGTCAACTTGGTGCATCGGGACGAACAGACCGCGTTCGGAGCCCTGATCTACACCAAGCGCTCCATCCCGCCGCGCATCGGGCCGAATGACAGTCCGATGGGCGTAGATTCCGTGATCCTCCAAGAGTTCCGCGCCTTTGCTCCGGTGGTGGAAGAGGGCGAGAGCCGCATCGTCTGCCAGAACCCCGTCACCCACCATCGACTCACCTATGAGCTGGCGGATCATCATTTCGATCTCTGGCTGGAGGCCGACATCGCGGACGCCAATCAGGTCGCGCTCGACCTCTACGTTCCGTTCAAGGATCTGCGCCAGAACGAACCGGCGGAGAACCAATTCAACCCCAAGACGCTCTACCGGTCCGAGGACCGGTCGCTCTGCTACGTCTATTTGGAGCGCGCCTACGCGCCCAACATGCTGATCGTGGCGCTAACGCCCTCGGCTGGCTGGCGACTGCTCTATACGGACGTCAATCCGGTGGGCGGCCTGCAGATGATCGCGCGGTTCGACGACAACCTTGACCCCACGGCGGCCCAGGGGGCGGTCCGGTTCGGGGTGCGCGTGCTCTTCCCGAAGACGCTTGAGGAGGCCCGCTCCACTATTGCCCGCCAGATGAGGATTCCAATCGTAAGTGCGCCGATCCTCAGCGGCGAGGTTGGCAAGATGCTGGAGTTCACCGTGGAAGGCCCTGTGGCTGGCGCCGAATGGAAGGCGCCGGACGGCACGGTTCAGCCGCTCGCGCTGCGGCGTATCGGACCGGATCTGCATCTGGGCCAGGTCCGGCTCGATGCGGAGGGTTTCTCGCTCGTGCGTGCCTGGAATGCCGCAGGCGCGGGGAGCGACATGGTGCTGCAGGCCTCGGCCCCGATGTTGCAGGTGCTGGCGCGCGCGACTCCGAAGATCACCCCGGAGTTCGGTGCCGGCGCGGAGAGCGGGTACTGGGCCACGGCGCTCTGCATTGCGCGGCGTTTGATCGGACCGGACACGCGGTCCGACGGGATGCTCCATTCTCAACTGGTCACCATGGGGATGCAGGGGCTTACCGTGGCAGCTCCGCCCCTGCCGCCGCCGCCCGAGGTGGCGAAAGCTCACCTGGCCTACTATCAGCGGGGCGTCTACTGTTCCGCCCGGCACGACGGTACCTGGTTCCACCCGATGCCGATTCCGGAACCGCACGTCTGGGGTGCCAAGACCCTGGCGCCGTTCAACCTGTACCGTTGCGGCCGCGTTCAGGAAGCCTTCTCGTTCCTGACTACCTACGTCGAGGCCGCGCGCGCCTTCGGCAATGACGCATTCTACGAGCATGCCGTGCGCGTGGCCCAGGCGACGGTGCGTGATCACGTGGATGAGCGCGGGTGCATCAACAACTGGTACGCGCAGAACGACCCCTTGCCGCACGACTACACCACGGTCATCGCCCCGCTGGTGGACTTGGTCTTCCTCGTCTGCGAGATGGAGCGGCGAGGGGACGCACGCGCCGCGGAGTTGCGGCAGGCGGGGATCCGGGTGGCGGACTTCCTGGTGCAGCGCGGACTCTTCTTTCCGACCGAAGGGGCGGCCCAACACCGCCGTTGGATGGAAGACGGCTCCATCAGTTGCACGGCGCTCTCGCTGATTTACGCCTACTGGCACCTAGAACGCAAGCCGGTGTATCTGGAGATGGCGAAGAAGGTGCTGGCCTACCACGAGAACTGGCGTCTGGATGTGCCGGATGCGCGCGTGATGGATTCCACCTTCCGCTACTGGGAGAGTCTGTGGGAGAACGACGGCGAAGGGCATGCCATCAACGCCGGGCACCCCTGGACACTCTGGCGCGCCGAGGCGGCCTTCTACCTGGGGATGGCCACGGGCGACGCCAAAACGCTGGTACAGTCGTACAACGGCTACCGCAGCAACCTGTGCAAGTTCATGCCCGACGGGACGGCCTACGGCTCCTTCACGCCGGACTATCTCCCGCGGCGGTTACGCTGGATGGGGGTGGCGCACTGTTACCCCAAGACGCCTGACCACTCCATCTCATTCTACCTCTGGTCGCGGCTCACCGACACCTGGCTGCGCACGGTGGCTGTGGTGGATCCCGAACAGGTGGGGTATCCCGCGGAGATGGGCCCCTTTGCGCTGGGCGCCGAACTCACGCTCGAGGGCGACACCGCGAAACTTGTGCCGCAGTCGCCGCTGTGCGACCGCATCCTCTGGCTGAGCCGGCGGGTCCGGCGATTGCGTATCCGCACCGACAAGCCGGTGGAAGTAGCCTTCGCGCCCGGGATGGCGCCCGGCGTCTTTCGCATGCACGCGCCGGTGGAGGGGGTGGTGGAGATTGGTGGGTAATGCTGTGGTGGTGCTTGAGCGCCAGCGGGACTGGATGACGCGTTGACCCGGTAACGCCCGATTCGCGCTGGGCTGTATTCTTGCACCTTACCCGTCTGCTTGCACCCGCAGGCAGGCCGAACGAAACCTGTCCCACGCTGACGCGACCAATTTTGCCGCTCTTCGCCAATCGCGTCAAGCGGATATTGATGCACTTGAGGCTCTTGCGTCCGGGGGGGTTGCAGGATTTTTTGCAGAAGCGAAGTCTCCTTTCTGCGTGGCGACACCCGTTTTTTTTGGGTGATGTTGACTTTATAACATATTGCGCTGCAGTAAACTACAACTATATTAAATAATAATTGGGGTAGACAAACGCCTTGGAATGTGCGATACTGCTCCAAAAGGAAAATGAAATGAAGCAACAGACAAGAAACCACATGGTTCGACTCGCGGCAGGGCTGGCGTTGCTCGCAGGTATCCCGGACATCCACGCGGAGAATGCCCCGGAAGCGCGGTTCCACGGCGCACCGACGTACGATTTCGGAGTCACGAACGTCACATGGGAAGCCGGTACAAAGGATTACAGTTGGGTGACCTTCGACCTGTACTGGTCGTATTCCTGGCGGGCGAAATGGGTGGAGCCCGCGGAAAAGAACGTCACAGGCAAGCCGCTCGAAGTCGAAAACTGGGACGCGGCCTGGGTGTTCGTGAAGTTCCTGCCAGAGAAGGACAGCACGAAGAGCATCGAGCGGAATCACTGGCAGCACGCGATACTCGCCCCTGACGCATCCCAGCACGTGATGCCGGTTGGCGCGACGAACACGGTTGGACTTGCCGACGACCCTTCGACAGAACTCCCCTCGCCTGGACTCGATGCAGACGGAGCAGGTGCCAGCCGGGGCCTCGGGGTGTTCATCTACCGCGACGCAATCGGACACGGCGTCAATGATTACAAGGGTGTCAAGCTGCGCTGGCTGCATGCAGCGGATCCCTCGGGCAAAGTGGATCCAGCCAGGGCCGCCATCGCCGTTCATGCGATTTCGATGGTCTATGTGCCGGAGGGCGCGTTCAAGGTCGGTTCGGGACAGACAACGCGAATCGATCCCTTTCCAGACGGCCCCACCCTGCCGATCCTGCAGGGTCAGGTAGGGGATGAACTGGGAAGCTTCACGGATGGTTCATGGCGAGGCGGCCCCATCGTCCCGTTCCTGGTGGACGCGGAATGGAACGGTCCGGCCGCAGAAGGAACGCGCGCCCGCCGGATCGGCGCCGTGGCCGGGCAGCTTTGGGGACGGGTCGGCTATACGCAACACTGCAGCCAGTACTGGCAGATGCCGCATTCCACCGCAATTGGTTCGCCGGGCGCGCTGAACGACGATTATCCGACAGGCTACAACGCGTTCTACTGCATGAAGTACGAGTTGACGCAGGGCCAGTACGCGGCCTACCTCAACGCGCTGCCGCCCGACGTGGCGGCGGCGCGGGCGTCGGTGCCCGTGGGAGTGGTCTATGTCGATCCCAAAAAGCCCTATTCGTGGGAGTCGGCCGGGAATACCATCACCGCATTGGGTATTACCCGGTTCGTGCCGAAGCCAAAGCAAGTGGAAGTGGGTTCGAGGGAGATGGCCGATCTCGAGTTCGAGAAGGTGCTGGAGTCTCTGGTTGTACCCGAGAGCGGGCCGAAAGCGCCCCCAATCTATACGGCCAGAGTGCCGCAGCGGACGTGCAATTTCCTCGCATGGCAAGATGGGTTCGCCTACGCCGGCTGGGCGGGGATGCGCCCGATGACGGAACTGGAATTCGAGAAGGTCTGCCGCGGGCCGCTCAACCCGGTGCCGGGCGAGCACGCCTGGGGTTCGACGGCGATGATCCTGGCGACCAATCTGCTGGAGGCAGGGATGCCGACCGAACGCTATGAACAGGGGAATGGTCATTCTTTGTACTGGCGCGATTCCGGCGCAATGGTGACCCGGGCAGGGATCTTCGCCACACCCGACAGCGACCGGGTTTCCGCGGGTGCGTCGTATTGGGGCATTCTGGAAATGGAGATTGCCACCTTCGCCATACCGATGGCAACCACGAATGGGCGCGCCTTCCGCGGGTCGCACGGCGACGGGAGCATACCGGGCGGCGCCATTCCAGGCCCTTCGGTTCCGTCGGATTGGACGGTCCCCGGCGGCCGCATGGGTCTCGTCATGTCTCACCGCACGTCGGCCAATACCCCGGCCGCAAGACCGCCAACTTATCCAGGGAGAGGAAGCGGCCAGCGCGTGTGGTGCTCGTGCTGGCGCGGCGTGCGTTCCGCGGCGCCCCGTGAAACCGGGGCGAAGCCGAAGCCGGCTCCGGCTCCCGCGGCGAAACCGGCAACGGCTCTGGCGGATGCCGCCCACGACGAGATCAAGGTGGCCAACACCACGTGGGACATCGGCGCCAATGACGGCCACACCGTGACATTCGATCTTTCCTGGGACAACTCCTGGCGGGCGAAGTGGGAGGAGCCGTCGGAAAAGAACGTCACCGGCAAGCCTCTCACGCTCGAGAGCTGGGACGCAGCGTGGGTATTCGTCAAGGTTCTCACCGACACGAATGCGAAAAACAACTTCTGGCGACACGCGACGCTCGACACCGACGCATCGCGTCACCAGGTCCCCGCCGGCGCGGCTCTGGACGTCGGATTGGATAACAGCGGTGCCAACGGCGTCGGGGTGTTTATCTATCGTGACACCCCCGGAAGCGGGCCGGTGGCGTTCAGGAACGTGCGTCTGAGCTGGATGCACGACGCGGATGAAGCTTCTGGCAAGGATGTTCAGCTTCGCGTTCACGCCATCCCGATGGTCTACGTGCCGCAAGGCCCGTTCAAATCGAAGGGCCCCTGGGGCCACCCGCTCACATCCATCAGTAACAGCGACACGACGAAGGCTGGCGGTTATCGTGTCGGACAAGCGGTGGCGACAGCGCATTTCTGGGGCCCGGAGCACGTCGCCCGGCTTATGAGGGTTCGACTCGAGGCCGGCACGGCACCGAAGCACGCCGCCTGGCCCAACGGCTACAAAGCCTTCTATTGCATGAAATACTCGATCACCCAGGGGCAATACGCCGATTTTCTGAACGCGCTGCCGGCTGATCGGGCGAACAAGCAATGTCCCACGTCATACAACATCAACCGCTTCACAATCCGGCGCGTGGCGGACAAAGGGGCCTACGCGGCCGATGCGCCGGATCAGCCGTGCAACTTCCTTTCCTGGTCGGGCATCTGGTCCTATACCGCCTGGGCGGGATTGCGTCCGATAACGGACCTGGAATACGAGAAGGCCTCCCGCGGGCCGCGCGAGGTGGCGCGCGACGCAGACGCCTGGAGCGCCGCGGCCTGTGCGCCCTTCGACGGGGCTCCGTTCGCCCCCGCTCCGGGCAAGGCGACGGCGGGACTCGACGACGCAGTCGGAACCGAAAGGAACGCCGCCGGTTCGCCCCCCTCGTATTGGGGAATCCGGGAACTCAGCCTCAGCGGCATTCCGTTTGAATGGCCTCAGGTGATCAGGAACGAACCGGGGTTCAACTTCAAGGGGACGCACGGAGAGGGAGTGCCGGAGTGGCCGTCGGACTGGCCGGCAGAAGGCCCCCTGGGCGATATTTATGAAGACGCGTTCGGGTGGGGTTTCATGATCGGCTTCTGGGTTGCTCCGTCCGATATGGGTCTTATCCAGGAAGCGCGCGACATGTGGGCGGATCGGACCGGGCGTTACGGCGTGCATGCCGCGCGCACGGCGCCTGTCATGCAGAATGAAGATTCGCCGTTGCAGGTGAACCCGGTGCCCAGCCTGATCGGATCCGATGTCGGCGTCTTCTATCTCTCGGGCCGGTTCAGAAACGATGCGAACAAGCCGCTGAAGGTTGAGCTGACCACGTCGCTGCCCGACGCATGTTTTCCGGACGGCGCCGTGTCTCGCGCCTTCATGGCGGCGCCCAAGGCCGTGACGCCGTTCAAGGTCCTGACCGTGGTGACGCGCCAAACTGCGGCGGGGGTCCTGGGCGGCGGGCGGATGCTGCCCATCCGAATCCGGGCGGTCGATGGCGACGTGCTGGCCGAAAAAACAATCCAGGTGCTGATGACCGATTCCAAGAATGCCAAGCCGCCGGTCATCGGCTCATTCGAAGGCGGCAGTGCGCTGCTCCGCATCACCAATCTCACGGACCGGGCGTTCACGCTCGCGGTCCGGATGTTGTCGGCGGCCATCAAGCTGGCCGAGACGAACCGGAACGTAACGGTGGCGGCGGGTGCGACGATGGGGGCCACGTTCGCCGTTCAGCGCCAGGGCTTCATCAACGAAGGGGTATACCGGCTGCCTTTCACGATTGCCGTCGCGAACTCCGCCCCGCAGAACGCGGAGGCCGTTGTCGAGCTGCGGCCGACGTCGCACTGGTGGATCTCCCGGCGGATCGAGGCCCGTTCGAAAGCCGCGGGAGACGGCGCGGGGCCGGGCGACCTGGACGACATGGGCGACATGGGCGATGCGCTTGGCCTGGCCGATATTGTCAACTATGACGGCACCGTCTTCAAGGCCGCCACCCCGCCCAAAGGATGGGAACGGGCGACGTACGGAGCGGGTATTTCGTTTGGCGATGCCGGCAAGCTGCCGTCGCATGGTTCCTCCATGCAGGCGGCGACGCGGGTGGAGTCGCCCGGCGACCGGGATGCGATTCTTGAAGTGCTGCACGAAACGGACGACGTGAAGGCCCGTTTTGATTTCACCGTCTGGTTCAACGATACGGTTGTATTCAAGCCTGCGAAGGATGCGACCGAAAAGCCGACCTCCTTCCGCATCCGCAAGACCGGGAATACGATGATCGTGGAGTGCCGGTCTTTCAATGACCGGCTCATCATTCCGGGGAAGATCATTCTGTCGTTCAAGGACGCCGAGAATGGCAAGCCGGTGAGCGATCTCTTGTTTGACATGGAGAAGCGTTAGGCCCCGTTTGCGCTGGGTTCATCCCATCAACGTTGATCTGACCAAAGCGGCGATCAAGGCTCATGCCGGAGGGGTTACAAGGGTTACAAAGGACGGACCTCCCGATGTCCTCCCGATGTCGGCGTCAGCCTGGAGCCGGCCTGCCCTCAGGCCGGCAGGTGTATGGGTTTGCTCAATATGCAGAGATAGAAAGTCACGGAGAGGGCGGATGGCTCCGCTCGTCCTCGTCCTCGGATCGGAAAGGCTGAAGGTAGGGAACCGCCGTGCAGCACCCATTGGATCACGAGAAACGTGACGTCTACCAGATCGAGCTGCAGTTCGTCGCGTGGTCGACGGAGCTGATGGTGGAACTGTGCAATTCGGTTGAGTCGAAGACCCGTCGCATTGCCGAAACCTGTGACCCTCTGGATCGAGCCGGGCTTTCGTCGCTGTTCAATACGGCTGAGGGCAATGGTCAGCGGCAGATGAAGACACGAGCGAAGTTCTTCGACGATGCCCGCGGGTCGGCCACCGAGTGTGCAGCATGCCTCGGCTCCTTACTCCACCTGCTTACTCGCTCCCTGATGGCTCTCGAACATGACCTCGCATTCATCAACAGAAAATCCCCCGCTAAACCCGGAAACCCCGTTCGGTTTTGGCGCGCCTGAACGAAGGGCACCGGCGGCTTTGCTTGGACTTGGGAATGCTCAAAAGGCTGGCGTGGTTGATGCCGAATGGGTCGTGAGATAGATGGAAGGCCCGTCTCTTGACGGACCTTCTATCCTGACGGCGCACCGGTCATCGGTCGAGTCATCGAATCGACAGAGCACCCGACAGTCCGTTCCGCCAATCGTCAGGTGTATGGCACCCCGTCAGCCTTTATGCTTCCGGTCCACGCTTCCGGCGGAAGGGCGGCACCTGGTCTGAGCCTGCCCAATCGTCCACCGTTCTCGTCGCCCGCTATCGTCTACCGACTCTTCCCCTTCCGGTGGACGATAACGGACGACGAGAACGGATCACGATT
>CAZOJL010000086.1:1845-14855 GCA_964580075.1 uncultured Akkermansia sp. | reverse complement strand
GCGGCATAGGCATCCAGTACGTCGGCGGCACGGTGGCGATCACGAACAGCATCATGCCGCATCTGTGCTATCATGGCCGCTCCAAATCCTGAGGAGCCTCCATGGACAACCCACGCTCGCCCGCGCCGACCCCTCCCACCCGTTGGACCGACCGCCTCCGGGATCTTCTGCCCGATCTGGGCATCCGCCGTCCGTGGCTGGTCGTGGCGGTGGTGGCGCTTGCCGCCGTCGCGTTTCTGATCCAGTTTCCGAAGGTCGCGTTTGATAACGATCCTGAAAACATGCTGGCCGATGACGAGGCGGTCCGCGTCTTTCACCGCGAGATCAAGGCCCGCTACAGCCTCTACGACTTTGTCATCGTCGGCGTGGTCAATGACCGTGACCCCGACGGCATCTTCAACGTCGCCACCCTCGGCCGGGTCGAGCGCCTCACCCGCGAGCTTCTGAGCCTGCGGCCCGACGCGGCGGGCCGGCCTGTCGTCACGCGCACCGATGCCGCGGGCGGCGCGCATGACGAGACGCTCGACCTCCGGCCCACGGGCCGGTGGGCGCGCACCTTGGCGACCGCCTTCAGCCAGGACGCCAACCGGCTCTTCACCACTGACGGCGCAAGCGCCATTGTCGGCCACGAACTGATCGCACCGAGCGTCGTCGACAACATCAAGCAAGCCGATCTTGGCTCGCTCAAGCTCGAATACCTCATGGAGCGTCCGCCCCGGACGCCTGAGGAGGCGCGGATCATCCGCGACGACGCGCGGAGCAATCCGCTCTATAACGGCACACTGGTTTCGGAAGACGGCAAAGCCGTCTGCATCTACATCCCCATCGTCGCCAAAACCTACAGCTACAACGTCGCCCGTCTCGTCGAGGCGCTCACCCGCGACTGGGAAGGCGACGACCGGGTGCTGATCACCGGTCAGCCCGTCGCCCAGGACACCTTCGGCGTCGAGATGCTCATGCAGATGGCCACCTCCGCGCCGCTCGCGGCGGTCACGATCTTTGTGCTGATGTACCTCTTCTTCCGCCGCTTACCGCTGATCGTCGCCCCCATGCTGGTGGCGATCCTCAGCGTGATCGCCGCGATGGGACTGCTGATCGGACTCGGCTACAAGGTGCATATCATGAGTTCGATGATCGCCATCTTCCTGATGCCGATCGCCGTGGCCGATTCGATCCATATCTTGAGCGAGTTCTTTGACAGTTACCACCGTTTCAACGACAAGGCGCAGACCATTCGCCACGTGATGCACCACCTCTTCATGCCGATGCTCTACACCAGCCTCACCACCATCACGGGCTTCGCCTCGCTGGCCACCACGCCAATCCCGCCCGTCCGGATCTTTGGCCTGCACGTCGCCTTCGGCGTGGCCGTGGCGTGGATCCTGACCATGGCGTTTGTCCCGGCCTACATCATGCTCGGCGTCTCGCGCCGCACGCTGGAGCGCATGATGGCTGCGCGCGCCGCCGTCGCAGGCGCCGACGAACACCGGGTTGGGCTGCTGGGCGCCTTCCTCGCCCGCGCGGGACGCTTCTCAGCCACGCACGCCTGGCCGGTCGTGATCGGCATGCTGGCGTTGATGGCCGTCTCCGCCATCGGTGTCGCCCGGATCCGCGTCAATGACAATCCGGTCAAATGGTTTACCCCCAAACACCCCATTCGCATCGCCGACGAAATCCTCAACCGCCATTTCGGCGGCACCTACACCGCCTACCTGACCTTCGCCGCCGAGCGTCCCGATGCCGTCGGCTGCCACGAAAAAGCCATGATCCTCAAGGACGTTGCGCAGCGGCGCTTCGGCACGGCGCTCCCCGAGGCGACGCGGACCTTCGTGGCCGCGATTGACGCCCTGGAGCCGGCCTATCGCAACGCCTTCAGCGCCGATCTAAACCAGTGTTTTGTCGAACTGGTCGCCGCGGCCGAAGCCATCGACGTCGGCGCCACGGCGTCGTGGCGCCGTCTCGCCGAAGCCGTCAACACCCTCGACCCCGACACCCTGACGCGCAGCGCCCTGGCCGAGGCGCTCACCGAGGCCGAAGCCGGACTCGCCGAACGGAGCGCCTTTGCCGACGCCTTGGCCCAACTGCCCGGCTCGCTTTCGGGCGCCGACCTACAGAACGCGGCCCTGACCGTCTGCGACGGCTACACGGAGCTCTCCTTCCGCGACTTTGTCTTCGAAATGCAGGCGGAACTCACCGCGCCGCTTTTCAAACGGCCCGAGATGCTCCGTTACCTCGAGACGCTGCAGACCCATCTGACGCAGAACCCCGTCGTCGGCAAGACCAGTTCCGCCGTTGACGCACTCACCAAGGCCGCCTACGAAATCCGGTATGTCGCCCCGCCCGCCGATGCCGACGCCGCCGAGCGCGCGGACTATGCGACGCGCAACGCCGCCAACCGGTCGGTCCCCGATTCTGCCGCCGCCATCGCGCAGGTCTTCACGCAACTCGAAGGAATGAAGCGCAAAGAGAGCCTCTTCCACCTGGTCACGCACGACTATCAGCAGGCCAACGTCTGGGTACAGCTCACCAGCGGCGATAATATCGACATGGAATCGGTCGTGCGGGAGGTGCGGCGCTACCTCGACGAGAACCCGCCCCCCGTGCCGCTCACCGCCGGCTGGGCCGGCCTCACCTACCTGAACGTCGTCTGGCAGGCCAAAATGGTGCGCGGCATGCTGACCTCGTTGGTGAGCAGCTTCATCGTCGTGCTGGTGATGATGATGGTGCTGTTCCGCTCGCCGCTCTACGGGTTGCTTTCGATGATCCCCTTGAGCGTCACCATCCTGGCCATTTACGGCCTCATCGGCTGGGTCGGCAAGGACTACGATATGCCGACGGCGGTGCTCTCGGCGCTGACGCTGGGGCTGAGCGTCGATTTCGCCATCCACTTCCTGGAGCGCGCCCGCGAAGAAGCCGCGCGGGCCGGCTCGTGGGCCGCAGCGGTCCCCGCCATGTTCCGCGAACCTGCCACGGCGATCAGCCGAAACGCCATCACCATTGCGGTCGGCTTTACGCCGCTTCTCGTCGCGCCGCTGATGCCCTACCGCACGGTCGGCTTCTTCCTCGCCGCGATCATGGGGCTCTCCTGGCTGGCCACGCTGTTCCTGCTCCCAGCGCTTCTCCACCTGTTCCGCCGTCAGGCATTCGGGGCGAACGGAGAACGGTGAGGCGGGAGAGAGAGAGAGAGAGAGTGTGTGTGTGTGGGTGTGTGGGTGCGTGAAAGCGCGAAAGCGGGGTAGGGCGTCGGCGTCCCGCCGCGCCGAAGGCAACAGGGAAAGCGCGAAGCGGGTAGGGCGTCGGCGTCCCGCCGCGCCGAAGGAACATGGCGAATGCCAAAGGAAAAGCGCGGAAGCCCCGCCTCGCGCTTCGCGCTGACACCATTGGCCTTTATCCATTTGCCTGCGGCGCGGCGGGACGCCGACGCCCTACCCGCTTCGCGCTGACACCAATTGCCTTTATCCATTGTCTACCCGCTGCGCGCTTCTCATATTCCCCCTGAAACCTGAACCCTGAAACCTTCTCTTCCTCTCTTCCTCTGTGTCCCCGTGCCTCTGTGTTAAAATCTCTCTTCCTGAACCCGGATCCGGCCCATTGGCCTGCGGCGCGGCGGGACGCCGCCGCCCTACCCGATGATGTAAGGATAGTCGGCGGCCGATTTCACAAGCTGCTTGCGAACGGGGTTTTCGCG
The DNA here is from genome assembly GCA_964580075.1 of uncultured Akkermansia sp. GTDB lineage: Bacteria > Verrucomicrobiota > Kiritimatiellia > RFP12 > JAAYNR01 > VGWG01. The sequence goes on along the minus strand of CAZOJL010000086.1, from coordinate 11,167 downwards.
AATGTAGGTCATCTTCTCGACGAATTCATCCTCGTTCCGCAGGCGATGCTCAAAATAATCGCGTTGAAAGTGAATCTTGAGCGTCCGTGCCTGATACCGCTTCCAGGCGGCGACGGTCTTGTGAATCGCATCGTCCAGAAAGCGCTTGCCGAAGCCCTGCGGATGGTCTACCCTAAGAGGAGCAGTGATCGGTGATTAGGTGAGACTCTTGCAAAACCCTTGGAAGCGCAGGGAATCAGTGCCAGGGTTCAGGCCGGAAACGCCTCCCTAACCCTGAACCCCGAAACCTGAAACCCGAAACCCGAAACCCGAAACCTGAAATCCGAACCCTGAAACCCGAACCCTGAAACCTCCGCTTGCACAAACTGGAGACTACACATGAAAACACTGGCACTCTGTTTGATGGCGCTGGCGGTCACGCTCCGCGCCGATGAAGTCCCGCTCACCGCCGACGCGATCATGGCCCGCGCGAATCAGGCGTTTTATTATGCCGGCGAAGACGGACGCGCCACGGTCGAGATGGTGATCCGCGATGCCCAGGGCGGCACCCGCACCCGCACCCTCTCCCTGCTGCGGCGCAACGAGGGTGAAGACCAGAAGTTTTACGTCTACTTCAAGACGCCCGCCGATGTCCGCAACATGGCCTACCTCGTCTGGAAACATCCCGACGGCAACGATGATCGCTGGCTCTTCCTTCCCGCGCTCAATCTGGAAAAGCGCATCGCGCCCGGCGATAAGCGGACGAGCTTTGCGGGTTCGGACTTCTATTACGAAGACGTCTCCGGCCGCAGCCTCGCGGAAGACACCCGCGAACTCGCCGATACAACCGACGCCGCCTATGTCATTCGCCACCTGCCGGTGAATCCCCGCGCCGTCGAGTTCGACCACTACACCGTGTGGATCGACAAAACCACCTTTCTCCCCATGCGCTCGGAGTACTACGATGCGGCCGGCAAGCTTACCCGCACCATCGTGGTCGAAAAAGTGGAGACCATCGATGGCTTTCCGACCGTGCTGGAGTCGGTCGCCAGCGATCTCACGTCCGGCAGTTCCACCCGCAACACCTTCTCCAACGTCCGCTACGGCCTGGGCCTGAAGCCGGCGATCTTCACCCAGCGCTTCCTCCGCCGCCCCCCCCGCGAGGCGACCGAATAAGCCTGAAGAGCCGATTATGAATCACACCGTTTGTCAAGCACCCCCCGCCTCTCGGACAGGGCAAACGCATCTTCATTTCGCATTTTTTGCTTATCCTGGCTCTCGTCGTCGTTCTGAGGAGGTTGGATTCGTGGCGAAGCGGGACAAAAGCGGCGTCGCGCGGAATACCGCTTGCCACCGCACTCCAAAATGGCTGGCGCCGCGTCCTCGCGCCTCCGTCTCGGCGGCAGCGTCTTGGAGTGCGCGCGGCAAGCGGTATTCCGCGCGACGCCGCTTTGAGGAGGTTCGGAGGGGAAAAGAGACTGCCGCCGGGACGCAGGCAATCTGGAGTGCGGTGGCAAGCGGTATCCCGCGCGACACCGCTTTCAAGCGCAATAAAACCGAGCCAAAAATGAAAAAGAAGCTGAAATTAGATGCGTTTACCCCCATCTCCCCGGCGCACGCGGCTATCCCCGGACGCACACCGGCCGCCCGCGTTGCCGCCCTGGCGTTGGCTCTCGTCCTCGCGCGGCCTGCCGCGGCCGCCGAGGTTGCGGGCTTTGACATCCATGGCTTTGTGGACGCCCGTGCCGGACGGCGGCTGCAGGAAGACCCGGTCGAGCGGGGCACCTCGCTGGCCGAAATCCGCGCCCAGATCGCCGCCGAACGTCGCACCGATCTCGGAACCCTCATGCTCCGCGCCGACTTCGTGTACGACGCCGTGCCGCGCGCCTCCCGGATCGACTTGAAGACCGGCGAAGGCTGGCTTGATCTGCGCGAAGCCAATGGGCTCTTTTCGCCGGTCTCCTGGGCCGACATCAAGATCGGCCGCCAGATCCTGACCTGGGGCGTCGGCGACATGCTTTTCGTCAACGACCTCTTTCCCAAAGACTGGCGAGCTTATTTCATCGGCCGCGACACCGACTACCTGAAGGCCCCCTCCGACGCGCTCCTGATTTCGCTCTTCCCCGGACCCGTCGACCTCGACATCGTCTATACGCCGCAATTCGATCCCGACCGCTACATCTGCGGCTCACGCCTTTCCTACTGGAATCCCATGCTCGGCAGACGGGCGGGGCGTGACGCCGTCGCCGACCCCGAGACTCCCGGCGACTGGTTCAGCGACGACGAAATCGCCCTGCGCGCCCGTCGCACGATCGGCGGCTGGGAGTTGGCGCTCTACGGCTATGAAGGGTTCTGGAAAAGCCCCGAAGGCTTCAATCCCGTCACCGCGCGCGCGCGCTTCCCCACGCTGGGCGTGTATGGCGTCAGCGCACGCGGCGGCCTCGCCGGCGGGCTGGTGAGTTTCGAGGCCGCCCAGTACGACTCGCGCGAAGACCGCGACGGCCGCGATCCGTTTGTCCCCAACAGCCAGAAGCGTCTCCTGGTCGGCTACGAACGCGAGATCGCCCGCAACCTCCAGGCCAGCGTGCAATATTACGCCGAGATCATGGACGACGCGGGCGCCTACCGCGCGACCCTCCCGACCGGCATGCACCCCCGCGACGACGTGCGCCAGGTCGTGACGCTGCGCCTGACCCGGCTCGCCCTCAACCAGAATCTCACCCTTTCCCTTTTCCTCTATGTGTCGCCCTCCGATCGTGACGGCTATCTCCGGCCCGCTGTGACCTACAAAGCCACCGACGACTGGCTCTTCGCGGCGGGCGCCAACCTCTTTTTCGGGCGTGACGACCACACCTTCTTCGGGCAGTTCGAAAAGAACAACAACATCTACGTCGCCGTGCGACGGAGTTTCTGACGGGATGCGCATAGGCTTGACGCTTCCTGCTTCGTCTGCTATCGTGATGTCGTTCTTTTTTGCGCCTTTGGGCCAACGTAGCTCAGTTGGTAGAGCAGCTCACTCGTAATGAGCAGGTCGTCCGTTCAATTCGGATCGTTGGCTCCATATCCCGCAGGTTCTCGCTTCATGACACACAGCCTGTCCATCGCCCGGGGAGCATGGTTCGCCGTTTGGGCGGCAAGCGCTGCCACCGCCGCGATCACGGACGGCGCCGATGCCCTTCCGGAAACCCCGACTGCCCCTTTCACGTACGGCACAGCCTTCGCGCCGTATCAGATCATCATTGATCGGGAGATCTTCGGGCGCCCCCCGCCGGTCCGGCAAAACCCGACGCCAGCGGCAGCGGCGACGCCCGACCCCACCCAGATGCAGGCCGAGGCGCTCGCCAAGAAAATCACCCTGTGCGCCGTCAACCGCACCCCCTCGGGAAACACCGCCGTCGGGTTCATTGATAACGACGCCAAGCCACCCCGCAACATCTACCTCAACGTCGGCGACGACGCCGATGGCTACCGCATCATCGCCGCCGATTACGACGCCGAAACCGCCACCATCGAGAAGGACGGCGTCACCATTACCCTCAAGCTCGGAAAGGGGCTGATCGGCGCGGGAGCGGCGAGCGGTGCACCGGCCGTGGCGACGGCCGATCGCGGACGCTCCATGCGCTGGAGCAGCAGGTCTGCGGCGGGAGGAACGACGAGTGCATCCACCCTCCCGGCAGGCGTTATCCGCCGCCCCGCCATGACGGGCATGCCGCCCGACCCCATTACCGCCGCCCGGCAGCGCGAGGAGAGGGCGCAGCGGATGATGGATTTCAGAACATTGCGCGAGGAGGGGGGCGACGTCCACTCCTACATGACGAAACTCCACGAACGCCGGGCGCAGGAACGCGAAGAACAAGCCGCAGCCGAAGATGCCGCCCGTCAGAAAATACAGGAACTCGCCCGCCAGATGACCGAAGAGGAACTGCGCAAACAAGAGCGCGAGATCAACCTCAGCCTCATCGAGGGGGGCGCCCGCCCCATCTCCGAAATTGAGCTGACCCCGGAGGAAGAGGCCAATCTGGTGGAAAAAGGCGTGCTGTAACAGCAATTCTAATTATGAGGCGATTGAGTCATCGGGGTCGGGGTCGGGGTCGGGGTCGGTATCGGAATCGGGGTCGGGGTCGAATTTCCGTTGGTTTTATCGATACCGATACCGACCCCGACCCCGACGCCGATGGTCCCCTCTCCATAATTTGAATTGCTGGTGCTGTAGCGGCACCTCTTCCTTCTTCCCGTTTCTAATGCTATACTCTCCCGGCATGCGGCGATCTTTTCCCGTTCTGGCCCTCTTTACCGGTTCGTTCCTTCTCTTCGGCATACAGCCCATGCTGGGCCGCACCCTGCTGCCGACATTCGGCGGTTCGGCCGCGGTCTGGACGGTCTGCCTCGCCGCCTATCAGGTGCTGTTGCTCGCCGGATACGGCTATGCGCACGTCATCGCACGCCAGGGACACCGGACGCAACGCCGCTGCCATCAGGTTCTGCTCGCCGTCGCCGTCCTCTGGGCTTTTGCCTTTGCCGCCCTGCGTCTGGCACTTCGAGACCGTCTCGGCATGTCCGCGTTTCCCGCATTGGAGGTGGTGCTGGGGGTGTTCGTCATCGTCGGCATCCCGTATGTGCTCCTGAGCGCCGGCTCGACGCTCATTCAGGCGTGGCTCACCCAGTCCGACGCCACCCCTGCCGACCCCCAGACTCCGCCTGACAGCGCGGCCCGCTCAGAGCCGTTAGTGCCGCGTGGGGACGCGAACAGCGCCGATTGCCTGGGTGCCGTCGCTCCGGATGAACGCGGTCGCCACACGCCCAGACGCGGTGTCTACAGGCTTTACGCCGTCTCAAACCTCGGCTCGCTGGCGGGACTGCTCGCCTACCCTTTCCTCGTCGAGCCGTTTCTCTCGCTGAACGTCCAGTGGTACGGCTTCGCAACCGCCCTCGTGCTCTATGCGGGGCTCATCGCGATCGTGGCCCGCCACACGTCCGCCACCGGAACCCCGTCCGTCGCCATCCGCCGCGCCCCCCCGTGTCGCGGGTCGGAGGCCGCCCCCGATCACCCCTCGCAGGCTTCCGACCCGCGATCCGCCGCCCATGACCTGAGGGCGGACGCAGGGACTTGCCGCGACGCCTTCCCACCCTCGCTCAGCCGGCCGTGGCTCTGGTTCGCCTTGCCCGCGCTCAGCACGTTTTTCCTCAATGCCGTCACCGTCCACCTGTCGTCCGACGTGACGCCCATCCCGATGCTGTGGACGCTGTTGCTCACGGCGTTTCTGGGCAGCTACGTCATCGGTTTCTCGAAGGTTGGGGAAAAGGGGCTTATCGTCTGGGCAGGCCTGGCCGCGCTCGCGCTGCCATCCGCCTGCGTCGGCGCCATGCGGATCAGCCGGGCACTCCTCTCCAATCTGGCGCTGTGCACGGCGCTGATCCTTTTCTGCTGCACGTTCCTGCACAGTTGGCTCTACCGCATCCGGCCCGATGCCGCCAGTCTCACACGCTTCTATCTCGGCATCGCCGCAGGGGGTGCGGCGGGTGGCGCATCCGCCGCGCTGCTCGCGCCGGTGGTGTTCGACCGCGTCTGGGAATTCCCGATTGCGCTGAGCACGGCGGCTCTCGCGTGCCTGTGCTTTCTGCAACTGTGGAGACGCCCCGGCCTCCGACGCTGGCAAACCGGCGGACTCCAGATGGTGGTTGCCTCAACCCTGTACCTCGTCTCCCACATGGCACGCCAGGACGGCCAAGACGTCCTGCTGCGCACACGAAATTTCTATGGCTGCCTGCGTGTCTCCCTGGCCAACAAGATCGGCATGGACGGCCTGATCTCCACCACGCAACTCCATCACAACGGCACGCTCCACGGCCTCCAAGCCTACGGGGACGGCCCCCAGGCCAAACGCCCGACAACCTATTACGGCATCCCCGGCGGCGGGCTGGCCCTGATCAACCACGCCAACTACACGAACGGCACGCCCATGCGCGTGGGGCTCATCGGCCTCGGCATCGGCACCATGGCCTGTTACGGACGCACCAACGACCTCTACCGTTTCTACGAGATCAACCCGCAGGTCGTGGCCATCGCCCGCGACACCCGCTGGTTCTCCTACCTCGCCGACTCCCGTGCGGCGGTTGAGACGGTCCTGGGCGATGCCCGCAAAAATCTGGAGGCCGAGCGCGCCCGTGGCGAGCCCCGCCACGACGTGCTGGTGATCGACGCGTACAGTGGCGACGCCGTGCCCTACCACCTCGCCACGCGCGAGGCGTTCGATCTCTACCGCGACCGCCTCGCACCCGGCGGCATTCTGGCCGTCCATATCAGTAACTGGCACCTGGACCTTCTGCCGCTCTGCAAGGCCATGGCCGAACGGTTGGGACTATATGCCTACGGCACGCATTCCCCTCGCACCGGACTCCTCTCGGCCGCGATCTGGGTCTTCCTGTCAGACCATCCGCTCGCCATCAACGACTCCGGGGTTGCACTGGTGGAGTGGGACAACGTGCGCACCATCACCCCGCCTGCGGACGAGAAGGGGAGCCTCATCGGCCTGCTCCGACATTAGGAGGCGGCCGGAGGCGGTGGAGAGAGAGGACGTTCCTGTCAGGGCAAACGCATCAAAATTCTTATGTTTTTCAGATTCTGGCTCAGGGCTTTCTCTCCAGCTTGGCGCGTGGCGCAGGATTTCTGGAGTGCGGCGGCAAGCGGTATTCCGCGCGACGCCGCTTTTAGAAGGGCTGCCCTTTAAAAAGCGGTGTCGCGCTGCGCTTGCCACCGCACTCCAGATCACGCCAGCCCCGGATCCGGCCTTTTAGACAACGACAGGCGCCAGGAGAAGCAAAAAAAGAGAGAAATTAGATGCGTTTGCCCTGGCGTTCCTGTTTTCTGTTTTCAGGTTCCGATCATCCGTGTTATACTGTTCCCATGAAACGCGGCTTAAGCATACCGCCAGGGTGCGTCCTCTGCCTCGTCGCCTGGGTTGTTTCGTCCGACCGAGCGGCGGCGTTGGCCCCCTCGGATGAGACCTTCGCGCCGTATCAGATCATCATTGACCGAGAGATCTTCGGGCGCCCCCCGCCGGTCCGGCAAAACCCAACGCCACCCCCCGCAGCGACGCCCGACCCCACCCAGATGCAGGCCGAGGCGCTCGCCAAGAAAGTCACCCTGTGCGCCGTCAACCGCACCCCCTCGGGCAACACCGCCATCGGGTTCATTGATAACGACGCCAAGCCACCCCGCAACATCTACCTCAACGTCGGCGACGACGCCGATGGCTACCGCATCATCGCCGCCGATTACGACGCCGAAACCGCCACCATCGAGAAGGACGGCGTCACCATTACCCTCAAGCTCGGAAAGGGGCTGATCGGCACTGGAGCGGCGGGCGGTGCACCGACCGTGGCGGCGACGAAACGCGGGGGTTCCCCCCACACGTTCGGCAGAACCGCAGCAGGCGGCGAGGCGTCCACACCGACCGACCGTCTCGGAGCCATCCGTCGCGCCTCCATCGCGGGCATGCCTCCCACTTCCCAAATCCCCACCCGGCAGCGCGATGAGATGGAACAGCGGATGCAGGAAATCGCGAAGCTCCGCGAAACCGGTGGCGACGTCCGTTCCTACATCGAGCAGCTCCGCGAACGCCGGGCGCAGGAGCGGGAAGAAAAAGCCGCCGCCGAGGAGGCCGCCCGTCAGAAGATACAGGAACTCGCCCGCCAGATGACCGAGGAGGAACTGCACAAGCAGGAGCGCGAAATCAACCTCAGCCTCATCGAGGGCGGATCCCATCCGATCTCCGACATCGAGCTGACGCCGGAGGAAGAGGCCGCGATACTGAAATAGGGCGTGCTTTACTGCTACATTTGCGCTATTCTCTAACCCTCATCCAGGAGTAACCGTCATGACAAACCGCACCGTCCTCGCATTCGCCCTGTCGCTGACACTCTGTCCGACGCTTTGGGCGCAACAAGCGCCGAAGGCCGACAAGCCTGCCGCTGCCACCGCTCCCAACGCGACAAAGCCAGCCCCCGATCCCGAGGTGCTCGCCGCAGCCCGGGCCGCCATGCTCGCCAGAACCGGCGGCATCATCCAGTCGCAGGCCGCCGGCCCCGTCTTGCTCTTTCTGAACACACAGACGCAGACCCCCGAGAAAACACTGCGCGATACGGCTGACACCATCGCGCGTGTGCTGCGCCTGCACGTTGAAGTCGCCACCCGCGAGTCGGCCGACCCGCTCGCCGAGGCGGCCAAAGTCCTGGCGGGCACCAATACCGCCGCAGTCATCGTCATCGCCAACATCCCCGGCCAGCCCTCGCTCCTGATCGCCCCCGAAGCCCGCTGGGCCTTGGTCAATTGCGCCCCTCTGGGCGGCAAAGGCGTCTCGAACGAGCTGCGCGACGAGCGGGTGCAGAAAGAAATCTGGCGGGCGTTCGGCTACCTGATGGGCGCGGCCAACTCCAATTTCGAAACCTGCGTGCTCAAGAGCGTCGTCACCCCCGCCGATCTCGATGCCTTGAAGGCGCGAACCCTCTGTCTAGAGCCGTTCAACAAAATCATGACCCACGCGCAGAAATTGGGCATGAAGCCGGTGCGGATGGCAACCTACCGCAAGGCGGCCGAGCAAGGCTGGGCGCCCCCGCCGACGAACGATATCCAGAAGGCGATCTGGAACGAGGTGAAGCAGGAGGCAAAGCCGGAGAAATAGCCGACGTGATGCGGGCCGATAACGGCCCGCCGCAGTCATAAGCCGCCGTTATTACTGCGCAGCGGCGTTATCGCCGCTGGTTCCCAACTGCGCGGTGCCGTGATCGGCACCGGTTTCGCCCTCCGCGATCGCGCCGGCCAGCCCGTTCATCTCCAGGCAGCGCTCGCGCGTAAGCGCCTCGGCGCGGCCGGTCCAGGCATACGGCGACAGGATGAGCACGCGCCCCTCGGCGCACAAGTCGAAATAACGGCCATCCGGCTTGTAGAGCGGCCTGAAACCGCCGCTCTTCAGCACGATCACGCGGGCCTGCGGCATCGCGAGCGCCAGATCGACCATCGCCCGCTCCCCCGGCGAGATGAACGGCGACACCATTACCGCATCCCGCCGGATCTTCGCCGCCACCTCCTCCCGCATCGCCTCCAGCTCCGCCTCTGTCACGCTCCGCGACACCCGCACCGCCAGCCGCCACGGCGCCTGCAGCAGAAATGGATTGCCGAACCCGGTCCACGTCCGCCCGTCCGGGAGCGGCGGCAGGCTCGGCGCCTCCAGCGCCTCGATCCGGGTGAACAGATCGGGATGCGCCCGTTTCAGCCGATACCGCCTGGGGTTGTCGAGGATGTAGTCGTGATAGGCGTGGATGCTCGCGGGATTGAGCGCGATCA
>CAZOJL010000086.1:0-1745 GCA_964580075.1 uncultured Akkermansia sp. | reverse complement strand
GGCACCGATCCCGGGCACCGATCCCGGGCACCGATCCCGGGCACCGATCCCGGGCACCCAGCCCGCATTTCACGCTGCGCCGGAAGCCCACTCACATGCCAGGCAAGGTGCGGACGCTGTTTCCATGGCCCGGAGTGCCCCCCAAGCATCGCGCCGCAGACACCTCCCTATTCCTCGACCTCATCATCGAAGATCTCGCTTCTTTCTATCGCGGGTTTTCCAGACGCAACGAGATATTCATTTGCCTCTTGAAGCGCTACCATTGCGGCTTGCTCGCCTTCCGCCTTGGCAACTTGGTCAATATACTCCATCAGTTGCTGCCGCAGGCATAAGCCGCCGGTATCACCCCGCCGGGCCGTTATCGGCAGGGCCAATCACTGTTTCCTTGCCCGGTGTCTCCGGTGTCCTTCAATCTTGTGAGCTTCGTTTTGGGAAAACGGGGTAGAGGACAAGCGGTTTCACGCCATACGGCACAAGCAATTTATTGGATTCCTCGACAAACGCCTCGGCCTCTTCCGTCCTGCCTTCCTTTTTCAGCGCACTCAGAATCTTTTGCACCTCGCCCCGAAAAAGCACGATCTCGTTGTGCTGCTCTCGATACTCCTCAAGGATTGCTCTTGGGGATCTACCTTTCTTGACCGCTTCCATTATCTCGACCTTCATCCAACCCACATCGGCCTTATGAGCAGCCGTCTCGGCGGTGTCGTCGTCGTAAATCAGAATCGTGTTGGTCATCGATGCCTCGAAGTCCTGATCGAAGTCGGATCCCAAGGAGATCGGTAGTATCATCTCTTCGGGCTTTGCGATGAGCATCCTTGATATCATCCGCTCTGATTTTGTTTGGAAGGTCGTGTTCGACTGCGGAGCGTCCGCCGATGCGTTTCTTATAATTCCAGGTCTGATTATTCTGTCGCCCTTGGGCGGAACTCGAGGTCGTAGAGAAGCCGCCATCGCCTGAACAGCGGCCTGCGGAGTTGCATGGACCTCTGTCGGTGCCGTTATGTCAAGATTGGACGAAACAATCAGAGGCTGTGCAGCGCGGGCTGGTGCCATTACCCCCGGTACAGGCTTGACAGATTGGCGAGTAACTTCCGATCGGGCTGGTTTTGATGGCGCGATGGCGCCCCTTTCCATACGACCTGAAATCACCCGCCTTAAGCCCAAAATGCCGAGCAGCACGACCACGATACACCCTAGCACAATCGCGCGTTTGTGACTCGCAACGTCCCTACTTTTCCCATCTGCAAGAGTTTTCATTTTGTTCTCAGATCTTCGCTAGGGAATCTACCACCCTCTTAAAGCATCAGATGTTTCACTGGCTGGTAGAACGAGCCACAAGAAAAAACCTCGTTCTTTTCAGAACGAGGTTTTTTACTCATCTGCTCATGCACTTACGATGGCATGCATCAGACTGCCTCACTTGCGCAGCTTGCGGCGAAGACCGAGAGCCGCCGCGCCCAAGGCAAGCAACGCCATTGACGTCGGTTCAGGAACCGCTGTCCATTGTGAAGGCATCGCGCCAGCGGTCGTGAAGTTGAGAGCACCATTGCCAGTACCCGGTATCGTACTCGCAGCCAAGCCCGATGTCATCTTCCAATTCCCGTCGGTCGTTGTGACGACAACTTTCCCATAGTAGGTCGAACCGACGAGGAAATTATAACCAACCGTGTCCGAGTTCAGTACACTTCCAAAAGCAGATGCCGTCGAACTATCGGTGTTACCACCCGTCAACGTTATGCCATTCA
>CAZOJL010000085.1:0-14904 GCA_964580075.1 uncultured Akkermansia sp. | reverse complement strand
GAACACCCGGTTTCAAACCGGCGGTTCTAACCCAGTTTCATTTCGGCGGCCACAGAATACTGCGCGTGCAGAACGGCAGTCAAGGAAGGGCGATGGTGAGTGGAACTTGATGACGCCGGGAGCCCGCCGAACACGGCGTCACCGGGTCACCGGGTCATCGCGTCACCGGGTCCAAAAAGGCCGGGCAACCGGCCGGGCTGAAAAGCTGAAGGCTGAAGGACAAAAGCTGAAAGCTGAAAAGCTGAAAAGCTGAAAGAGACCGGGCAGACCAATCTGACCAAACAAAACAAAACCCAAACAGGAGTCGAAACTCATGAGACAGCAGACAGGAAGCAGAAATCGAGGATGGTTGCCGATGATCGGAAATCGGTTGTCGGTGGCGGCTGGCGTGGCGCTGGCCGCGGGAATGATGGCCGCATTCGCGCCGCGGGCGGAGGCGGTGTCCGCAACCGCCACGGGTGGGACGGTCACGGAGTACAAGCAGAGCGGCAAACAATGGAGAGCGTTTGTCTTCACGAACTATCCTGTGGCCGAAATACCAACGATGACCGCCAACAATGCGCCGAGCGGCGTGGCAAGCGCAAGTCAGGAGCAATCGGCGTCTTACCCCGCTTGGAAAGCGATGGATAAGAATGGTGGCACTCGCTGGAGCGCGAGTGGTGCTATGCCGCAATGGTTGCAGTACCAATTCGCTTCCGGCAAAGTCATCAAAGGATATGAATTCATTGCAGCTTATGCAACCCAAAATCCCAGTAATTTCACATTACAGGCTTCCAATGATGGCAGTAACTGGACGATACTGGACACGCAAACCGGCAAATCGGCCCTTACTCAGTATTACACGTTCAGCAACACCGTTGCATACACCTATTATCGGTTGAATGTGACGGCCGTAGGTGGAGGTGGGGCCAATACTGTATCTTTGACTGAATTCATCCTCTATTCGATGCCGGCGCTGGCTGTTACTGATGGCGGCGACGTGGAATATCTCGTGGTGGCCGCAGGCGGAGATGCGGGCGGTGATTATGACATCGGCGGCGGGGGCGCAGGCGGAATGCTTACCGGCAGTGTTACACTTGCTGCGGGAACATACCCCGTATTTGTTGGTCCAGGAAGTGGCCGGGACTCTATATTTAGCACGCTGAGGGCAATCGGCGGAGGTCAGGGGTCATCTGCCAGCCCTGGGAGTGGTGCGGCGGGCGGCTCGGGTGGCGGCTCGGTCAGAGGGCCTAATAGCAGTCCACCGGGGTATGTGGGTGGCGCAGGGACCTTTGGACAAGGTAACAAAGGTGGCGATGGGTACAGTTCTGGCTTTTGGACGGGCGCCGGCGGAGGCGGCGCAGGAGGGCCGGGAGTTGATGCCAACGGGGTTGATTATATCAGTGCTGGTGGCCCCGGCTTGACCAATTCCATATCGGTGTCGCCAGTCACCTATGCTGCTGGCGGAAAGGGCTACCACCGGGGTGGGTCAGATTCGGACAAAGGCGTTGCCCGCGCCCCCAATACCGGCAACGGCGGTAATGGTGCCGCCGGCGGTTCCGGCATCGTGATCATCCGGTATGCTCTGCCGCCCAAAGGCACCGTGATCATGCTGCGGTAGCCGCCTTCGCCCCGACTCCCCTGCGGGAGGTCGGGGCTACGGCGCGCCAAGGGCCGCGGGGTGCCAGGGGACAGGAGTCAGCATGTCGTTGTCTTGAGTCTTAATCTCAGGTCCTAATCTTTAGTCTTAATCTTTCCGAGGAAAGACAAAGACCCGAGACGAAGGCCGGAGATTAAGACCGGAGAAGGAAGCGACGCGGGGCGGGTCTGGCGATAACGGGCCCGTCTTGTGTGTTTACTGGCTCAATGTGCGCGCTTGATCAAGCGCGGATCGGAGTGTAAAATAGGCCCGTTATGAAACGAGTGTACGTCGAAACAAGTGTCGTGAGCTATTACTGTGCGCGGTCGTCACGCGACTTGATTGTGGCGGCGCATCAGCAGATTACGCGCGAATGGTGGGAAACGCGCATGCTGTGCTGCTATCAACCGTTCGTGTCGGAAATCGTGGCTGCGGAGTGCGCGCGTGGAGACGCCGCTGCAGCAGCAATGCAGAGGTTGCAGGCTATCGGGAACCTACCTCGCATTTCGGCGGCTACGGGTGAAGGCGAGCGGCTGGCCAGGCAGTATGTTGAAACGCTCGGTATTCCCGAGTTTGCGTTCATCGATGCGCTGCATATCGCGTTGGCTGTTCTCGGGAACATGGACTATCTGGCAACCTGGAATTGCTCCCATATCGCAAACGGCGCCACGATTGCGCGGCTATTGGAGTTCAACCGTTCACACGGGCTGTACGAGTGCGTCATTTGCACCCCTGAGGAATTGATGGAGGGCGAACCATGAAATGGAAAGACCCTGTTGTCGAGGAAGTGCATGAAATCCGCCGGCAGATGATGAGGGAGTTCGGGAATGACTTCCACAAACTCTGTGCGCATCTCCGTGCAAAGGAAGAAGAACATTCCGGACAGTACGTCACTGAGGAAGAGTTGAGGGCCAAGCGATTGGTCGTCGCAGAAGCGCCGACGGATTATGGCAAGGTTGATCATGAGGTTGGCGGCGATGGGGCGGAAACGGCGGCTCCGGCATCGTGATCGTGCGCTATGGCGACCCCGTGCCGCCCAGAGGCACCGTGATCTTGATGCGGTAGCCGCCTTCGCCCCGATACACTTACTCGCAACTCTTACTCGGTTGTCTTAACCGAACCGCTTAAGCGGGTCTGAGTAGCCGGTTAAGACAAGCGGTTAATGGTAAGCGGTTAAGAGTGGGCGGTTAAGACGATTGGGTCATCGGGGTCGGGGTCGGTATCGGAATCGGGGTCGATTTTCCGTTGGTTTTATCGATACCGATACCGACCCCGATGGGCGGATTAGGGACGGGCCTCCCGTCGTCCTCGTCCTCGATTTCACGATTCGAGGACGAGGACGAGGACGACGACGAGGACGAGAGGCTCGCCAGAGGGCGGGCGGTGGTGATCGTGATGCGGTGACGCGGTGACCCGATGACGCCGGGAGGGACGCTGATCCATGGGCTGCCGCGCCGCAGGCCAATGGAGAGGAGAAGGGTTCAGCCCACCGCACCAGCGTCTCCGTTGGGTGTTGGGCGTTGTTTGTTGGGCGTTGAGTGTTTCTCACCCATTGGCACGCGGCTCGCCGCGAGGCTCGCCATCCCAATCTTTTTCGGAATGGCTGTGACGTTTTGTCTTGCACAATACTGACAAAAAATGTAACTATCGTGCAATGCTATGAGGACGTCAGCGAACAGACTCTACGAAGTGGCCAGCGAACAGCAGGGCTTCTTTACAACGAAACAGGCCCTGGCAGCAGGTTACGCGGCGCGGACGCACAACTACCACGTCGGCACCGGCGCCTGGATCAGGGAACACCGCGGCATCTACCGGTTGGCACGGTTTCCTGCCACGCTGGAGGCGCAATATGTGTTTTGGTCGCTTTGGAGCCGGAGCCGGACAGACGTGCCGCAGGGGGTCTTCTCCCATCAGACAGCACTGAGCATCCATGAACTCTCCGACCTTAATCCAACCCAACTGCACATGTCCGTTCCAACGACCTTTCGTCGCAACTCGGCGCTGCCTGCAGTGCTGGCCTTTCACCGGGTCGATCTTCCCGATGCGGACATCGAGCAGCGACAGGGGTTCCGGCTGGTGCGGCCACTGCGTGCCATTGCGGACCTCCTTCGGGGCGAAGCCGAATCCCGCGACCACCTGCGGCAGGCGCTGCGACAGGCCCTGTCTCGGGGGCTGATCACACGTACCGAAATCGCGCGGCACCCCGACCGTATGGAAATTGAGGCACTTCAGGGAGGTGCCCGGTCATGATCAGGCCCGCCCAATTCTCTTCGGACACAGCATTCCGCCAGGCGTTGGAATCCCGCCTGATGAACATTTCTCGTGCCGAGAAGGTGGACATTCAACGGCTGCGCCGGCAGGTCGCGTTCGACCGTTTCCTGTGCCGCCTGTTCCATGCGCCTGCCGTGCCGTGGGCGCTCAAGGGCGGGTACGCCATGGAACTTCGTCTGGCAACCTCTCGGACCACCCGCGATATCGACCTGACGTTTCGCCAACTCAGCGCAGGCGGCGAAAAGGCGAGAAATCGGCGGATTCTGGAGATGATACAGAAATCCGCAGCAGTAGACTTGGGCGACTGTTTCGTCTTTCTGGTCGGCGAACCCATGCTGGAATTGGACGGCGCACCATACGGAGGCGAACGTTTTCCTGTCGAGGCCCGGATGGACGGGCGTCTCTTCGTCCGTTTTCACCTCGACGTCGGTGTAGGCGACGTCGTTTTGGACCCCATGGAGATTGTCCATGGACGCGACTGGCTGCAGTTTGTCAACATTCCGGAAGTGGCGTTTCCCGTCATTCCCCGCGAACAGCACTTTGCCGAAAAATACCACGCCTACACCCGGCCACGCGACACGCGCGAGAATTCCCGCGCCCGCGACCTTGTGGACATGCTGTTGCTGATTCATGACGGACGTCTCGACCGCGCCCGCACCCAGGAAGCCCTTCTCCTCACTTTTGATCGTTGCGGCACGCATCCCATGCCGGCTGCAGTTCCACCTCCGCCAGCCAGTTGGATAACGCTATTCAAAGCACTTGCCAAGACTTGCGGTTTGCATGAGGACTGCCAGCAGGCACATGCGCTGCTCGCACAGTTCATGGCATCCTGCAAGTGACCCGGGAGCCAAAGGCGGCGCGCCAGGGGACTGCGGAGTGCCAGCGGACAGGAGTCAGCATGTCGTTGTCTTGAGTCTTAATCTCCGGTCCTAATCTCCAGTCTTAATCTTTCTGCGGAAAGACAAAGACCCGAGACGAAGACCGGAGATTAAGACCGGAGAAGGAAGCAACGCGGGGCGGGTGGAGGCTGCTGCAAGGCCCGTCCCGATTTTGTCCGCAGATTAACGCAGATTGAAAGGTAGGGAATGCAGGATTCGGGGTTCAGATCGTAATCGTTGTAGGTTGCGGGAAGGCCCGTCCCGAATGGCGCTAAGTTAAAGGGCTATTGCCATCTTAATCTTAATCTACTGGTGGAGAACGGATTACGATTACGATTACGATTACGATTATGATCGGAAGCACACGATGAGCAATAAGCAAAGCGAACACAGACTGGCGCGGATAGGTTCCACGCTGGGCGCAGTGGCCATGATGGCGGCAGGACTGGCAGGAGTCTCGGGTGCGTGGGCTGCGGAAGCGCCTGCGCAGGCGCGGACGTGGACCGGCGCGGTGAGCGCGAATTGGGCCGACGCCGGGAACTGGTCCGGCGGGGCCGCGCCGGGCGCGGCGGACGATGTGGTCATCGAAAGCGGCAAGTTTCAGCCGCTACTGGACCTCACGAACGGTGCCGTGATCATCAAGTCTTTGACCATTGGCAGCAAGACGGCGGCCGCGACGCTGACCTTCACCAACGGTAACGTCACGGACAAGATCCTGATCGTCAAGGCCGACGTGACCGTCGGCACGAATGGCGTGCTGACCCACGCGAAGGAGACGGCCAAGGGAAAGAGTGTTGGCGACGAGACGCAACGGCTCGGTCTGGAGATCGGCGGTAACCTGACGATTGGCGCGGGCGGTGCCATTCGGGTGGCGGGTTGCGGGTATGCCGTGGGTGCGGGTCCGTACAAAGCCGTCGGTACCTCAGGCGGCGTGCATGGTGGCGAAGGTGGTTTTGGCAGAGACTCCTCGCCCCCGACGACTCCGACCTATGGTTCGGTGACAAACCCGGTCACGGCGGGTGGCGGATCGGGGTATGGGGCGGCCGGGGGCGGGATTGCGGTTATTCGCGCAGTCGGCCGGTTGACCGTGGACGGCGTGATCGATGCCTCCGGCGGCCAGGGTCAGGCCGCTCAGGGCGCCGGCGCGGGTGGATCGGTGAATATCCGGGCCGGCGAACTGCTGGGCAACGGGAGTATCTCCGCGAAAGGCGGCGATGCTGGCGCTGCTGGCGCTGGCGGTGGCGGTGGACGCATCGCCGTCGTGCTGACGAAAGCCGCAACCTTCGGCAGCGTCACGATGAACGCAGCGGGCGGAGCCGTCGTCTGGAAGGCTCTGGGCTATGGCGCCGCAGGAACGATCTATCTGCAAGGCACCGGGCAGGCGTCCTGGATGCTGATTGTTTCGAATCCTCCGTTGGTCGGGGTGGGGGGCGCGCGGACTCTGATCGGCCCGGAAGTGTCCGGCGACATTCCGGCAGATGTGCGGGTGCTGGACCGCGCCCGCTATGTGGTGACGCGAGATACGGTGACGGTGCTCGACAAAAACAGCCTCTGGCGGCACTTCCAGGTGCAGCGCTGCGCCACCGTGCGTACCGAGGACGGCAAGTTGGAACCCTGGGACCTGCAACCGCTGACCCTCACGCCCGGGGGCTGGCCGCCAGGGATGATTCCAAAGCCTGCCACCTCGACCGCGCCTTCCACGTTGCCGCCGGTGGGTTGGGCCGGTCTGGCCATGGACGATAGCACCTGGCCGCGCGTGCGCTTGCCCTTCCAGATCGGGCACGAGGTGATCGCTAACGGTAGCGGCGTTCGCCCCCAAAATCGAGATGGTGCCACGGCGACCCTGCTCGTGCGCGGCAGGTTTGAAGTCAAAAATCCGGCGGCGGTGAAATCGTGTCGCCTTTCCGTGGACTATGTGGGGGGTGTTGTGGTCACGGTCAACGGCAAGGAAGTTCTCCGCCGCCATGTGCCGGGCGATAAGCCGGATCTTCTGGCCCTGGCTGAAGATTATCCAAAGGAAGTTTTCGCGAGTGATGCGTGCGATCGGTACGCGCGGGAGATCAGCATTCCTGCCGCGCTGCTGCGGCCGGGCGTGAACGTGGTGGCCATCGAGGTGCATGCCGCTCCGTATACCCAGGGTTATGTCAAGAGCATGCACGGCAGGACATGCGGCAGATATTGGGATCCCATCGGACTGATCGGCGCACAAATGTCCATCTCGCCCGCAGCCGCAGCCGTGGCCAACGTGGCGCGCCCCGCAGGCATTCGGCTCTGGAACTGCGCGCCCTACGATACGGTCAGCGTGTTCGACTACGGCGATCCGTGCGAGAGCCTGCGCCCCGTCGCGATCCACGCCGCGCGCAACAGCGTCTTCTCCGGCCGGCTGATGGTCAGCTCCGATCAGACGATCAAGGGGTTGAAGGCGACGGTGTCGGATCTGGCCCGGCTTCGTAAATCGTCCTCGTCCTCAGCGAAGCGGTCCTCGTCCTCGAATGCCAGAGTCGAGAACGAGGACGACGACGAGGACGAAGGCATTGGCGGAGCGATGCTTCCCGCCTCCGCCATACAGGTGCGCTATGCCGTGCCGGTCGTGAGCGGAAAATCCAGCGTCGCCCCGCATCGCTTCGATGGCCTGCTCGAAACCATTCCGGCGGAGATCCCGGTGAGTCAGGCCCCGGCGGCGCAAATGGAGAACTTTCGCGGCCGGCTGGAGCGGAAAGTCATGATTCCCAGCGCGGTGGCGCCGCTGTGGTTCACGGTGCGGGTGCCTCGGGAGGCCAAGCCCGGCATTTACGAGGGGCGTGTCACGATCAGCGCCCAAGGTCTGCCAGCCACCAACGTTCCGTTGCGCGTGAGCGTTGGCGACTGGACCCTGTCAGATCCCAAGGATTTTCGCATGCACAACCTCGCGTATAATGAGCCGGAGGTGGTGGCCGGGCTAAATGGGGTCCCGCTCTGGTCGGATCGCCACTTCGAGCTGCAGGGGCGTTCGCAAGCGTTGATGGCCGAGGTGGGTTCGCGACAGTTCTTCGCTAATCTCTGCCCGTCCGCCATGCCGGCGAATGCCGAGGGGCTGGTTCGATGGATCAAGCAGCCGGACGGCAGTTTCAAGCATGACTTCAGCGCTTTCGACAAGTATCTGGACATGGTCGCCAAGTCTGTCAGTAAACCATTTCCGTTGCTACTGAACTGCTGGAGAGGACTGGAACCGAGCGAGAAGGGCAGCAGGTATGTATCGTTGCTTGATCCGGCCACGGGTAAGATCAGTCGCATGAAGCAGCCGGCACTCGATAGTGAGGAGGCTGTGGCCTTGTGGAAGCCGGTTTTCGACGAGGTGCTTAAGAAGATCACGGCCCGCGGCTGGCTGGACGCGACGGCCTTGGGCTGGATCAGCCAACAGGGCGGCCCAAGCGAGGATGTCGCCGCGCTCGCCAAACAACTCTGGCCTGATGCCGTCTGGGGGATACTGTCTCACAGCGTGAACCGGGATTATAAAGGGGTCAAGGTGCGCTACGCCCGCACGGTCTATAGCTACGGGTTCCCTTCCGTCCGGGGCTATCGCGAACTGCTGCAGCCGCAGGACGTCATTCTCTGCAACACGTACCGCTGGAGTTGGAACGACAGCACGCCGTTGAACGACCAGCGTCGGGTTGGCGAAGACATCATCCTGTCGGGCCGCGACGGCATCAGCGATTTCGGCGTCAATGGTGGGGGCTGCGGCTGGCCGGCCGGACCGGAGGTTTCACAGACGGCCATCCTCTATCCCGGCCCCGACGGGCCGGTGGCCACCGAGCGGTTCGAGATGTTCCGCGAGGGGGTGGAGCTGGCCGAGGCGCTGATCTTCATCGAGCGGGCCATCCAGGAGAAGAAACTCAGCCCGGAACTCCAGCAGAAAGCCGAGCAGGCGCTGGAAGCGCGCAGTACTGCCTTCATCATGGACTGGTTTACGATCCGCGACATGCCCGGCGCGGAAGAGGACGCCAAGCTGCTGGGCCTGGCCGGCGAGGTGGAGCGGGAAGTGGAGAAGAAGAAGTGAACGTGAGAATCATCGCCGTCGCGGATTTGCATTTTATTTCCGATCGGGATCCTGCCCGGGAAATGGTGCAGGCCAGACAAATGTACGCCATGGCGCGGCCAAACTTCCGCGAGTTGGCTGACACCATCAACGCGTCTTCTCCGGATCTGATCGTGATTCTTGGCGACATGGTGGACTGGCACAGCCCGGAGAATGTGGACTATGCCTTAGAGATGATGGCCGAACTGAAGGCGCCCTGGCACGCCGTCCCCGGCAATCACGAGTTCAGCCAGGTCGAGCAGGCCGGTGAAGGCTGGCGATTTGTGGACGACTATCAGGCGCTATACGCGCCCAGGCCCGCCACGCCCGCCGCAGATTGGCGTTCTGTGCCCGGCCATGCGTACGCCACGATCCAGGCCATCTGGTCCGCGCACGGCGTCGCCTTTCACAACCGCACCATTACGTGTGACGGGGTGTCGCTCTGGCTGATGGACAGCGCGCTCAGCGAAGTGCCCCTGGGCACGGGGGAGTGGCTCGACGGCGCCGGGCGGCAGGGCGCGACGAACCTGTTGTTCACGCATGTGCCGCCGGACACGCCGGAGAACCGGACGGCCATTTTCACGCGAGAACCGTACCGCGACATGAACAAGTATGTTCAGAGCAAGGCGCCCGGACTTTATGCGGGACATATTCAGAATCGCTTCTCGCACGTTTTCACGGGACACTTGCATGTTCCGTACGTGATTCCGCACGACCGGATGACTTGCCATATACTGGGGCAGCATGGCACTACCCTCGTCGATATCGGCGCGAAAGGTTGTGAAATCAGCCGATTAGGTTAGAAGACGGATTAGGGACGGGCCTGAAAGGCGCTAAGTTAAGGGACTATTGCCCTCTTAATCGTAATCCTAATCTACTGGTGTAGAACGGATTAAGATTAAGATTAGGATTAGGATCGGAAGCATCGCTTAACTTAGCGTCATTCGGGACGGGCCTCCCATCAGCATCCTCGTCCTCGATTTCACGATTCGAGGACGAGGACGACGACGAGGACGAGGACGAGAGGCTCGCGCTGCCCCGATTGCTTCGCGCGAGGAAGGGCAGCGACGTCCCTGTCCGCGCCGCAGGCCAATGGAGAGGAGAAGGGTTCAGGGTTCAGGGTTCGGGGTTCAGATCGTTGTCGTAATCTTTGTCTCAATCTTTGTCGAATGGATCGATCATGGTCGCAATCGTTGTCGCGATCGTTGTCGATAAGGATCAAGACAAGGATTATGACAACGATGGAAGATCGGTGGACGACTACGGCGACGATTACGGTCGATGCGTTGTCCCGATCATTGTCGGGCTGGCGGGAAGCCCGTTCCTTGTCGGGTCTCAGCCCTAATCCCATTCATGCCAATCTCAAAAATGGAGGAACATTTCTCAATCGATGCTCGTATTCTATTGAATAAAAGCTGTGTCGAACGTTTATTCAGTCGAATAACAGTTGACAGATGTGGCGGCAGTCGCGTACTCTAGCACCATGAAACGAACATTTTGGAACACCCTGCTTGCATGGAAACAGGCCCCCGATCGAAAACCTATGCTGGTGCAGGGGGCGCGGCAGGTGGGCAAGACTTGGATTTTGCGGGAATTCGGCCGAACTGAATTTCCTCATTGCGTACTGTTGGATTTTGCCAAGGATGCGGAACTGCGCGGACTGTTTGCGCCGAACCTCAAACCGCAACGCATTCTGACCGATCTCAGCGTTTATCTGGGCGTGGATGTCTCGCTTGCCAATACCCTGCTGATTTTCGACGAGGTCCAACTCTGCCCCGAGGCGTTGACCTCGTTGAAGTACTTCCGCGAGGCGTTTCCGACTGCGTGGGTGTGTGCGTCTGGATCCCTACTTGGACTGGGCCTGTCGGAGCAGAACTTTCCGGTGGGTCACGTTCAACGGGAGTGGCTGCGCCCGATGACATTTTTCGAATTTCTCGACGCGCTGGGCGAAACCACCCTGCGCGTGGCCTTGTCGGCTGCCGCAACATCCCTGACGTCAATCGCTCCGGCCATACACGGTAAGGCGTTTGGGCTGTTTAAGGAGTACCTGATCACCGGCGGAATGCCAGAGGTCGTGCAGCTCTATGGCGCACTGCGCGAAACTCGTGCGGCAGCATTTCAGGCCGTTCGTGTCCTGCAACGCGAACTCGTCGATTCCTATTTGGACGACATTGCCAAACATGCCGGGGCCCTCAAGGCTGTGCGCATAGCCGCCGTCCTGAAGAACATTCCGGAACAACTGGCCCGTGAAACTTCGGGCTCGCGGAAGTTTCTTTTCAAGGATGTCGTGTCCGGCCGCTCCACCTATGATGTGCTGGAAGGCCCGATCGAATGGCTGGTTCGCGCCGGACTGGTCCATCGCATTCCCATCTGTCGTACGGTTCAGCAACCCTTGTCGGCCTATGCGGAGAAGAGCGCGTTCATGTTGTATCTCTGCGATACCGGACTTCTGGGCGCCATGCTTAACCTGGATCCCGCCGTGATCCATCATTATGATTTCGGACAATTCAAGGGATTCCTGGCCGAAAACACGGTACTGAATGAACTACTCTGCGCCGGTCACGGGCCTGTGTTCACCTGGCGGGGTACGACGGCGGAAATCGAGTTTCTGCTTCCCGCCGGCGATCAGATCATCCCCATCGAGGTCAAGGCTGGCGTGAACACCAAGGCGAAAAGCATGCAGACGTATCGGGAAAAGTATGCCCCGCCAAACGCCGCGCTCTTCTCTGGACTGGGATCCAACCAGCTCCACCATGGACTCCTGCATGCCCCGCTGTACCTCGCCGGGGCGCATCGCTTTGGGACGGGGCTTTCATAAACGTGACAATAAATATAAATATGCCCGTCTTTCGTCATTTGCCGCAGCAATTCTAATTATGAGCACATCCGTACATTCGAAATCGAAATCGCTATCGCTATCGGAGTCGACTTCCTTGCTTTCTCGTCGATTTCGGTCCCGATCCCGATCCCGATTTGGATCCCGATAGCGGCTGTCATAATTAGAATTGCTGCATTTGCCGCCCTTCGTCTTGCTTTTCGTCCGTCCGATGCGTATAGTATTCGGTTTCGAAACGCTGCCCGCCCGTGTGCATACGACTGCTAGTATCAGTCGGCGCTGAGTCGACCCCGTGGCGCGATGGGGAGGATGAAATGACCACACAAGCATCTTGTACAGATAACAAGCACACCGGCAACTCCGGCGATCAGGGCGATGGGACCTTTCGCAATCCCGTGCTGGCTTTTGACTACAGCGACCCCTGTCCGATCCGCGTCGGGGAGGACTACTACCTGGCGAGTTCCACGTTCCAGATGTCGCCCGGCGTGCCGATTCTGCATTCGCGGGACCTGGTGAACTGGACGACCATCGGCGCGGCCATCCCCGATCTCTCGGTGCTGGCGCCGGAATTCAACTGGGACCGCATGGACCGCTACGGCGGCGGCGTCTTTGCCCCGAGCCTGCGCTACCACGACGGCACGTTCTGGATCTTTGTGAACTGCTACACCGGCGAAGGGTTCTACGTCTGCACGGCCACGAACCCGGCGGGCCCGTGGCAGGTGCGGCAGATCCAGGACAAGCACGGCAAGCCGCTGCGCACCACGGCCTGGACCGACCCGTGTCCGTTCTGGGATGACGACGGCAAGGCCTACCTGATCTCCAGCCGGCCGGGCAGTCACTGGTTCAGCTATCTTTTTGAAATGACCCCCGATGGCTCGCACCTGCTGGATGCCGACGTGGACCACATGAACGACGGCGAAGGGCCGTACGCCTACCCGAAAGGCGGCACCATGGTGGTGCCGTTCAACTCCGCCGAGGGGAACAAGATTTTCAAGCGGAACGGCTACTACTACCTGCTGCACATCGAGTTCCTGAACAATGGTCAGGGGTGCGGAACCTATATCTTCCGATCAAAGCACATCTATGGCGTCAAGCCCGATGGCACGCCGGGGAAACCGGGCGATCCGGGGACATACGAGGTCTTCAAGTTTGGACCCGTCAGCGCCGAGGACTACGCGCAGAATCGGGAACTCCCCGGGCAGGGCGGGTTCGTGGACACCCCGGACGGCCGCTGGTTCTGGATCGGCCAGTTCAATTACCACTCTGCGGACGGTCGGCTTCCTGAATTGCTGCCTGTGACGTGGATTGACGACTGGCCGGTCCCCGGCGTGGACATCCAGGAAGGCCACGGCCGCATGGCCTGGCAATTACCCAAGCCAATTGCGGGGTATTCGGCCTGCACGCCGCAGGGGAGCGATGATTTCAAGAAGCCGGTGCTCGATCCGCGCTGGCACTGGAACCACCAGCCGCGCGCGGACAAGTGGTCGCTGACGGAACGTCCCGGCTTTCTCCGGATGCACGCCTTCCCGCAGCTTGAACCCGGCAAGTTCTTCAAGACCCGTAACGTGATCTGTCAGCGGCACACCCGCCGCGTCCTGACCCAGGTTACGGTCCGGCTCGATCCGGCCGGCATGGCCGATGGACAGGAAGCTGGGCAGGCGCACTTCGGCCCCGGCAACACCTCGGCGTCCATCGCCGTGCGCAAGACGGGTACCACGCTGGCCCTGCGCTTCAACAAGGCCGACACCCCCGCCGATGGCCCCGCGCTTCCCGCGGGCACAACCGCCCTCTGGTTGCGCTCGGCCGCAGGCTTTGACGACCAGTGTGTCTTCTCATTCAGCACAGACGGCCAGACGTTCTCTCCGTTGGGCGAAGCCTATACCCTGGTCGGTGGCGGCTGGCGTGGCGACATCGTTGGCATTTACACCTTTAACAACCACGCCGAAAACGGTTATATTGACGTCGATGCGTTCGCTTATCGGTTCTGAGCGTGACCGGACGAATCGTTTCCGAACGGCGTTTTGTGAATCAAAAAGAGGATCAGCGAATATGGATTTACGCACCCATGCACGACTCTCGCTCCGTTTTCTGGAGACGGCCACGAACCCGAAGATGCGGGACCTGCCTTACTTCTGGATAGACTTTGCGCGCAACCCGCCCGAGCTGGTGCATTGCATGGTTTTCGACGACGTTGAAAACCTGGGGCGCTGGCTCTACGCGATCGCGGCGGCACAGGCGGTCAGCGGCACGGATGGCGCTGAAACAACCCGGCGTGCCATGCTGCGCGAGATTGACCTGCGGCGCACCGGTCCCTACGGCCTGGTTTACACGTCCGAATACAGCCCGCAATTCTGCCGTGGATTCACGGAACATCATTCCTGGCTCTGGGCCGACCGCTCGATCCTGCAGGGCTGGATCCTCAGCTATCGTTTTGCGCGCGACGGCGGGGAGCGCGCACGGCTCCAGGAGCGCATTGACGCCATGGTGGCGGGCCTGAGCGAGTTCACCGTGCGCATCGGCCCCTGCGTCTTCTTCCCTTCGCTGGCGCCGGCGAAGAGCTTCCGCAAGCGCGACGATTATATCGTGCCGTGCGACGCGCCGGCCGAGAAATGGAACGTGCTCTACGGCTGGGACGAGGCTGCCGACCCGCGGGTTTTGCCGCACCTCTCCGAAAGCGTCGGGGGGATGATCGCGCCCCTCGTGGAATGGTACGAGTTGAGCGGCAACGAGACGGCGATGGAACTGGCTGCGGGCATGAGCCGGACGATCGTGGACTTCCACGCGGTCAAAGGCAGCCTAACCAACCCCGTCGGTTGCTTCTCGAACAACCACGGCGTGCTCAATGCCATCACGGGCGTGCTGGCGGCGAACCGGCACGTTCCCGAACGCAGGCACCTGCTGTGGGCCAAGACCCTCTGGGAGTTTTACGTGGCCCGCTGCGCCTCCTCGTTCGGTTGGGCGCCGGAAAACGAAACCGTTGACTACACGCATCCGCTGGAACGTCCTTCCTGCGAAGGCTGCTCCACCGTGGACATGGTGCGCGCCGGACTGGAGCTGGCCCGGGCGGGATTCGTCGAGTCCTGGGACGTCGTGGAGCGTTTCACGCGCAATTACATGACGCAAGCCCAGATCCAGCGCGAGGTTGAACCGTTCTCCCTCAACGGTGTCGCCCTGAACGACGTGTCGCGGCCGGGGATTGAATGCGAGCCGGAAGCGCTGCGGGACCGCAACGACGTGGGGCGCCGCT
>CAZOJL010000084.1:0-15079 GCA_964580075.1 uncultured Akkermansia sp. | reverse complement strand
ATCCTTCGAGGCATCTGCCCCGAAAATAGACTTCGATTTTGTTTGGCATGTTTCCGGCTAATGACTACACTTAAGATCAAAACGTGATACAAACGGATCGCAATCCCTCTCGAAGAAACAAGGATTTTGACACCATGGACACACCCTATCTTAAGGCCAACTTGATAGCCGAACTCGCAAAAACCGTTGGCATGAGCAAGCGGAAAGCAGATTTTCTGCTGACTCTACTGGCCCAAATCGCGTATCGCGAGGCGCCCACGGGTTTTACGTTGCCCGGCATATGCAAACTCGATGTCGTCCATCGGAATCCGCGGCGCGTACGCATCCCACGGACAGGAGAGCTTATTATCATCGGCGCGCATGATTCACTGCGGGTGCGCCTCTTGCGCAAGGCCAAACATGCCGTGACCCCCATGCATCCCGGACTGGTGCAGTACGTACACGTTGAAACGCCTGCGGTTGAAGAAGCGACTCCGGTTGAGGACGTGTCCTCGACCCCCTCTCCAGCAGACGCTTCCCCAAATACCCTTCAGGAGCCTGTCCCGGCGTTCGCACCGGCAGCGCCAGCCCAGGGATCTCAGCCGGATCCAGCCCCCGTGCCGTCCGTTTCGGACGTGCAACCGGTGAACAACGATTCCTTGGTCTCGTTCCGATGTGCCGCATGCGGACAGGAGATTGAAGCACCGTTCGACATGGCGGGCACCGCCTCCGAATGTCCCGCTTGCAGTGGCCTCATCGAAGTGCCTTATATTTCGGAGCCGGGTACGATCTGGGGGCGGGCCCTGCCCAATGCCAGATCGTCACTGCCACCTGCAGGCGAGCCACAGACCGGAGCCCAGTTGGTGGCAACCCAAGAGGCGATGAAGAGCCGGACCATCCGCATCGAGCTACCCGACGACATTTAGCCGGCTGTTACGCGCGGCCGAACTTGCGGGCCAGTTCACGATACGTCGTGAGGATCATGGTCGGGCGGCCACGCGGGCAGGTGTAAGGCATGCGGCATGCGGCGAGGTCGCGCACCAACTGTCCGGCCTCCTCGTTCGACAACGTACCGTCGTTCTTGACCGCCGCCGCGCACGAGGCCCGCACCAGCGCATCCTCACGCCATCCCTCCGCTCCACGTCGCACGCCCAGCGTCTCCAGATCGCTGCAGATGTCGGGCAACAGGCTGCGGCAGGGAACTCCCGCAACCTCCGGCGGGAGCGCGTCCACCAGGAACGTGTCGCCCCCAAACTCGGCCACACCAAACCCCATCCGCTGTAAGACCCCCAGCCACCCACGCAACCGTTCGGCGTGAGCCGGCGGCAAGACGACGGTTTCGGGTAGAAGCAAGGTCTGCGTCAGCACCTCCCCACGCCGCATCCGCGTGAGCAGACGTTCGTAAAGCACCCGCTCATGAGCCGCTCGCGGATCAAGCACCACATAGCCGGAATCGATCTCCAGCAGCAGATACAGGCCGCCCACCGGACCGATGACGCGGCACCAGGTCCACGGGGCCTCCGTGTTACCGGAAAACGCCGTCTCGGGGAGAGGTGCCGGATCCGTTTCCGGTACAGCGGGATAAGCGGGGGGGTGCGGACTCGGCAACGTCCGTCCCGGATACGCGAACGGCAACGGAACACCTCCGGCCGGATGCAACGGCGGCAGCGGCAGATCGCGTTCAGGAGAACGGGGCGGCGGCGAAGCCGTCGGCGCAATCGGCAGCGCCCCATCGACGCGCCCGCCATCGGATGGCCGCCAGTACCCGACGCCCAACGGCGGAACGGTCCCCGCTGCAACCGCCATGCGCCGTGTCCTCCCCAACGCCGCGCAGACCCCTTCGATAATCGCCTCGCGCACATCGGAAGGACGTCGGAACCGCACCTCGCGCTTGGTCGGATGCACGTTGACGTCCACCAACTCCGGGGGCATCGCCACGAACAGGAACACGATCGGCTTCCGCTCACCGTCAAGCGGCGGATAGCCCTCCCGCAACGCATAGGCGATTACCGGCGCGGTCGCCGGACGTCCATTGATAAAGACATACTGGTCGCTCCGATCCGAGCGGGTCAGCGCCGGCAAGCCCACAAATCCGGTCACGGCCACTCCCGCCAACTCGCGCGAGACCGGACGCAACCCCATCAGAAATTCCGGGCCGAACAGGTCGCGAATCCGATCCTCCAGCGTCGACTCAGGCGCCAACCGCACCACCTCCCGGCCATCCGACTTGAGCACCATCCCGATTTCCGGATGTGCGAGCGCGTGCAGCGTGAACACCGTGCGGATGTGCGCCTGTTCGGTTTGATACGCCCGCAGAAATTTGCGCCGCGCCGGGACGTTGAAGAACAAATCTCGCACTTCGATGGTGGTCCCTTGGGGAAAACCGGCCGACTTGACGTCCTGCAACCTGCCGCCGACCACGGTCAGCTCAGTCCCCTCCTCGGCTCCCGCCGCGCAGGTCTTGAGGGTGAAGCGCGAGACCGATGCGATCGCCGGAATGGCCTCGCCGCGAAACCCGAGCGTGCTGATCCGCTCGATATCGTCCACATCCCGGATCTTGCTCGTCGCCTGCCGTTCAATGCTCATCAGCGCGTCGTCACGACCCATACCGAAACCGTCGTCACGCACTTCGACCAACTTGCGGCCGCCCGCCGCAACATGCACCTCGATCCGGCGCGCTCCCGCATCAATGGCATTCTCAACAAGCTCCTTCACCACCGACGCCGGGCGCTCCACCACCTCGCCCGCCGCGATCTTATTCGCCACCTGCTCCGGCAGCAGCCGTATGTGACCGTCAGGACCCATGGGCGTACAGCATGCCCCAAAATCCGGCACAGCGCAAGCGACAGTTACCGAAATGTTGGAATCGGGTGCGATTGCCCGAAGTTGCACCCGCACACCAGCAATTCTAATTATGGCAGCTGCTATCGGGATCCAAATCGGGATCGGGACCGAAATCGACGAGAAAACAAGGAATTCGACCCCGATAGCGATAGCGATAGCGATTTCGACTGTACGGATGTGCCCAAAATTAGAATTGCTGCCCGCACACATAAACCACTCGACGGGCGATCATCAAATCGATAATATGTATACTCAAATTAACCGGATGCTGTCGGTCGAAACGGTAAGCGGCTTCAGGCGGGGTCAAAATGACTTTGAAAGTTGGGTTTGTCGGGTGGCGGGGGATGGTCGGTTCGGTCCTGATGGAACGGATGCGCGAAGAGGGTGATTTCAAGGGTATTGATCCCGTCTTTTTCTCGACGTCGCAAATCGGCGAGGCCGGCCCGGACCTGGGGTGCGGTTCGGCACCGTTGCTGGATGCCTCCAGCCTGTCCCAACTCGCCGGAATGGACATCCTCGTCACCTGCCAGGGAGGCGACTACACCGGCGCCGTTTACGGCGCGCTGCGTAAAAACGGCTGGCATGGATACTGGGTTGATGCCGCCTCGACGTTGCGCATGGCCGACGAGGCGGTGATTGTCCTCGACCCCGTCAACCGCAGCGTCATCAACCGATCGCTCGCGGCTGGCGGTCGCCTGTTCGTGGGCGGAAACTGCACCGTCAGCCTGATGCTGATGGCTGTCCACGGGCTGTTCGAGGCCGGGTTGGTTGAATGGATCTCGACCATGACGTACCAGAGCGCGTCCGGCGCGGGTGCCAAAAACATGCGCGAACTGCTGCTGCAAATGCGTCAGGTCGCCGCCGCGCCGGGCACGCTGCTCGACGATCCTGCCGCTGCGATCCTCGATGTCGACAGGCAGGTGGCCGCGAGTGTCCGCGACCCCTCTCTGCCGACCGAGCACTTCGGCGCGCCGCTCGCCGCGAGCCTCATCCCGTGGATCGACAAGGCCGTCGCCGATGGCCAGACCCGTGAAGAGTGGAAGGGGTTTGTCGAATGCAATAAGATTCTCGGCACCTCTGAGCCGATCCCGGTTGACGGCGTGTGCGTCCGCGTCGGCGCCATGCGCTGTCACAGCCAGGGACTGACCATCAAACTGAAGAAAGACCTCCTCCTGGAACACGTCGAATCGCTCCTTTCAGGCGCGAATGACTGGGTTCGTGTGGTGCCCAATGAAAAAACGGCCTCCCTGCGCGAACTCACCCCCGCCGCCGTGTCGGGCACGTTGACGGTTCCCATCGGACGCCTCCATAAAATGAAGATGGGGCCTGAATACATCGCCGCCTTTACGGTCGGCGACCAGCTCCTGTGGGGTGCCGCCGAACCGCTCCGCCGCATGTTGAAGATCATCCGGGAGCATCTCAACTCATGAAACGGTTTTGGGCCACCTACCTGCTCACCGCCGTGATTGGCACGGTTGCGATCTATTTCGGTGCGCCGATGATCGCCTCCAAACTCGCCCGTCCGACACCGCCGGTGCCGTCGTCTGCAACCCATCCGACTGTCTCGGAAATCAAACCCGCACGCCCCCTGTTTCGAAGAATCTCTGCCGCGGCACTCACCTCAACTGTCGGACAGACCGAACCACGCGCGCCCGGTGTGACACACTCCCGCGACGTGACGAACACGAATACAGGCGACCTGCCCGCGTCAACCCGGGAAGGAACGGTGTCGGCCGTGCCGTCTTATCGACCGCCGGATTCCGACCCCAGCGCGCCCTCATGGGCCATTCTGACCCGGCAGGCATCACACTATTCCACCGACGGGAAAAACCTCGGCCCCCTCCCCGCAGGTACTGTTGGAGAAGTGACCCGCACCACGACCTCATCACGAGGCGATTTCGCCGTTTGCACAGTCGATCACAACGGACAGTGGAAGGGCCCGGTCCTCATCGGTGTCGAATACCTGATCCTGTTCGAAGGCCCGCTCACCGCCGTCCCCACGGAACCCTTGAGCCTGCTCCATCATTATTATGCCCTGAAGGGACGCATTGACGCGCGCTCCGCGACGCTTCAGCAGCAGCATGCTCCCGGCAACCCTCACGTCGCCGCCCACACCCGCGCCGTCAACGCAGGCACCGAATTCACCAGCCTCGCCAAGAGACGCGTTGCCGCGATGAATGCCGCCAGCGGGGCGAAGCGATCCGAACTGCTTGATGAACTCAAGCAGATGAAGTTCGAGCAAGCCCGCCTCGACTCGGAACGGCAGCAGGCTGAGGCCCGGATGAAGGAATGGGACGCCCAGAACCCGCGTCAAACAAGGGCTCCAGTTGACCCCGAACTGAACGATTGGCTCGCTGAACTGCGTCGGCTCGAACCCGAAAAACAGGCTGTTATCCCATGAACACGTGTTTCGTGTTCAATGAAGGGGCTCGGACATGACCGTCACCATTGTCGGACTCGGACTCATCGGAGGCTCGGCCGCGCGCGACCTCGCCCGGACCGGGCTGGCTTCCGTACAGATCGGCGTGGAAAGCGACCCCGACCACCTCCGTACCGCCCGGCAACTGGGCCTCATTGACCGGGAGCTCGCGCTTGCCGAGGCCGTGACGGCGGCCGACCTCGTCATCCTCGCCATACCGGTGGACGCCATCCTCCGCATCCTGCCTGATGTTCTCGACCGCATCACCGACCGGCAGACCGTCGTCGACATGGGTTCCACCAAGCAAATGATCGTCGACGCGGTTCGGAACCACCCCCGTCGTGCGCGATTCGTTGCCGCACACCCCATGGCCGGCACCGAAGACACCGGTCCCGCTGCCTCACGCGAGCACCTCTTCGCCAGCCGCATCGCCATCCTGTGCGACACAGCCGACAGCGCGCCCGATGCACTCGCCACGGCCGAACGCCTCTTCACGACCGGACTCGGCATGCGCCTGATCCGCATGGATGCCGCGCGCCATGACCTGAACGCCGCCTACGTCTCACACCTCCCGCACATCCTCTCCTATGCCCTGGCATTGACAACCCTCGCCCAAGAACGCGATGATCCCTCCCTTTTCTCCCTCGCCGCGGGCGGATTCACCTCAACCGCGCGCCTGGCCAAGAGCGACCCCGCGATGTGGGAGCCCATTCTGAAGCAGAACCGTCACAATCTGCTGGCTGCGCTGGGCGCCTACCAAGAACACATCGCCACCCTCACGAAGGCCATCGCCGATGACGACCCCGCCCGCATTCGCGCCCTGATCACCGAAGCCAACCGCATCCGCGCGTTTATGGCGTAAGACACGCCTGCGCCAGGCGCAGGGCGTCGTCAATGTTGCCGGTGATATTCTCCTGCCCCACACGGTCCAGAAATCCGGAGCGCGTCATCACCACCAACGGCTGGCTGTGGACACCCGATAGGATGAGTCGCGTCCCGCGCTTCTCGCATTGCCGGAACACGTCGTCCAATGCGTTCAACGCCGTAGCGTCGAGAGACAGCACCTGCCGCATCCGGAAGATCAACACCCGGGGTCTGCGACTGATCAGATCGAGCGCATCGCGGAATTTGTCGGCCGCTCCAAAAAACATCGGGCCATTGATTTCAAACACATCGCACCCCTCCGGGACATGCCGCCGCGTGATGCTCAGCGGATCGTCCGCGTCGTCCGCCGTGTCGCCCAGCAGCCGTGTCAGGTAGCCCGCCTGGGTGGTCTCCGCCATCCGCCGGATGAATAGAAAGGCGGCCAGGACCATGCCGATCTGGATGGCGACCGTCAGATCGACCAGTACGGTCAACAGAAACGTCGCCATCATGACAAGCGCGTCGCTCCGCGTGCTGCGGAACATCCTGCGGAACAGATGCAACTCGCTCATGTTCCACGCCACCACAACCACAATGCCACCCAACGTCGCCATCGGAATCATAGCCGCCCAGCGTCCGAGATACAGCATGATCAGCAACAAGACAACCGCGTGGATCATCCCGGAAAGTGACGACCGGCCGCCGTTCTTGATGTTCGTCGCCGTGCGGGCGATCGCACCGGTCGCGGGAATGCCGCCGAACACAGGCGACGCGATGTTGGCCAACCCTTGCGCGATGAGCTCTGTGTTGGAGTGATGGCGCTGTCCCGTCATGCCATCGGCCACCACGGCGGACAGCAACGACTCAATTCCCGCCAACAACGCAATCGAAACCGCCGGCGAGACCAGCGTGCGGAAGGTCTCCAGATTGACGAGCGGCAGGCGCGGTGCTGGAATGCGCATCCCATCGGCAACCGCCGGAAAGCGCTGCCCGATCGTTTCCATTTCGAAGTCCAGCCCACAGGCCCACGCCACCTGCACCCCGACCGTCGTGATCAGAATGGCCGCCAGCGATCCGGGCACCCGCTGCGTGACCCGCTTCCAGTTCAGCACGATCAGGATCGTCACCAGGCCGACCCCGACCGCAAGCGGATTCACCGTGCCGATGTGACGCCCGTACGCCATGAGCTTTTCAATGAAATCGGCTGGCACCTTGTCGATCGCCAATCCCAACAGGTCTTTAAGCTGCCCGGTAAAAATAATGAGCGCGATTCCCGTCGTGAACCCGACGGTCACCGGATACGGGATGAATTTGATGATCGTGCCCAGGCCCGCAAGCCCCATGAGGATCAGCATCACACCGGCCATGAACGTCGCGACCGCCAGCCCCTCATACCCGTGCTGCGCGACAATCCCGTAGATAATGACGATAAACGCCCCGGTTGGTCCCCCGATCTGCACCCGGCTGCCGCTGAGGGCGGAAATCAGAAAACCGGCGATCACCGCTGTCGAAAGCCCCTGTGTCGGGGAAACACCCGAGGCGATACCGAATGCGATCGCCAGCGGCAATGCCACCACCCCCACGATCAGGCCCGCGAGCAGATCATGATACAGATCGGCCAGCGAATACGGTTGTTTGAAGATCTCCAGCGAAGCCGGACGAAAACGCAACGAGACCAACGCACGAAATCTGGACAAACCATTCACGCACGCAACCCTCTGCCACCCGGCGCGGACAGTGTGCTGTGTTCGAACAAGCCCGAAAACAAGACACCGCGACACGACTCCTGCACGACGGAGTCAAATTTGAGATGAGCGCCCTGTCCATCTGCCGCACGCATGCAACAGCATCCGTGCGTTGCGGCGGCGTGGCCGACCGCAAAAAAACGGATAAAAGGATACTCCCGCGCCCTTTCGATGTCCAGCCTTACTCTGTTTCTCGGCAGGGCATCTTAATTTTACCGCAAAAGCCGCCAATGAGCGGTTTCACTCGAGAGGCGCTTTCAAAACCCTTGAAAGCACCGGGAATCAGGGTTCAGGATGCCAGGTTCAGGTCGAAAACGCCTCCTGAACCCCGAACCCTGAACCCTCCGCTTGCACAAACCGTAGGTTTTGCAAGCGCCTCTCGAATCTTTTTTTATCCCCCCCCTTGACGCTATTGAGGTATTCTGGTATTGTTATTCCCGAACTCAAGAAACGGGAGACACTCAATGAAGACACCGGTCAAAATCACGGAAGCCTCCTCGATCGCCTTGCATGCCTGTTTGTGGCTGGCGCGTGATCCTGATCATTATCACACCACCCGGGAAATATGCGCCGCGCTTTCCTGTTCGCATGCCCACGTCGCCAAGGTCATGCAGGATCTTGCCCGTGCACGCGTCATCCAGTCACAGCGCGGTCCCACGGGAGGCATACGCCTCGCCGCCCGTCCCGATCAGACGACCCTCCGCACCGTCTACGAAGCTGTCGAGGGGGTGATCGCGCAGAACGACGCCTGCCTCCTCCCCCTTTCGGTGTGCCCGGGAAAAAGCTGCATTCTGGGCCGCGCGCTCGCGCAGCTTCACACCCAGTTTGCGCACTTGCTCGCGACGACCACGCTGGCAGACATTGCCAATCAAACAAAACAGGAGCACACATGAAGCGAAAGATCATCACCATTGACGAAGCCGCCTGCAGCGGGTGCGGCCTGTGTGTCGACGCCTGCCACGAAGGCGCTCTCCAACTCGTGAATGGCAAAGCGAAGCTGGTCTCGGACAGCTATTGTGACGGGCTTGGGGCCTGTCTGCCCACATGCCCTGCTGATGCTATTCACATCGTCGAGCGTGAAGCCGCGCCCTTTGACGAAGCCGCCGTGGTGGCCAAACAGGCCGAACGGAAGATCGCTCCACCCCACCCCGCCCCGCCGCCGTTGCCCTGCGGTTGCCCGGGAACGATGGCCAAGTCCATCTCCCGTCCCCCGGCCGCCACGCCGCACAAAGCGGAGGGCGCACCTGCCGCCACGCTCGAATCCCGCTTGACGAACTGGCCCGTGCAGATCAAGCTCGTGCCGCCCCACGCGCCATACCTCAAGAATGCCGCCCTGCTCATCGCCGCAGACTGCACCGCGTTCGCCTATCCCGACATCCATCAGCGTTTCATGGCCAATAAGGTCACGCTGATCGGATGCCCCAAGCTGGATGCCGGCGACTATTCCGAAAAGCTCACCGCCATCCTGCAGGCCAACGACATCCGCAGCCTCACCGTGCTGCGCATGGAAGTGCCCTGCTGCGCCGGTATCGCCCATGCCGCCCAGCAGGCGCTGATCAACAGCGGGAAAATGATCCCCTGGCATGTCGTCACGATCGGCACCGACGGTACGATCCTGGAGGAGTAGGGTCCAATTCTTCGCTTTCTTTCAAAACACATCACACCACAAGGAGATTCATACCATGAGCGATATGTTCTGTTTCCAATGCGAGCAAACGGCGGGCGGCAAAGGCTGCACTCGCGTCGGCGTCTGTGGCAAAAAGCCCGAGATCGCCGCCCTTCAGGACGCCATCACAGCCGATCTGATCACGCTGGCGCGCGCCCTTGACGGCAAACCGTCCTGCGCCTCCTGCGAGGCGCTCTTTATGGACGCGCTGTTTATGACCGTCACCAACGTCAACTTCGATGCCCCTCCCCTGACTGCCATCCGCGACCGCATCCGCGCGGCCACAGCCAAGGCCGGCGACGCCCCGGCTTTCAAGCCGGAGGACCTGTTCCACGGCAATACCGACATCGTTTCCCTCCGCTCCACCCTCCTCTTCGGACTGCGCGGCATGGCCGCCTACGCCCACCACGCCCGCGTCCTCGGCAAGACCGACCCCGAGGTTTCCGGCTGGTTCCGCAAGGGGATGAAGGCGCTGGGCGACGACCACAGCGTCGCGGAGTGGCTCGGCTTGATCCTCGAGTTCGGAAAGGTCAACCTCACCTGCATGGGTCTGCTCGACGCGGGCAACACCGAAACCTATGGCCATCCCGTGCCGACGCCGGTGTCGACGACCTGCGAAAAGGGGCCGTTCATCATCGTGACCGGCCACGACCTGCACGACCTCAAAATGCTGCTGGAGCAGACCGCCGGGAAAGGCGTCAACGTCTACACCCACGGCGAGATGCTGCCCGCGCACGCGTATCCTGAACTGAAGAAATACCCGCAGCTCAAAGGCAACTTCGGCACCGCCTGGCAGAATCAGCAGAAGGAGTTCGACAACCTGCCCGGCGTCGTCCTCTTCACCACCAACTGCATCATGCCGCCCAAGCCCACCTATGCCGGCACGCTCTACACCACGGCCGAGGTCGGCTGGCCGGGCGTCACGCACATCGTCGCCGATGCGAACGGGCACAAGGACTTCTCCGCCCTGCTCGCGCATGCGGTGAAACTCGGCGGCTGGACAGAAGAGAAGGCGGGCGAGCCGCTGCTGACCGGTTTCATGCGCAACGCCGTCCTTTCGGTGGCCGACAAGGTGGTCGCCGCGGTCAAATCGGGCGCAGTCAAACACATCTTCCTCGTGGGCGGTTGCGACGGCGCCAAGCTCGGACGCGACTACTACACGGAGTTTGTGGAACAGGCGCCGAAAGACACGCTGATTCTCACCCTCGCCTGCGGCAAATATCGTTTCAATCACCTGCAAGCCAAGCTGGGTGACATCGGCGGCATTCCGCGCCTGCTCGACATGGGGCAATGCAACGACGCCTACTCGGCGATCCAGGTCGCCGTGACGCTGGCCAAGGTCTTTAACTGCGGCGTCAACGACCTGCCGCTCACGCTCGTCCTCTCCTGGTACGAGCAGAAGGCCGTCTGCATCCTCCTCACGCTGCTGGCTCTGGGGATCACGAACATCCGCATCGGGCCCAGCCTGCCCGCCTTCATCTCGCCGACCGTGCTCAACGTCCTCGTCGAGAAGTTCGGCCTCACCCCCATCAGCACCGCCGAAGCCGATCTCAAGGCCATTCTGGGAGCGGTTGCGTAAAGGGGAAGGGTTCAGGAAGCCAGGGTTCAGGGTTCAGTGGGGCCTCTGGCGCGGTGCCGCCAGATGGATCAGAGCGTGAGCCTTGGTGTCAGGTTTCAGGTTTCGGGTGTCAGGTTGGAAGTCCTTGTTCATGAGTTAGTTGTGTTTCCTGAAACCTGAAACCTGGTGTCTCAGATCAGTGAAGCCGCCCTTAACCGACCCACGTAAACGGCCTTCAGTGTGTGTACGTGGGTAATAGTGCAATATTTAGATAATCTCTATGCTTTCAGAGCCTGAATCGGAGCGTACGATAGCAGCTCTCTACGCGAGCAGCCTACAGAAAGAGTTAGGTGGATGAACGACACGCCTCAACCTCGCCAGTGAAGCGTAGCGGAACCGACGTAGTGTTGCATGCGTTTGTTAGCGTCCGTATTTCCTCTTCGGTTTCTCGAACAGCGTCGCCTGCACTTGTCTCGTGTCCATTTCGTAGAGGATACCGGACTCCCGCTCCAAGCGATCAAGAGAGACTGCGTGAAATCGAGGTGCGATCTCAAATCCGATAAAGTGTCGGTTCAGCCGTCGGCATGCCACGGCTGTCGTTCCGCTACCCATGAATGGGTCAAGTACCGTCTGCCCTTCACGAGTAGTGAGATTAATCAAGAACTCAATCAACTGCAGAGGCTTCTGCGCCTCATGAATTCTCTTCTCGTTGCTCTGAAAACCGAATTCAAGAACATTTGTTGGACTTGACCCATGAATCTGGCAATTCCGGACGTTCATGGCCCCGACGCCGTGTTCGATTACATTATCAGCAATGGTCCCGCCGATTCTGTATGGTTTGACGAACCATGCAATCGGTTCGTATGCTGGCGCAAGGTTGCCAAGTCTCCAACCGTCCCACACCCCTGCCTCCTGTTTCAATCCACGACGATCAAAGACAATGCTGATTCGCTGCGCTCTGTGATGGGCGGATTCTTTCTTCCACGCTAGGACATCTTTCAGTAAGAGCCCCACATCCTCGAACGCATTCACAACGCGATGAATTGTTCTGCGCGCTCCGAAAACGAAGAGGGATGCCCCGTTCTTCATTTTGGGCATTAGCATATCAGCCCAAGATGCACACCATTCCTGATACTCGATGCCAATGTTTCGGTCGGCCTGCGACCATCCATTTATGGGCTTCCCCCTTCTTTTGAAACCCGACTTCCCCACTTGGGCGGGTGACTGGCCGAGTAGAGCCGAGTTGGTGTTGTTATGGAGTACATCCCAATCATCAAGGCCAATCCCATAGGGAATGTCGGAAAGAAATAACTCAATGGATGCGTCGGCCAGAATCGGAAGGTGCTCCCGGCAGTCACCGAGGGTGATTGTATCTATGTAGTTGCCATTGATCATTGTACACCAATAACCATTAGCCCATTATCAGTAACCGACATAACAGCGCGAATCTTGTTCTCGACATTTCGCCACTTGAGAACTTCTTGAATGGCTTGCTCACGAGAGAGTCTCATTATACGTTCGCGCTCTTCTGCGAGGAACTGAAGTGACTCTTCGCGGGAGATGGCAATGGATTCGGCAGAAGCCAGTTTCTCATCTCGCCAGATGGCGGCGAGAGATGCGTCCCAATTCAGGAACGTTCGATTAACTGCCTGCCAATAACTGACCGCGTCCTTTGATTGATTCATTGCCTGCACGGTCTTGAAAACTGCGTGAAGAAGGGCGAGAGCCTTCGACTTCCCCGCCGCTTGAGCGTATCTCACAAGCACTGCCAAGTGCGTATATGAGGAAACGCACACGGACCTTGTTGCTGCCTGCTGATAAATCTGACTTGTACGAGTGGGAAGTTGATACACGGGACATACAATCATTGCGAAAGGTTTGCCATGCTTCCAGTTGTCCATGGCCTGAACCTTGAAATCCTTCTGGTTCTTTGCGGTGCGGCTCAGTCGCATTGCCTTTGCATCGGCGACAAAACTGTACTCGTCGCAAACACATTCCACATCGGCTACATCAGCCCGCATCTTTAGAACCAGACTCGTTAGCCCCATGGCGGTATACGCTTCATGTATCACGACATCTGTGTACTTTGAGTATAGTTTCTCCTCGGTACTGTCGTGGCCGTATCTTTCTGGTATGGCGCCGCAAAGACGAAGATGGCAGATTAGCGGGTCAATCCCCTTCTTGCGGATCTCCTGAGACATCTCTTGTTCAACACGGGCGGAGTCCACACCGAAATTTCCACTCAAGCGGCTGATTTCGTTGACCCAATAGGATCGATGCTTGATGTCCTCTTTGCTCACAAGTGAAGTCTTCATGTCATTCTAGCGAATGTGTTTGAGTTTGCGGTATTGCGTCGGCCAAGAAACTGGCGGCGTCACACACATCTTGTCATCTCGGACGAAGGCGCACTTGCCAGGCAAACGGTTTTTCGCGCAGATGTCTGGGTTCGTATGGCGACAGCCCACGGTTTGGTTCTCCGTATCTCCCGGTCGGATTGGTTCACTAAACGCTTTATCGTTCCTCATTGCGTCCACCTTTTACATCAACCAGTTATCGATTTCACTGGCGTCCCATAGGCTAACCCGGAAACGTTCCGGTTCCCTCCATTGGCGTTTATAATACGGGGAGGGGTGAAAAGAGTCAACCCCGAAAACCCGCAGAAAAAAATGCTGGCCTCGAATAATGGGTCAGTTATTGGGAGTACTGACCCATTACATTACAAACTTTTCCCGCTTGCGCTTCTGGGGAGGGGTAGACTATGCTTTGTGCTGATGGAGTTGGCTGGGGCCAATTCCTGCACGGTTCCGCATGCGGCGGGCAGATCCGTAAAAAAAGACGCCGTGAACGGTTACTTTTTTGCTTGCGCAGACCGGATGTTTTTGCACGCGTCTCGCGAATCCGCTCACGGCGCGATCACCACCGGTGTCCCGAGAGGCACCAGCAGATGGAGCTCCTCGACATCGGCGTTGCGCATACGGATGCAACCCGCGCTGGGCTCCACGCCGACTGCGCCGTCGTCCCAGGTGCCATGAATGCCGTAGCCCCTGAAGCGCCGCGTCTTGCCAGCGGCCGTAAGCGACAACCAGCGGGTGCCCAGAATGTTCTCGGGGTGTCCATACGGTATTTCACTGCCGTCGGCGCGCCACCACGAAGGGTGTACAATCCGATTCCCGATCACGAACGTCCCCGCGGGGGTCTCGTCGGCTCGGCCCACCGAGACCGGATACCGT
Source organism: uncultured Akkermansia sp. (assembly GCA_964580075.1). Lineage (GTDB taxonomy): Bacteria > Verrucomicrobiota > Kiritimatiellia > RFP12 > JAAYNR01 > VGWG01. The sequence continues at coordinate 774 of CAZOJL010000084.1, read as the reverse complement.
TTGAAGAACTGGCCGCCCAGCGTCACGGTCAACACCCGATCTTTCTTGGACACGGCAATCGCAAACGCCGGATTATCCAGTATCCATAACTCGCGGCCCACGATGATACGGTTGGGATCGGCCAACCCGTTGGCCCGGAGGATATATTCCTGTGTCACACCGAACCGGCGTGCAATCAGGGAAATGGAATCGCCCTTTTGGATGGCATAAACCGTCTTACCGGCCATGGGCACGCGTGAAAACACCACGGCGACCGACAACACGCCGATGCGATCCTCGAGCTCCAGCCGCGCCGCACCGTCTGTGACCCCACTCAAAAGCGTCAGATAGGCGTCACGCGCCGCCACGTCATCCCCCTTTGCGGCAAGTTCTTCGGCCTGTACCAGACGTCTGCGCATCGCCGACGACATCCGGTCCATCCGAACCGGCTCCTGCGGGGGCGACGCAACCTCCTGAACGGCCGCACTCGCGCCTTGTGGCGCCGTGCGCCCCAATGTCGGCAGGGCACGCCGCAGATTCACGGTCGCCCGGTCAACCGAGCGACAGGCCCGTATGCCCAGGACAACCACCGCCACCAGCACGACAACCGCGCATAGCCGTGGCCACAGCGGAGGCGGGCCGCTGTCGTAGGTCGTCTCCAACCCGTATGTCCCACGATTCCAAGCCATCCCGAACCCCCGATATGATCGTTGCAGGTTTAAACGCTGGGCTTCAACGGTTTCACGGGGAATACTATAGGATGACGGGGGAGGGAAAGCAAGCGGATTGCCAGAA
>CAZOJL010000083.1:0-15170 GCA_964580075.1 uncultured Akkermansia sp. | reverse complement strand
CCGAGTCGGATCGGCGAGGGGTGGGGGATTAAGATTAAGATTACGATTAAGATTAAGGAGTAACCTTCATCAGAACTGCCATGCGCCCGGTGATCTGTTTTGGTCTTGCCGTTTTTTCCCTTTTCTGTCACGCTTCACACCATGAGTTCACTACTCAAGACTCAAGACCGGTTCCGGCATGATTTCGGCCTATGCGGGCCGAGGCCGACCGGGGGGTGCCAAAAAGCGATTTCTTATCAATGGTGATGAATATGACTTCTCGAGAGCGATTGCTTGCGTATGTCGCGGGCAGAAAAGCCGACCGGGTCCCATTCGTGCAGCATTGGGGGCCATGGGATGCGACGAAGGCGCGCTGGAAACAGGAGGGAATGAAGCACGATGATGACTGGAGGACGCTGTTCGATTTCGATCCCTACGTGACGTCGCCGCAAGTTCAGATGGGCATCTATCCCAAGTTCGAAGCGAAGGTCCTCGAAGACGACGGAAACACCGTCATCTCACAGGATGAAGACGGCGTGATCAAGCGGGACCGCAAGGACCGGGCGAGCATGCCCGAATACCTCGCCTACCCCGTAAAGAACTGGAAGACCTGGGAGGAGCACAAGGCCCGCTTCGATCCCGATACTCCCGGCAGGTTTCCGCCCAACTGGGAAGAGGAAAAGAATAAGGTCCGGGACTTCCCCGGGCTGGTGACTGTAACCCCGTTTCCGTACGGCTTCTTTGGCGGCGCGCGCACCATGATGGGAGCGGAGGAATGTTTGATCGCCTGCGCGCTGGAACCCGAGTTAATCCAGGACATCAGCGAAACGTTCTTCAAACTATGGTACAAACTGCTTGAGCGGATGCTGGGCGACGTGAGGCTGGACGCCATCTTCTTCTGGGAGGACATGGCCGGCAAGCAGGGGTCCCTGATTTCCCCCGCCATGTTCAGGCAATTCATGACGCCTTACTACCGGAAGCTGATCGCGCTCGGGCGCGAACATGGCGTCGAGATGTTCAGCCTCGATAGCGATGGGAACATTCACGAACTGACGGGCTTGTTTCTCGAGGCGGGGATCAATGTGGTCTACCCCTACGAAATCCAGGCGGGCTGCGATGTGGCCGCCATGTTGCGCCAGTACCCCGGCCTTTGCGCGATGGGCGGGATGGACAAGCGGGCCATGGCGCGGGATCAGCGGGCCATGGACGAGGAAATCGAACGTGTGCGCGGCATTCTGTCGCTGGGCAGGTATATCCCGTTTCCCGACCACGCGATTCCGCCCGACGTGTCCTGGGAGAACTACCAGTACTTTGTCTGGCGCTGGAAGGAACTGGTGTGCAGGCGATGGCCGAACGTATGATAAAAAGGAGCGGTCCCATGCAACGGACAGACAAGATCACAGGAACGAAACGAGTATTGCGCGCCGTGGCCATGGCCACCCTCTGGCTGGCGGGGGCGCGGGGCGGCCTAGCCGCGGATGCGGCGGCGACGGCCAAACCGCCGGAGGCTCCGGCCGCGGCGGCGGACGAGACCGTGGTGCTGGATCACATGACAATGTGGCGTGTGTTTCGCGTCCGCGATGCCGTGCATGTGCGTCATACCAACGGGGTGTTGGCCCGCGCGGCGTTGAGTTGGTCGGGACACGAGTGGCAGCCGCGCGAATGGGGAGCTGCCGGCACGTCGCCGACGCCCCCCGCCGATTGGGTGGGCCCTGAGTTCGACGACAGCACATGGCCCCGCGAGCGGCTGCCGCAACCCTCGTTTTCAGCGGTGCACGTTCCAAACCAGTCGGGAAGCACCGGGTCGCTCAACTTTTTCGACACGGTCGTGGTGCTGACGCGCGCCCAGTTCACGGTCGAGAATCCGGCCAAAGTGAAGTCGTGCCGACTCTCCATGGATTACTGGGGCGGATTCATCGTCTACGTCAATGGCCGGGAAGCCGTACGGCGGCACATCCTGCCCGGCGGGACGAACCTGCTGGACACGATGGCCGAGGACTACCCGCTGGAGACGTGGACCGCGCCGGAGGGAAAACCGATCGGCGTCAATGAGGATGTCCGGGAGAAATTCCCGGCGCGTATGGCACAACGGGATCGCCGGCAGCGTGATCTGGAAATTCCTGCCGCGCTCTTGCGCCCCGGGCGTAATGTCATGGCCGTCGAGTTGCACATGGCGCCGATCGACTTCCGGGCCATGGCCCCCTACTGGCAGCGCTGGGCGCCCATCGGTTTGTTCGTCGCCCGGCTGAGCGTTTCACCTGCCGCCGCCGCAGTTCCCGCGCGCTCCGGCAGGATTCACGTCTGGAACTGTGCGGCCGACGACACGCTGACCGTCTTCGACTATGGCGACCCGACCCAGCCCGCGCGGCCAATCATGGTGCGCGCCGCGCGCAACAGCGTGTTCAACGGACGGCTGGTCGTCAGTTCCGACCAGCCGATCAAGGGCCTGAAGGTGACGGTATCGGAACTTGCGCAGGGCGGCAGCCGGATTCCCGCCGCTGCGGTCCGTGTCCGGTATGCGGCGCCGGCCACGGCGGGTAAGTCCTGGGTCGCTCCGCATCGTTTCGACGGCCTGCTGGACGTGATTCCCCCGGAAATCCCCGTCAGCAATGTCTCCGTGCCGGCGCGCGCTTTGTCCGGCGGGTTGCTGCCCTACACTGACGACCCTGACACGGAATCCAACCGGATGACGGGCGGTGCCATGGCGCCGTTATGGTTCACGGTCCGTGTGCCGAAAGCTGCCGCTCCAGGCACGTATGAGGGCACGGTCACGGTGGCGGCGGAAGGCCTGGCGCCCACCGCCGTCACGTTGCAGGTGTATGTCTGCGACTGGGTCATGCCGGACCCGAAGGACTTTCGCCTCCAGAACTTCCTCTATCACGCGGAGGAGGTGGCGGCCGTTCACTACGGGGTGACCAACTATTCGGACCGGCACTTCGAGTTGGTGGGCAAGTCGTTGGCGCTCCTGGCGGAGGCAAACTCGCGCCAGGTTCATGCCAACCTTTCGGTCGGCTTCTGCGGCCGCGGCAACCCCGAGTCGCTCGTGCGCTGGATCAAGCAACCGGACGGTTCCTTCAAACACGACTTCACGGCTTTTGACAAGTACCTGGACATGGTGGCCGATTCCATCGGCACGCCGAATACCTTGCGGTTGAATTGCTGGGGAGGTCCGGTGTCCATGCTGGACCCGGCGACCGGCAAGCTCGCGAACATGGATCCACCCGGAGGTCCGGATGAGGGCCTACAATTCTGGAAACCGGTGTTCGACGAGATGCTCAGAAAGATCAAGGCGCACGGCTGGCTGGATCAAACGACCCTGGGCTGTAATCATCACTCCGGTGTGCCAGCGCCCGCGCAGGTGGATCTGGCGTACAAGCTCTGGCCCGAGGGCGAGTGGAGTTGGACTAGCCACGCCGCGGGCGAAGGCGCCCTATTCGTGGGGACGGTTGGAGGTGTCGGCAAGGACAATGGCAGTTTCGGCAGCCGCGCCCAGCGTGCCGCCATGGGTGATCTGTCGGGCATTGACACGAACAAGGTAGTCCGGATGACTGTCCGCCATGCCGACGGCGTTTGGATGGTGGGCCCCAGCGGCAAACTTCCACCGCTCTGGGCGCTCGACGGGCCCAGGCGCAACACCTTCTGTAACACGGTGCGCCACGTCATCTGCGACAACTCGGCGCTACGGGAAGTCCGCCGACTGGTCGAATTCGGCGCCGTTTACAGGGGCTATGACGGCGTCAGCGAGTTCGGGGCGGATGTCTTCCCCGTGAAGCGACCGGTCGGCGGCTATGCCATGCCGCCGATCAGCCTTGGGGCAAACTGGGGAAATCCAAACAGCACGCTGGCTCTTCTATATCCCGGTCCGGATGGACCGGTGTCCACCGAGCGCTTCGAAATGTTCCGCGAGGGTGTGGAACTGTGCGAGGCGATTATCTTTATCCGCGGCGCGATGCACCGGAACCTGCTCAGCGCCCCGTTGCAGGAGAGGGCGCGCTATCTGGATGAACGTGATCGGACCTTTACGCTGGGGTTCTTTATTCCGCGCTACATGCAGGCCGTGGAAGACGCCAAGCTGCTCGACCTCGCCGGCGAAGTGGCGCGTGAGCTGGAGGGTCGGAAGTGAGCCGTGGTCGGTAATCGGTGGGAGCCGCAAAGGGACGGGCCTTCCGTCTATCTCCTTCAACACATTTTATCCCACATGCGAAAAAACACGCTTGTTTACAAACAGCAACCGTCATATACTTCCCGCACGAGGGATAAAACGCTATTCGTTCGGCGGAAAGACAAAGGAAAGCGGAAGAAATCGGGGTCGGGGTCGGTATCGGTATCGGGGTCGAGAAGGAGATCGGGATGGCGTTTGGCCACGAGAAACTGGACGTGTATCGTGCCGCCATCGAGTACGTTGGCTGGGCTTATCGGTTCTGTGAGGCATTGGCCGGGCATCGGAACGCCAAGGACCAAATGCTGCGCGCGTCGCAGGCGATTCCACTGAACATTGCCGAGGGCAACGGAAAAGGGACCGACGGCGACCGGCGGCGGTACTTCGAGATTGCGCGGGGTTCGGCGTTGGAATGCGGCGCAGTTCAGGATGTTTTACAGGTTTGCGGGGCCATCACGCCTGAGGAGAATGAGAAAGCCAAGGCCCTACTTGACCGGATCGTGGCGATGCTCACGAAACTCGGCCAGCGTGGGTATGCTGTTTGCGAGGAACCGGGCGAATACAGAACGGAAAAAATCGACCCCGATACCGATACCGACCCCGACCCCGAACGAAGCAATGACCGGCAATCGCCAACCACCGGCGGGAGGCGACGGAATACCGCGCCTCCGCCATAACGTGTGTGCCGGGCATGGTGCGTAACGTGTGGGGTGCAAGTCCCCACGCCAGGTGAAGGAGAAGCCGAAGGGAAGCGAAAGGGCAACGGCGTCGTCGTAAGGCGGGGTGGGGAGGAAGCCCAACGCGAAAGCACGGGCGATGAACAAGAACCGGATACAAGGTGTGGTACACTCGGGGCGAGCGGGCATCCGCCAATAGGGCAGAAGACGGTATGGCTATCGGCGCTGACGCGCCTTGCTTATTACATATATTTTACATCAATCTGACACTACGGGTGTGGTTTTCACAGACAATGTGCTCATGACACACGTCAAAAGGAGGATGCGACGATGGAATCTGCAGGCATAGGTTCGATATTCAAACTTCTTCTCGTGCTGTTCCTCAGCGTGAAGGACGCACCGCAGAACACGGGGCGAGCCCCCGAACTGGAAATCCTGGCCCCGGCCGGAGCTGTCGGCTACGCCGTGCTCGACGTCGCGCAGGTGCGCGCGCTGATACGGGAGGACCCCGAACTGGCCAAGGCTCTGTTCGACGGTCGCACGCCCGAGGCGGCCTACGGCGAGGCCATTGAAGCGATGAGCGCGCGGACACGCGTGGAACCGGCGGCGCTTCGCGATGCCGTCGCCCGTGTGCGTGTTGTCGGAATCTGGTCCCTGGGGATGGCCGCTCGCCGGCAGCCGCGTTTCGTCGCCTTGTTTGATCGCGGGGGCGCTGCCGACATTCTGCCCAAGCTGCTGGAATCTCATCCGGAGGATGCGGCCGAAACTACTCGGTCCCTGACCTACGCGGGACATACGCTCTATGCCGTTGGGCGTGATCCACGGGAAGCGCTGTGGCTTGCCGAAGCGGACGGGATGCTGCTGCTGGCCTCTGATGCGTTGGCGGCCGAAACGCTCCTGCTCAGATTGCGCGCGCCTGCCGACGCGTCGGCGCTGGCGCGTCCCGTTGCGGCGGCCGCTCGCCGTCCGTTGCTGCAGATCCGTGCCGATGTGGGCGCCGTTGTGAACGGCTTCCTGCCCGCCATGGGAGACCACGACCGGGCGGAGTTCATGGCCGCCGGTGCGTTTGTCGACTTGCCGGCGTGGCGCGGCGCTTCGCTGTCCGTGGAACGGGACCGTGTCGTGCTCCGGGCGGAGATCGATCCGGGGAGTCCGATGGCGGTTGCGCTGCAGCAGCCCCCACGTCTGGACCTCATCGACGCGATCCCGTCGGACGCGGGGCTGGCAGGGATTGTCAGCGTCCGGGATGCGGCCGGGATCTGGGATCTGGCCGAGGCGGGATTCAGCCACATCGCCATCTTCGAGCGCGGCCGCACCGGTGCGCGCGAGGAGTTCATCCGCGATTTTAGCCGGAGTACGGGACTGGACGTCCAGACGGACCTGGTCTCCAATCTCGTCGCCGTCGCCGTCATCCTCACGGATCCCGCAAGAGGCCTGAATCTGAAGCGTGGCGGTGCGTTGCTTTTCGAGGGCAAAGACCCCGCTCGCACGCGGGCGGCGCTCCAGACCCTTAGGGCTCGGATCGGCGATCCCGCAGATCCTGAGGAACAGCAGGGCGTGCAGGTGTGGCGGACGGACGAAACGCTGATCGCGCTCAAGGGAAACGTGGTGCTGGTGGCCCCGTGCCGGGGTGACGCGCAGGTGGCGGCTGAACGCCTGCTCAAACACTTCGTCGAGGGAGGCGAGAGTCTTCGCAAAGTCCTGGCGACGTCCCAGCCGGGCGCGACGACGTGTGCGGCGGTTGACGCGGCCCGCTGCTTCCCGCAAGCCGGCCTGGAACGGCTTACGGCCGGCCTGACGGTCGACGCCGCCGGGCTGACGCTTCGGGTCGAGGGCGGCGGTCGGAATCTTGCGGCCGGCGTGCTTCGGCTCATGTTCGATGTGGGCAGTAAGGCCTCCGCGCAGGCCAATCAGGCCCGGGCGATGAACAGCCTCCGGCAGGTCGCCATGGCCTGTCAGATGTACGCGATGGACTATGGGAAGCTGCCCGCGATGCTCACGGATCTCAAGCCGTATGTCGGCGATACGGAGTCGATCTTGCGCGACGCCCGGAGCGGCGAGTTTTACCGACTGAATCCAGCCGTGGCGGGTCGTTCGCTGGATTCGGTGAAGCAGCCGAATGCAACAGTGCTGGTCTATGCGGCGACCGGTCCGGACGCCGCGACGCGGAGTGTCGCTTTTTGCGACGGAAGCGTCAGGCTGATGACGCCCGCGCACCTGGAGGCCGCGCTTGAGGACGCAATACAAACCGAGTAGACAAACCGTCAGGATGCAGCATCTGAGAGAGGAACGCGGAAACAGAAGGAGACCTTTTGCCGTGTGCAACAATCAGACGTCGTCGTGTGTCATGCGTGTTGCCCCGATCCTGACGGCCGCATGGCTGCTCGTGCTGTCGGCGGGAGCCGATGACGCGTTCACGGAGGGACGCCGGCTCTTGGAGGAGGGAAAGGAAGTCGACGCGTTCCGCCGGTTTCTCACGGTGCCGGGCGCGGAGCACATGGCCGCCCGCGTCGGCCGACTCAAGGCTGCGGAATTCCTCCCGCTGCTGACCGACCCTTCCATCGGAATCCCCGCATACCGCGATTCAGGACTAGCGGCCATCGCGCCCGCCGACCGCCGCCCGCACAAATTCGCGGAAGAGCGGATGGGCGCGCAGCGGGGTGGACTGGAATTCGGGGTGGAACTGGCAGGCCACGAACCACGGATGTTCGGGAATTTCGATCAGTTCCACCAGCCTACGGTCGGGCGAGAGACCGCTCAGGCGCATCCCCGCCTGTTCGAACGCGTCGCGAAAGGCATTGTTGAACTCGTAACGGTGGCGGTGACGTTCGCTCACCTCGGCGGCGCCGTAGGCGGCGTATGCCCGGCTTCCCTCAGCCAGCACGCACGGCTTGGCGCCGAGCCGCATGGTGCCTCCCTTGTTCGTGGTCTCCCGCTGTTCGTCCATCAGGTCAATCACCGGGTAGGCCGTTGCGGGGTCGAACTCGGTGCTGTTGGCTCCCGCCAGACCGCAGACGTGACGGGCAAACTCCATGACTGCGCATTGCATGCCCAGGCAGATGCCGAGGAACGGAAGCCGTTGCTCGCGTGCATAACGCACGGTGGCGATCTTCCCCTCGACCCCGCGCTGACCGAACCCGCCCGGGACCAGGATCCCGTCCATCCCGCCCAGCATGATCGCCGCGCCCTTCTCGACGACCTCGTCGGCATCGACCGGCGACACCGTCACCCGCACGTCGTTGGCGATTCCGGCATGGGTGAGCGCCTCGTAGATGCTCTTGTAGGCATCGCGCAAAGCGATGTATTTGCCCACGACCGCGATCTTGACCGCGCCGCCCGACGGGTGGATCAGCCGTCTGAGCATCGCGTTCCAGTCCGAAAGATCGAGCGCGCCCGTCTGCAGCTTGAGCAACTCCAGAACGTGGAGATCCATCTTTTGGCGCGCCAACTCGACCGGCACTTCGTAGATGGAGTGGGCCACGTCCTGTTCCTCGATGACCACCGCCGGGTCCACGTTGCAGAACAGGGCCAGCTTTTGCTTGTGCTCGTCGCCCAGCGGACGTTCGCAGCGGCACACCAGAATGTCGGGGAGGATGCCGATCGCGCGGAGCAAGCCGACCGATTGCTGCGACGGCTTGGTTTTCAGCTCCTCCGCCGCGCGGATGTAGGGAACGAGCGTCACATGGACAAATACGCCGTTGTCCTTGCCGATCTCCTGGCGCAACTGCCGGATCGCCTCCAGAAACGGCAGACTCTCGATGTCGCCCACCGTGCCGCCGATCTCGCTGATGACGATATCCACTTCGGGCGCGTCCAGCGACTGGATCGCCGTCTTGATCTCATCGGTGATGTGCGGGATCACCTGCACGGTCTTGCCGAGATAGCCCCCCTGGCGCTCGCGCTGGATCACGGCGCTGTAGATGCTTCCGGTCGTGAAGTTGCTGCCGCGAAGGCACGCCTCGCCCGTAAACCGCTCGTAATGCCCGAGATCGAGATCGGTCTCAACCCCGTCAACCGTCACGTAGACCTCGCCGTGCTGGTACGGCGACATGGTCCCCGGATCGACGTTCAGATAGGGATCGAGTTTCTGCATCCGCACCCGGTAGCCCCGCTTGATCAACAGCAGCGCCAACGCCGCCGCGGTCAGACCCTTGCCCAGGGAAGACACCACCCCGCCTGTCACGAAGATATGTTTGCTCATCGCTCCTCCACCCGGTTATCTTCCAATTGCAGCTTCCCGAGCATGTGACTGATATCGAGCGGGTACTTTCCGTTGAAGCAGGCCCGGCAGAAAGAGGCATCCCCTCTGGCTAACGGCGCGAGCAGTCCGTCTTCGCTCAGATACCCGAGCGAATCCGCCCCGATGAACGTGCAGATGTCCGGCACTTCGCGTCCACAGGCGATCAGTTCGCCCTCAGTGGCGAAATCAATGCCGAAAAAACAGGGGTGGCGTGTCGGCGGACATGAAATGCGCACGTGGATCTCGACTGCGCCCGCGGCCCGCAACTGATCGACCCGCCGCTTCACGGTCGTTCCGCGCACGATCGAGTCGTCCACCACCACCACGCGTTTTCCCTTCACCACCGCCGGCAGCACCGACAGCTTGAGATCCACGCCCGTCACGCGCTGACCGGCCTCCGGCATGATGAACGTCCGCCCCACGTAGTGATTTCGGATGTAGCCGAGATCGAAGCTGATGCCGCTGGCCCGCGCATAGCCGATCGCGGCCGACATGCCGCTGTCGGGGATCGGGATCACCACGTCGGCGTCGACGGGGTGTTCCTGCGCCAGGCGCATGCCGTAGGCGACGCGGGTCTGGTGGACATTGTACCCGAAGACCGTACTGTCCGGCCGCGCGAAATAGACCATTTCGAAGATGCACTGCGCGCGTCTGGGCGGCAGTTCGGAAAAGCGGTAATTCTGCACACCGAGCGCGCTGACGATCACCAACTCACCGGGTTCGACCTCGCGCACCAGTGTCGCCCCGACCTGGCTCAGCGCGCACGACTCGCTGGCGAAGTAGGTGCCGCCATCCTTCTCGCCCATCACCAGCGGCTTGAAGCCATTCGGGTCGCGGGCGGCGATCACACAATCGTGCGTCATCAGCAGAAAGGCGAATGCGCCCTGCAGTTCGGCCAGGGCGCGACCGACGCGGCGGGTGCGATCACGGAAGTGCGGGTCGGCGAGCAGGTGGAGCAACACCTCGCTGTCAGTCGTCGTTTGAAAGATGGATCCCGACTGTTGGTATTTGCGTCGCAAATCCTGGGTGTTGGACAGATTGCCATTATGCGCGATCGCCCAGGCGCCGTCGGCGCACTCCGCGACCAGCGGCTGCACATTCTGCGGCCGCGACGCGCCGGTCGTCGAATACCGCACATGCCCGATCCCCATTCGGCCCTTGAGAAAATCGAGCATCGCCACGCTGAAGACATCTTCAACGAGACCCAGCCCCCGATGGCTGCGAAGTTTGCCGGCATCGCTGCTCACGATGCCGGCGCCTTCCTGTCCCCGGTGCTGTTGGGCGAACAGGCCCGCATAGATCACGCGTGATGCGTTCGGCACATTGAAGCAGCCGAACAATCCGCACGCTTCCTTCGCTTCCTGGCTCATGATGGCTCCTGTAGAGTGTGAGGCTTCAAGACGTCAAGCCCGTGACAGTGTTCTGTGTTCCGGCAATACAGTGGGTCGTTTCCGGCCAGCGGCCAGGGGTTCAGTGCGACGGTCTGTCCGTCTGATTTTCAATCCAACGGTGGACGCTCTCGGCGGTTTCGCGGCCGTCGTGGATCGCGCGCACCACGAGCGAGGCCCCGCGGGCGAGATCGCCTGCGGCAAAAATGCCCGGGACAGTCGTCATGTGATCTGCGTTCTTGACCACGTTTCCGCGGATGTCGAACGACACGCCCAGTTCATTGAGTAGCTTGTTTTTGCTCGGACCGGTAAAGCCCATGGCCAGCAGCACCAGATCGGCCTCCACATCAAACACGTGGTTCGGCTTGATTCGCATCTGCGGCCGACCGTCGTCACCGGGGCCCCATTCAACCTCGGCGCAATGGAGGCCGGTCACCCGGTTATCATGGCCGAAAGCGAGCAGTGTGGTGACACTCCAGCGCCGGGTCCCGCCCTCGTGGTGGCTGCTCGAATCGCGCCGGATCAGCGGCCAGGTAGGCCATGGGTTGGAGGGGGTGCGGGTGGCGGGCGGTTCCGGAAGGATCTCGATCTGGAGCACGGACTTCGCGCCTTGCCGCAGGGCTGTTCCCAGGCAGTCCGAACCGGTGTCGCCGCCGCCGATCACCACCACCCGTTTACCCGCCGCCGAGATGTCGTACGGGGGAGGCACCGGATCACCGTCAATCCGCATGTTCTGTCCGCGGAGGTAGTCCATCGCGAAGTGGAAGCCGTTTAATTCGCGTCCGGGCACATTCAGGTCGCGGGGGCTGCGCGAACCCCCGGTCAGCACGACGACGTCATAACGGCTTTGGAGGAACTTGACCGAAAGGTCATCGCCGACAAACACGCCGCACTCAAAGACCACCCCTTCCTGCTGCATGAGATGCGCGCGCCGGTCCACGATTGCCTTCGACAGCTTGAACTCCGGAATGCCGTAGCGGAGGATCCCTCCCGGCCGGGGGGCGTTCTCGTAGACCGTCACGAAGTGCCCCATCCGGTTGAGCGAATCGGCGGCCGCCAGGCCAGCGGGCCCCGAGCCGATCACGGCCACCCGGGTGTCGAGCCGCGCGGCCGGGGGGCGGGGCGTTATCCATCCCTCGGAAAACCCCTTCTCAATCACCGCCAGTTCGATGTTGCGGATGGTCACCGGATCGCGAATCAAGCCGAGCACGCAGGCGCCTTCACACGGTGCCGGGCAGACCCGGCCCGTGAATTCGGGAAAATTGCTTGTGCTGAGCTGCAGGGTGAGCGCCTCGCGCCAGCGGCCCTGCTGTACCAGGGCGTGCATCTCGGGTATCTGGTTGGCCAGCGGACAGCCGTGCCCATGACAGAAAGGCGTGCCGCAGTCCATGCAGCGTCCGGTCTGGCGCCGCACGTCGTCTTCGAGAAGCGGGCGCTCGACCTCCTGCCAGTCGTGCAGCCGCTCATCGCGATCGCGATACGCGGCCGCCTTGCGGGGGATATCGAGAAATCCCGTGGGATTATTAGTCACGCTCCACCTCCTGGCGCGCGGTCTGTTCGTCTTCACGCATCATCTGTCCCAGCACCTTGCGGTATTCCATGGGGAAGACCTTGACGAACCGGGGGACGGTTTCGTTCCACGCGTCGAGCATTCTCGCCGCCCGCGCGCTGCCGGTTGCGATGGCGTGTTTTTCGACCAGCCCCCGCAGTTCAGCGTTGTCGGCATCCGAAACGATCTGCTCCAAATCCACCATATCCAGATTGCAGCGGGTGTCAAAGAGGCCGTCTTCGTCGTAGACGTAAGCCAGTCCGCCGCTCATGCCGGCCGCGAAATTGAGTCCCGTGCGTCCCAGCACGACCACACGGCCACCGGTCATGTACTCGCACCCATGGTCGCCCACGCCCTCCACAACCGCGTGGGCGCCGCTGTTGCGGATGGCAAAACGCTCGCCCGCGCGTCCTGCGAAGTACGCTTCGCCGCAGGTGGCGCCGTACAGCAGGACGTTCCCGGCAATCGTATTGGATGCGCTGGCATAACCGGCTCCCGCAGGTGGCCGCACCACGATGCGCCCGCCGGAGAGGCCTTTGCCGACGAAGTCGTTGGCTTCGCCGTCGAGGATCAGCGTCTGTCCGCGCACGGCCCAGGCGCCGAAACTCTGGCCCGCAGTGCCGGTGAAGCGCATGACGATCGTGTCGTCCGGAAGTCCGGCGTGGCCGTATTTCCGGGCGATGCGACCCGCGACTTGCGTGCCGACGGTCCGGTTGACATTGCGGATGGGGGATTCGATCGCGATCTTCTTGCCGGCGTCGATCGCCGGACCGAGTGTTGCCAGCAGTGTGGCGTCAAGGGAGTCGCTCAGATCGGTGTGGCGGGGGTTGACGCAACGGCTGGGGGTCTGGGTCTGCGGGCGGTAGAACACGTTGGAGAAATCAAGCCCGCGCGTCTTCCAGAAGGTGACCGCGGCGTCGGTCTCTAGCAAGTCGGTCCGGCCAACCGCCTCGTCGAGCGAACGCAGGCCGAGCGCCGCAAGGCGTTCACGAACATCCTGTGCCAGGAAGCGGCAGTAGTTGACCAGGTGTTCGGGCTTTCCCTGGAAGCACGCGCGCAGGCGCGGATCCTGGGTGGCCACGCCCACGGGGCAGGTGTTCTGGTGGCATTTCCGCATCATGACGCAGCCCATGCAGATGAGCGCGCCCGTGGCAAAGCCGAATTCCTCGGCTCCGAGCAGGGCGCCGATGATGATGTCGCGTCCGGTCTTGAGCTGGCCGTCCACCTGCACCCGCACCTTGTCGCGCAGGCGGTTGAGCAGCAGCGTCTGCTGCGTTTCGGCGAGTCCGATCTCCCACGGTGCGCCGGCGTGCTTGATGGAGGTCAGCGGCGAGGCGCCGGTGCCGCCGTCATAGCCGCTGATGAGCACCCGGTCAGCCTCGGCTTTGGCCACACCCGCAGCGACCGTGCCGACGCCCAACTCGGAGACCAGCTTGACCGAGATCTCGGCGGCGGGGTTGACGTTGCGCAGATCGTAGATCAATTGCTTGATGTCTTCGATCGAGTAGATATCGTGATGCGGCGGCGGGGAGATGAGGGTCACGCCCGGCGTGGCATGGCGCACCTTGGCAATTTCGGCGTTGACCTTGTGGCCCGGAAGTTGTCCGCCTTCGCCCGGTTTGGCGCCCTGCGCGATCTTGATTTGCAGTTCGCGGGCATTGACCAGATACTCGGTTGTTACGCCGAAGCGTCCGCTGGCGACCTGCTTGATTGCGCTGCAGCGGGTGTCGCCGTTTGGGAGCGGCTTGTAGCGTTCGGGATCTTCGCCGCCCTCGCCGCTGTTGCTCTTGCCGCCAATCCGGTTCATTGCGATGGCGATCGTCTCGTGGGCCTCGCGGCTGATCGAGCCGAATGACATGGCGCCTGTCACAAACCGCCGCATGATGGATTCGATCGGTTCAACCTCTGTCACGGGCACCGGATCGGTATTCCGGAAAGCGAACATGCCGCGGAGCGTGGACTGTTTGAGCGTCTGATTGTTGATCAGTTCGGCATAGTCCCGGTAGCGGGCGTAATCCGTGTTGCGCACGGCCTGTTGCAGCGCGGAGATCGTTTCGGTTGTCCACAGGTGACGCTCGCCGTCCTTGCGCAATTTGTAGAATCCGCCGCTGGGAAGGATCGGCATCAGATCCTGGCGCGGCTCGAAGGCGGCGTGCCAGCGCGCGTTGGATTCGGCGGCGATTCCATCAAGGCCGATCCCGCCGACGCGTGAGGCGGTGCCGCTGAAATAGGCTTCGGTCACGGTCCGGTTGATCCCGACCGCCTCGAACACTTGCGCGCTGCGGTATCCGCGCAAGGTTGAGATTCCCATTTTGGACATGATCTTGCGCAGCCCTTCGCACAGAGCGGCGATATAATTCTCGATCGCCTTGGACGGCGTGATCTTCGCGGTGAGCCGGTCTTCGATGGCCATCTGGGCGACGGTCTCGAAGGCCAGATACGGGTTTACGGCGGTGGCGCCGTAACCGAGCAACAACGCGAGATGCATCACCTCGCGGGGTTCTCCCGATTCGACCAGCAATCCCACACGGGTGCGCAATCCCTGGGTGATCAGATGACGGTGCACCGCCGCGACGGCCAGCAGCGCGGGAATCGGGGTCTGGTCGGCGGGCAGGTCGCGGTCACTCAGCACCACGATGTTGTCCCCCTGATAGACCGCCGATTCGGCCCGCTGGGCAAGTTGCTGCAGCGCGGCCTGGAGGGCCGTGCCGTTCCCTTCGGCGGGGAAACCGGTCTGCAGCGTGTGGGCACGGAAATCACCGATGTTCAGATTGCGGATCCGGTGCAGGTCTTCGTTCGACAGCACCGGATGCTGCAATTTCACCAACCGCGCATGCCCCGGCACTTCGCTGAGGATGTTCGGTGGATTGCCGATGAAGGTCATCAGCGACATCACCAATTGCTCGCGGATTGGATCGATCGGCGGATTGGTGACCTGCGCGAACAATTGCTTGAAGTAATTGTAGAGGATCTGGGGTTTCTCGGAGAAGACGGCCAGCGGTACGTCATGACCCATCGATCCGACCGCTTCATGCCCCCTGGCGGCCATGGGCTCCAGCAGCACGTCGAGATCTTCGCGGGTATAGCCGAAGAGCCGCTGTCGCTGCAACAGCGTCGCGGCGTCGGGTGTGACCGGGGCGACCGCTCCAAAAAGGCCCTGCACGGTGATGGCGTTTTC
>CAZOJL010000082.1:0-15242 GCA_964580075.1 uncultured Akkermansia sp. | reverse complement strand
TGAGACTGTGAGGCTGTAACGATTGAGAGGCGGTCGGTTATGCAAATGAGGTCTGTTCACCATGGGGTACGTGCGAACAAATCTGTAACCTGTTCATTCTCAACCTTAGTGCCTTACTGTCTTTCAGCCTATAACCTTTTTAGGTTCATGAGTGACCGTGTACGATCACAGGCATGGTCAAAGCAAGATTACGATTATGATTACGATTATGATACCGAATCAACGACCTTATCAAAACTGCCATGCGCCCGGATATTCCGATCTTGCGCGGCGCGCATGCGCGCGCTACACTGACGCCATGAATTCATCATTCATACACGAGGGTTCTGACGCGGTGGCGGGGTTGATCCCGTCGCGTGATCCGCGCAGGATGCGGGGGTTGGTTTGGGTGCTGGTCGGGACGCTGGCCGTTTCGGGTTGCGCGACGGGGTCGGTGCGCTCCGCCGCCGGCCGGACGGCGCAGGACGTGCAGGTGGCGGCCGAATCGGCGCTCACCACTTACGAGGCGCTCCGCACGGTCTCGCCAGCCAGCGCCTATAATCAGGGCTACCTGCGCGTGGTTGTCAGCGCCGAGCCCGATGCGGTTGACTTCACGCAGGTTCCGGATGCCGGCATGACGGACATCCTCGACAGGCGCGTTAAGACCTACCGGCAAGTGAAAGCGGCCGCCGCGCATCTCCGGCTCGTGTGCGAGGGGGCGGACAAAACCCGTGCGGTGCAGTCCTATGCGGCGGCGGTCGAGGCACTCCAGGTACTCTCGGACAACGACATCACGACCACTGAATTTCGAAAGCTGGCGGCAACCCTTCCCGCCGAACTGACGGCTTGGTGGCAGACCCGGCGCATCGCGCGGCTCCATGCCGCGCTTGCTTGCGCCGCTGCCGAATTGGGCGCGTTGTGGGAGCAGGAGCGGCCCACGTGGGAAGGCTACGTTGACACGGCCTACATCACGCAGTACGCGGCGGGATTGCTCTCCCTGCGTGTGTCCGATTTTGACGAAAAGGAGCTGGGCCGTGAGGTGGATGCGCCCTACCGAATACCGGTCAAGGCGGGCTTGTTCAAGCTTCAGAAATACCATGAGGCCATTCAGGCGGCTGACCGGATCACCGTTAAACTGCGGCAGGCGTCGGAGGCGTTTGATCGGGTTGCCGTCCCGCAGCCGCCGCGCGTCGATCCGCAGGGCTCAAACCAGAAGTGAGGCGTATGGCCAGTCAAAAAACAACGCTCCTACAACGTACGCAGGCCGCGATCCGGGCCTACAACACCCATCGGGCGCGGCTCGTCAAAGAGGCCGAGGCGTCGGGGGGCGCCGAGGCGGCCGCCGAGCTGGAGGAAGAATTCGTCGCGCTCGGTAACGCCGCCTTCGCCCTGCAGCGCGCGACCCTCAAACGGAATCACCGTCGGTATTCCCGGTTGCTGGTCGAGGCCACGGAGGCGGTTGACCAGGCCCGGCAGCTTGTCGACACATCCGCCTCGTTCCTGAGGGTACTGGACGGCGTGGCCACAGCCGTCACGCTCCTCGGACGGGCGCTGCTGCTGTTGGGAAAATGATCATGAGGATCGAGGCGCTTGCAAAACCTCCGGTTTGTGCAAGCGGCGGGTTCGGGGTTCAGGAGGCGTTTCCGGCCTGAGCCCTGGCATCCTGAACCCTGTTTCCCGGCGCTATCCGTTCTCGTCGCCCATACACCCACACACCCACATACCCACGCACCCACACACCCACACACCCACATACTCACGCACCTATCTCCTTTTCACCGCCCCCCCCAAATAACTGCCCCATTACATTCCCTGGCCCCGGGGCCTTTCTGCATGAGCCCCTTCCCCCATCAGTCCCATCAGGCGGTGAGCCAGCAACGCGGCGGCGAAGTCGGCGTGGTGCAGGCCGCGGATCGGCGCCAGTTCGACGACATCGGCGCCCACCACGCGGCGTCCCGTCGCAATCCGTTCGAGCAACAGCATCGCATCCTGCCAGAACAGCCCGCCGGGGACGGGCGTGCCGGTCGCGGGCATCACCGCCGGATCAAACCCGTCGACATCAAACGTGATGTAAATCGCCTTTGGAAAATCGGCGGGAAGCGGCCGCACCGGCAGCGCACGGCGCGACAGCCTTTCGGCATCATAGGCTACGACACCCGCCCGGCGGCGGTAGTCGGCCTCTTCGGCGCACAGCGCGCGGACACCGAACTGAACGATCGAAAACCCCAACTCGCTGACGCGCCGCATCACACTCGCATGACTGAACGGCGAGCCTTCATAAGCGTCGCGCAGGTCGGCATGGGCGTCGAACTGAACAAAGCCCACCCGCATCCCCGCCGCCTTGAAGGCACGGGCCGCGCCGAGCGTGACCGTGTGCTCGCCACCGAGGATCAACGGCGCCGCGCCGGCGGCGCGCGCGCGGGCGACGCGGGACGCGATGCGGGCAATCACCTGCGACCGCGCACCGGCGCAGGATACGGGCGCTTGCGTATGGATGCCCGCCCGTCCCGGTGCGAAGCGGCCGTCCGAGGCCTCCAACTGCTGCGACGCGGCGAGGATCGCGGCCGGTCCCGCGGCGGTTCCGCGGCCGTAGGATACGGATGTCTCCAACGGCACCGGTATCACATGAAACCCGGCGGTGGCGGCCGGTGCAGGCGGGTATTCAGAAGCGAGAAAACCACGTGTTTTCATATTTCCTTTTCCAGCGCTTCAAGCTGTGTGGCCGGCTCTTCCCACTCGAGAGCCGCGCGATGGAGGTTGTGCTGCACACCCCGCAACCGCCTGCTGAGATCGGCAAAATCCGTTCCGGGCGCCGCAGCGGCAATCTGGTCGGAAAGCATTTTCTGCTCTGCTTCCAACGCGACAATCTTGGCCTCTGCACGTTGGACACGGTGGCGAAGATCGCGCACCTGCGGCGCCCGTTTCGACCGCTCCTGCGCGCGCGCGCGGCGAAGATCCTTTGACGAAATCCCCCCGCCGCCGGAGGAGCCATCCGGCGACCCCGCGGAAGCCGTGTTATCCGCCTGTGCCTCGGGCGCAGCATTCCGCATCTCCCCGGCCGTCTTTTCACGGTAATAGTCGTAGCCGCCCGGAAAACGCCGCACCCCGGCCGGCGAGATCTCGATCACCGCGGTAGCGACGGTCCGAACGAAGTCCACGTCGTGGCTGACCAGGCAGACCGTGCCATCATAGGCACGCAACGCCTTCTCGAGGGTGTGGCGACCGTCAAGATCCAGGTGCGTGGTCGGCTCGTCGAGCAGCAGAAAGTTGGGCGGATTGAGAAACAGCCGGAGGAACGCAAGCCGAATCTTCTCGCCGCCGCTGATGACGCCGCACGGTTTGCCGACATCGTCTGCCGAAAACCCAAAACGTCCAAGCCGCGACCGCAACTCCCGTTCCGTGGCATCGGGAGCGGCACGTTTGGCCACTTCAAACACCGACACGTCGGTCGGGATCGTCTCGGCAAACTCCTGGGACTGATAGCCGGGAAGCACCTTGTGACCCAGGACCACCTTTCCCGAATCGGGCTGACGAACGCCCATGATCAGCCGCAGCAGCGTCGTCTTTCCCATGCCGTTGTAACCGATAATGGCGATCTTGTCACCCCGGTTGATGGCGAGATCGACCCCGTCGAGCACCTTGCGCACGCCGTCGTAGGAGAACGAGACCCCCTCCAGCCTCACCACCTCAGACCCGCAGTGGGGAGCCGGCGCAATCCGCAGATACCCGCCGGCCTGGCTCCGTCTGGGAAGGCGAATCTCTTCGAGCTTCTCCAACTGCTTCATGCGGCTCTGTGCTTGCGAGGCCTTGGAACTGGTGGCCTTGAAACGCTCGACAAACCGCTCTAACTGCTCACGAAGGCGGTCTTGATTGGCCTTGGCCGCCAGCAGAATTTCGTAGCGCGACTCGCGCTCGCGCAGGTAGTAATCGAGATTTCCCTGATACCGGGTACACATGCCGGCGTCAACCTCGATCGTCACCGAGGCGAGCGTACGCAGCAGGTAACGGTCGTGCGAGATCAGCAGCAGCGTCCCCTCGTAGGAACGGAGGTACCGCTGCAACCACTCGACGGCCGGCAAATCGAGATAATTGGACGGCTCATCCAACAACAAGAGGTCGGGCACCGAGGCCAAAATGCGGGCCAATTCGGCACGCATCCTCCAGCCGCCACTGAACGTGATAAAGGGCCGGTCGAATTCGGGGACCGAAAAACCGAGCCCGCCCAAAGCCGCCTTCACACGGGTCTCAAGCTGGTAGCCTCCCAGATGCTCAAACTGAGACTGCGTCTCGCCCAGTTGGCGGAGCCGGCGCTTTTTCTCCGACTCGTCCACAGCCGCCTCGACCGCCCCCGCGAGCCGGTGCAATTCCATCTCCATATCGTGAAGCCTCGGCACGCCCCGCAACGAATACTCCAACAGCGTTTCGGTGTCGTCCTCCGGATCCAGATGCTGCCGCACATAGCCGATGGTGGGCTTGCCCTCCAACGACACGGTGCCGCCATCGGGCTGTCGTGAGCCGATGAGCAGATGAAAGAGCGAGCTTTTTCCGGCGCCGTTGGGCCCGACGATGCCGACACGCTCCCCCGCATGAATACGGAAGCTGACGCCGTCCAGCACGATCTGGGCGCCATAACGCAAATGGATGTCTTTAAAATCAATCACGGCTGCACATGATCACCGGAACCGGCCCGCGGGACAAGGAAAAAATGAGAGTTCCTGCTCGACATCACACCGGGGTTCGGTTATAAAGGCGTCTCTTTCTTGTTTTGTCATTTTCATACGTAACGCTATGGATATTACCGTGAAACAGAAGCTCGACCGCAAAGAATCGTTCATCTCCTTCCGCTGCCAATCGTGCGGGCAGGAAATTGAATCTTATCTCGATATGGCGGGAACCAGTTCGGAATGCCCGGTATGCGGCAATCCGCTCCAGATTCCGTTGCAATCGGAACCCGGAACCCTCTGGGCTGAAGGTGCCGATGCCAAGGACAAACACACGAAAGCCGTGAAGGGACAGACCATCCGCATCGAACTGTCTGACGATTTCTAGTGTTTATGCACCCCTCCCCCATGACGCAGCGGCCGATCATCGGCGTCACCTGCCTGCTGATCATCGGAACGGGCGCGGGGTTGCAAGTCGGCGGTTCGGGAGTGCTGCCGCTGGTCCTCGGATTCGCCGCCGCCACCGCCGCCGCCATTTCGTTTTTTTGGGCCGGTCGCTCTGCCTCCCGGGATGCTGCAGCCGTGGCGGTTTGCGTCTGTTGTGCAGGCTTTCTTGCTGGCGCGCTTTCGCAACGGACGCGCTGGGGCGAGCACAGATGGCTCGGAAACCACGCGTCCGAATGGGTGTACGTCCGGGGCGTGGTGGATCGTGCGACGGATGTCCCTTCTTTGAATCCCCGTGCCACGCGTCCGGTCATCCCATTACGACAGGTGGCCATCGAATACGCTGAGGGCGTCCGGTCCCTCACCCAAACACGCGCGGGGGTCACCTGGTACGGCGGGTCGCGGCGCCCGCATGAGATTCCGCAAGTCGGTGAAACCTGGGCGTTTCGCACACGCCTCCCCCGCCTCCGCATGCGCGCGGGAAACCCCTGTCTTCCCGTGAATTCCCGTCCGAACGACGCTGTCCGGCTGGCGCCTCCCGCCTTCTGGGACTGGCGTCCGATTGCCGATCAGGCCCGCCACGCGGCCGTGCGACGACTCTCGCTGGGCATCGAATCCTGGCCCGCGGCACCCGCGCTGATTCAAGCCATGCTGCTCGGGTTACGCAGCGCCGTCCCGCGGGAGATGAACGCCATCTTCCGCAATTCCGGGACGATCCACGTGTTTGCGATTTCGGGTCTGGGGATCGGACTCGTCGCTGCCGTCATCGCGACCGCATTGTCACTGCTGGCCGTCCCGCGACCGCGTTGGGGGTTGGCGCTGATTCCGTTGCTGACCGGCTATGCCCTGCTCACAGGCGCCAGCCCGAGTGCGATGCGGGCGTGCCTGATGGCCGCCTTTTACTTCGGAGCGCCCCTCGTGCACCGCAAACCCGACGCCTGCGCCGCCCTCGCGGCGGCCGCCATTCTCCAGATTGCGTGGGATCCCCGCGCCCTCTTCAACGTCAGTTTTCTCCTCTCCTACACGGTGATGGCCGGGCTTGTCCTCCTCTGTCCGCCGTTGTCCCGTCTCTTCCGACGCGCGCTGGGCGTCGAATCGGCGACGACACAGGTAGCCTTGCTGCGCCTGTCGCAGCGACTCACCTCGAGCCGCCAGCGCCTCACACGCCAGGCGTGGGCTGTGCGGCTGGCGGTGTGGCGTCGCACGGCGCTCGGGTATCTCGCGGATACGCTGGCCATGGGCTTCGCCGCCTGGCTCGCCTCGGTTCCGCTCACCGCTTATTATTTCGGTCGCTTCATTCCCGGCGGTCTGCTGGCCAACCTGGTCGTCGTACCAGCCGCATTTCTGATCGTCATCGCGGGCGCCCTTGCCATTGTGACGAGCGGATTCCTCCCCGCAGCCGCCGTAATTTTCAATCATGCCGCAGCCGCATGCGCAACCGTGATGCTGGCAGCATCACGGTTGACCACCCGCATCCCCGGGGCCTCGATCACCGTCCCGGCGCCGCCCGTGGCTGTCGTTGTCGCGTGGTATGCCGGCATGCTCCTCGTCGCCGGGTTGCTTCGCCGACGCCGATCTGGAGAAGCCCCCTTCATATCGCGCCCCGTTTCGAATTGAACCCGATCCCCTTGTATGGTACGATCAGCCTCATTCGTCCATTCGGGTCTCGTGAACTTCGCCTGAAGGTCTGCGACAGGATGGAATCTGTGCACGCGTGAACCTTTATTCGGGCCAGTATGATCCTGCATACGTCACTCTCAAAGCCTCTCACCGGCGCGTACGTCTTGCCTGGTGATAAGTCGCTTGCCCACCGGTCGGCGCTGTTCGCGTCGCTGGCAGAGGGCGAGAGCGTGATCGGCGGGTTTCCGCTTTCGGGTGTGACGCGCGCGATGCTTGACGCGCTGACCGCTTTCGGCATCCCCTGGTCGGTGACCGACGGCACGCTCTCGGTCACCGGTGCCGGCCTGCGCGGGCTCCGACCCCCCGCCGCCCCCGTCACGTGCCGTAACTCGGCCACGACGATCCGACTGCTCGCCGGCGCCGTCGTTGCCGCGGGCATCCCCTGCTCCCTGGACGGCTCCGACGGGTTGCGCCGCCGGCCGATGAACCGTGTGACCGAACCCCTCCGCGCCATGGGCGCGATGATCGAAACTGCGCCCGGCGGCGGCGCGCCGCTCGTGATTCAGGGGCGCGCGCCGTCTGTCCGCCTCACCTCCGGCACCCACACACTTTCCGTCGCCAGCGCCCAGGTCAAATCGTGCCTGCTCCTCGCAGCGCTTGCAGCCGACGGTCCCGTGACCCTGTGCGAGCCTGGCCCGTCGCGCGACCACACCGAGCGGATGCTCGCCGCCATGGGCGTCGACATCCGCTGCGACCCGGCCGCGCACCGCATCACCCTCACGCCTCCGGCGTTCCCGCTGCGTCCGCTCCGGGCTACGTTGGCGGGCGACATCTCGACCGCCGCTTTCCTGATCGTCGCGGCCACCGTCATACCGGGCTCCGATATCTCCCTTCGCGGCGTCGGCGTGAACCCCACACGCACCGGCCTGCTTGACGCCCTACGCGCCATGGGCGCCGATATTACCGAATCCAATCCGCGTCAGGAATCGGGCGAACCCGTCGCCGACCTCCGCATCCGTGCGGCGTCTCTTCGCGGAACCGCGGTTGCGGGGGACCTCGTGGTGCGGATGATTGACGAATTTCCGGTCTTCGCTGTCGCGGCCGCCTGTGCGGCGGGCACGACCGACGTCCGCGACGCCGCCGAATTGCGCCACAAAGAGAGCGACCGTATCGACCGACTCTGCACGGAACTTGCCGGTGTCGGCGTGGACATCACCCCGTATCCGGATGGTTTCACCATCCGCGGCGGCCCGATCACCGGCGGTTCGGTTGACGCCCACGGCGACCACCGGATCGCCATGGCGCTGGCAGTCTCAGGATGGGTTTCAAAACGCGGTGTGACGGTCCGAAACGCCGAAGTGCTGGCTGAATCCTTCCCTTATTTCGTCCCCGTTTTCACCCGCCTCGGAGCCGCCGTGCAGGTATCCGTTCAGGGGGTTCAGTCTGGTCTGTGAGCGATGGCAGATAAGTGGAGATCAGAAATGAGTAGTCTCAGTGATCGGTGGTCTGTGATCGGTTGTCGGTTGTCGAGCGCGGGGAGTGTCATCTCCTTGCTGTTCACCGTTCACTGGTCACTGGTCACTGGTCTCCTGCTCGCGGCGGGGCTGATGGGCGCGTTTGCGCCGCGGGCGCATGGTGGTGCGCCGAAAGTCACCGTGTCCGCCGCCACGGGGATCGACGTGGGCGCGGCCACCATCAACGGCACGCTGGAGTCCGACGGCGGCGAAGCGACGACCGTCTACCTCTGCTGGGGCACGAACGATTTCGGCGCCGCCTCGACCAAAGCCTGGACGGTCGTGGACTGTGGCGCGAAGACCACCGGGCAGTCGGTCTCCAACAACCTGACCGGTCTGATCTGGGGCCTGCGCTACCGGTACCGCGCCTACGCGACCAATGCCAGGGGGGTGGCCTGGTCGTCGGCGACGAATTTCGTGACGCTCCCGATGCCCGGCAAGGCCTACGTGCCGGGACTCAGCGTTCGTGCATGGCAGAACGGAAGCGACATCGCCGATCTTGACTCCGCGCGGTACAACCTGGCGAGTCCAAGCCCAGCACCCAACCACACCACGGCCGGCGGCACGATCGGTTACGCCACGGCGTCAATCGAGATGAGCGGCGACGATATGGAGCACTTCGGCGCCGGGCGAAACAGCGGCGTCCCTGACGGCAGTACCCGCCCATCCGGTTATCAGAACAATTATTGCGTGGAATATCGGGGCAAACTGCTGGTATCCGACGGGACCTATCGCTTTGCGACCACCAGTGACGACGGCAGCGCCCTGTGGATCAATCCGGCAACTGACAATCCGTCCTATGCGACAGCCATCGTACAAAATGACGGATGGCACGGCATGACGACCGAGAATTCCGCTCCGGTTGCCTTGTCGGCAGGCTACCACAACATCATCGTGCGCCACTACGAAGGTGGCGGCGGCAACGGACTTCAAGTCCAGTGGGACCCGGCGGGTGGAACGAGTTGGGCCGCGATTCCCGGCGCGAATTTCTTCCACCTCGTCGCGGGTGGCGCAACTTTCGAAATCACCAACACCACCGCCACGGCGGTTGGGACGACGCAGGCGACGCTGAACGGGACGATGACTGGCAGCAACGTGTACTTCGACGTGTGGGCGTACTGGGGTCCGACGGACGGCACAAACAACCCGGCGGCATGGACCCACTCGGCCTACGCGGGCGCGTTTACGCTGAGTGGCGCGACGACCTCCTCGCACATCGCCTACACGGCGTCTGCCGGCCTCTCCGCGGGCAATGGGTACTGGTACACGCTTTGCGCGAGCAACGCGGCGACCAACATCTGGACCACGCCATCCAAGGGTTTCATCACCGGCGCGGTGACGCTGAAAGCCGCGCAGGCGCAGGCCCACGAGAAAGGCCCGAAAGGCGTTCCCGTGCCGGCCGCGGTCACGGTCTCGCGGCCCGCCCCCTGCAGCGATGTGTCGCTGACGGTCGCCTACGCCATCTCGGGCAGCGCCCGCAACGGCGAAGATTACACGAAGCTGACCGGCGTCGTGACGCTGCCCGCCGGCGCGGCCACCGCGGATATCGTGATTGCGCCCTGGAACGACATGCGCGTGGAAGGGGACGAGACGGTCATCATCACCCTCCTGCCCGGGCCCTACATCGTCGGCGTCGCGAACGCGGCGACGGTCACGATCACAGATACCCTCGTGCGGTCATTCTACGTCTCGCCGCAGGCCTCCCCCACCCCTCCTTACGACACCTGGGCCACCGGGTTTTCCTCCCTGCAAGCGGCCTTGGCCCACCCCGACACCCGGGCCGACGCGCTGATCCACCTGCCGGGTGGCGTGACCTTCACGGGCCCGACGCGGGGCGAGGCTCACCCCGACAACACCGTCTTTCGGTGGAACCGCGCCAACAACGTCATGCTGCTCGGCGGCTACCGGGCGGACCTCACACTGCCGCGCGCCGAACATCCAGGGCCGCGCGCCGCGGGACAGACGGTTCTGCGGCGCAGCACGGATGATCGTGTCCGCGTGCTGACGATGACCGGCGTCTCCAACGCCGTCATCGAGCAGATCACCATCCGCGACGGCCGCGTCGGCGGAAATCGGGCGCTCGGCGGCGGCCTCTTCCTTGCCGATTGCGCCAACGTGGCCATTCGGGATTGCAAAATCGTTTCCAACGCCTGCGACCACGACAGTGTCGGCCTCGGCGGCGGAATGTATCTCGCGGGCAGCCAGGGCGCCCTCTCGGACACGGCCATCTCGGCCAACGCCGTGGACGGTCCCGACAGCTACGGCGGCGGCGTCTACGTTCACCGCGACAGCCGCCTGACGGTAACGCGCTCGACGATCGAGGGCAACTGGGCGGTTTCCAAAACGGGCGGATTGACCCAGGGCGGCGGTTTTTACGTCGTCCCGGGCGGCGACTTGGAAATCGAGGATACCAAAATCAGCGGCAACACGCCGTGATCGCAAATCAACTGATTAATCAAGGCTCACACCCATGAAGAGACACACGCTCGACAAATACCCGCTGCAAACCGCGATCCTTCTCACCGTGCTCACGGCGTGCATCGCCACACGGGTCTGCGGCGTAAGCGCCACGGGCGGGACGGTGACGAACTACGTTCAGAACGGCACCAATTGGGCTGCCCACATTTTCACATCCAACGGAACGCTCACGGTCATCAATGACGGCCAGATCGAATACCTGATCGTGGGTGGCGGAGGCGGCGGAGGCGCGGTTTATCAGGGCGGCGGTGGCGGGGCAGGCGGCTTCTTAACGGGAGCAGCCCATGTCTCAGCCGGGAGCCTGAGTATCCGGGTCGGCACAGGTGGGCTGGGTGTTCGACAGCCGGGCGGACCTTCAAATGGGGGCGATTCCGCCATCTCGAATTCCGTTCTAGGCGTGATTCTGGCTGCCGGCGGCGGTTCTGGTGGTGGAGAAGGGGCTGCGGCGACGTCGGGTGGATCCGGCGGGGGCGGCGCGCATGGGGCGGGACAAACGGTGCCCGGTAAAGGCATTGAAAATCCGCCACCCCGGCAGGGCTATGACGGCGGGGCGGGTGGCAACTGTGATGCCGGCGGGGGTGGCGGTGCGGGGGGGCCAGGCAAGACCCCTGGGGAAGGAAGAGCCGGCGGCCCGGGCAGGACGTCGTTTCTTCGCGACGGCGTCACCGAAGTCACCTATGCCACGGGCGGGAACGGACATGGCCGCGACGGGACCGATGGCGTCAGTAAAGCCGCCAACACGGGCGATGGCGGTGATGGCGGTGGCGTAGGCGGCGGTGGCGTAG
Organism: uncultured Akkermansia sp.; assembly: GCA_964580075.1. GTDB lineage: Bacteria > Verrucomicrobiota > Kiritimatiellia > RFP12 > JAAYNR01 > VGWG01. The sequence goes on along the minus strand of CAZOJL010000082.1, from coordinate 3,761 downwards.
GCGGCAATGGTGGCTCAGGAATCGTGATTCTGCGCTACCGGTCGTTTGCCATGGGGAATGAACCCGTCACGGACGTAACCCCGACACACGCAACGTTCAACGGCTGGCTGTTCAGCACCGGCGGCGAGGCCGCATCCGTTGGTATTCTGTGGGGGGAGGCAAACGGCGGAAATTCATGGGACTGGGCCCAAACGGAGTGGTTCGAGGGTACCCAATGGACCAACAACACGCCCTTCGGAAAAAAAATGGCCGGGCTTGTGAAAGACAAGACGTACTACTACACCTTCGGAGCCAAAAACACGTCCAGTAAAACGCTTGCAGCCCCGCCCGTCAGTTTCATTACCGGCGAGGTGACGCTGAAAGCCGCGCAGGCGCAGGCCCACGAGAAAGGCCCGGCCGGCGTTCCCGTGCCGGCGGTCGTTACGGTCTCGCGGCCCGCCGCCTGCAGCGAGGCGCCGTTGACGGTCGCCTACGCCGTCTCGGGCACCGCCAGCAACGGCGCGGACTACACGCTGCTGGCTGGCACCGTGACGCTGCCCGCCAACGCGGCCAGCGCCGACATTGTCATCGCCCCCTGGAACGACATGCGCGTGGAGGGTGCCGAGACCGTTACCCTCACCCTCCTGCCGGGGCCCTACATCGTCGGCGCCGCGAACGCGGCGACGGTCACGATCGCCGACACGGTCGTGCGCGCATTCTACGTCTCGCCGCAGGCATCCCCCACCCCGCCGTACGACACCTGGGCCACCGGGTTCTCCTCCCTGCAAGCGGCCTTGTCCCACCCCGACACCCGGGCCGACGCGCTGATCCACCTGCCGGGTGGCGTGACCTTCACGGGCCCGACGCGGGGCGAGGCTCACCCCGACAACACCGTCTTTCGGTGGAACCGCGCCAACAACGTCATGCTGCTCGGCGGCTACCGGGCGGACCTCAAACTGCCGCGCGCCGAACATCCGGGGCCGCGCGCCGCCGGACAGACGGTTTTGCGCCGCGGCACGGATGTACGTATCCGCGTGCTGACGATGATTGGCGTCTCCAACGCCGTCATCGAGCAGATCACGATTCGCGACGGCCGCGTCGGCGGAAACCGGGCGCTCGGCGGCGGCCTCTTCCTTGCCGATTGCGCCAACGTGGCCATCCGGGATTGCAAGATCGTTTCCAACGCCTGCGACCACGACAGCGTCGGCCTCGGCGGCGGAATGTATCTCGCGGACAGCCAGGTCACCCTCTTGGACACCGCCATCTCGGCCAACGCCGTGGACGGTCCCGACAGCTACGGCGGCGGCGTCTACGTTCACCGCGACAGCCGCCTGACGGTGACGCGCTCGACGATCGAGGGCAACCGGGCGGTTTCCAAAACGGGCGGCTTGACCCAGGGCGGCGGTTTTTATGTCGTCCCGGGCGGCGACTTGGAAATCGAGAATACCGGAATCAGCGGCAACACGCCGTGATCGCGAATCAACTGATAAAAAAAGGAACACACCCATGACGAGACACACATCCGACAGCAACCCGCTTCAAACCGCGATTCTTCTCATGACGCTCACGGCGTGCATAGCCACACGGGCCTACGGGTTTAGCGCCACAGGCGGAACGGTGACGAACTACACCGACGCGGGCGGGACGAACTGGACCGTCCACATGTTCACAACCGTGGGTACAACTCAACTGATCGCCGAGGCGGACGGTATCGTTGATGTGCTTGTCGTAGCCGGCGGCGGTGGCGGTGGAAGCGATATGGGCGGCGGCGGCGGCGGTGGCGGTGTGCTTTACAACCCGTCGTTTTCACTCGTCGCGGGCGTCTACACGGTGACGGTTGGCGAGGGGGGTGCAGGCGCACCGGCAGGCACGGGACATGGACCCGCACGGAACGGCGCCGATTCCGTGTTCAGCAATTCAGCGTCAAGTTGTCTGGTGGCCATTGGCGGCGGCGGCGGCGCCTCAACGCATAACAACAACACCGGCAACGCGGGACAGGGCGGATCTGGAGGAGGCGCCTCCGGGCAATACAGCAACCGCGGCCTGGGCACAGAAGGTCAAGGCCATGAAGGGGCAAACAGCACGGGCCAGTGGTATCCCGGCGGCGGCGGCGGGGCCGGCGGCCCGGGCACCGTGAATCCTGCGCATGGCGGTGTGGGGTTGGCGTTCGACATCAGCGGCACGAATTATTACTTCGCGGGTGGCGGGGCTGGCTCTGGGTATTCCGGGGTCGGCGGAAACGGCGGAAACGGCGGCGGTGGCGGCGGCGGTGTCGGTACGACCACGGGCGGATCGGGGATCAACAACGGCTCGCCGGGCGGCGGCGGCGGAATCAACGCCCAGTGCAACACACCGGGTGGCGATGCCGGCGCGAATACCGGTGGCGGCGGCGGTGGCGGTGCGCACTACAATCAGAACAACAGGGGCGGCAACGGCGGCTCGGGCATCGTCATCGTGCGCTATCTTTCTTTCAGCACCCAGAACCTACCCGTGTCAGATGTCACCGCGACATCCGCATCTCTCAACGGACGATTGACGGCTACCGACGGTACGCCCGCCTCCCTGTGCGTGCTGTGGGGCGAGGCGGACGGAGGCACCACGTGGGAGTGGGCCAAGACGGATTGGTTTGACAAGGGCACATGGATCGAAGGCAAGGCCTGCAGCAAGAAAATCACGGGGCTGACCCAAGACAAGACCTACTTTTATACGTTTGCGGCGAAGAGTCAGATTAATAAGACCGTCGCCTCGCCGGTCTCCTTTATCACCGGCGAGGTGACGCTGAAAGCCGCACAGGCGCAGGCCCAGGAGAAAGGCCCGGCCGGCGTCCCCGTGCCGGCGGCCGCCACGGTCTCGCGGCCCGCCGCCTGCAGCGAGGCGCCGCTGACGGTCGCCTACGCCATCTCGGGCACCGCAAGCAACGGCACGGACTACACGCTGCTGGCTGGCACTGTGACGCTGCCCGCCGGCGCGGCCGGCGCCGACATTGTCATCGCCCCCTGGAACGACATGCGCGTGGAGGGTGCCGAGATCGTTACCCTCACCCTCCTGCCGGGGCCCTACATCGTCGGCGCCGCGAACGCGGCGACGGTCACGATCGCCGACACGGTCGTGCGCGCATTCTACGTCTCGCCGCAGGCATCCCCCACCCCGCCGTACGACACCTGGGCCACCGGGTTCTCCTCCCTGCAAGCGGCCTTGTCCCACCCCGACACCCGGGCCGACGCGCTGATTCACCTGCCGGGTGGCGTAACCTTCACCGGCCCGGCGCAGGGCGAGGCCCACCCCGACAACACCGTCTTTCGCTGGAATCGCGCCAACAACGTCATGCTGGTCGGCGGCTACCGGGCGGACCTCACACTGCCACGCGCCGAACATCCGGGGCCGCGCGCCGCAGGACAGACGGTGTTGCGGCGCGGCACGGATGAACGTATCCGCGTGCTGACGATGACCGGCGTCTCCAACGCCGTGATCGAGCAGATCACAATCCGCGACGGCCGCGTCGGCGGAAACCGGGCGCTCGGCGGCGGCCTCTTCCTTGCCGATTGCGCCAACGTGGCCATCCGGGATTGCAAGATCGTTTCCAACGCCTGCGACCACGACAGCGTCGGCCTCGGCGGCGGAATGTATCTCGCGGACAGCCAGGTCACCCTCTTGGACACCGCCATCTCGGCCAACGCCGTGGACGGTCCCGACAGCTACGGCGGCGGCGTCTACGTTCACCGCGACAGCCGCCTGACGGTGACGCGCTCGACGATCGAGGGCAACCGGGCGGTTTCCAAAAC
>CAZOJL010000081.1:0-15455 GCA_964580075.1 uncultured Akkermansia sp. | reverse complement strand
AGGCCGGCATACCAGACGGGCAAAGACGGCGGACAGAATTCGGCGAGCGCCTGACGGCAGGCGCCGCACGGCGGAGCGGGGGTCTCGGCCGATCCACCGGCGATCGCCACAGCGCGGAACGCCGTCGCGCCTTCGCTGACCGCCCGGGCGATCGCCACCCGCTCGGCACAGAGGGTGAGTCCATACGAAGCGTTCTCGATATTGCAGCCGGTGAACACGCGGCCATCGCGCGTCAGCACCGCCGCGCCAACGCGAAACCCGGAGTACGGAGCGTACGCATGCGCGGCGGCAGCACGGGCCGCGGCGATCAGCCGACGCGGCGCGGGGCGGGTTCGGGCTTGTTTCAAGGTGGGTGATCTGGTGGGCATGGAGTCCTCCCGGTGTGTGCGCGTATCGCCTACGCGCTGAGAATCAACGGCGGCCGTTCCGTCGGTGCCGCGGCGAGCGTCACGGCGCGCCGCGCTGCGTCGCGCACGGCGGCAATCAACGCGGGGGTGGCGGCGTGGAGACGCATAAGCGGCTGACCGCGGACAACCTGATCGCCACACTGCACCAGCCGATCGATTCCTGCGGCGGGATCGATGGCGTCGTCGCTCCGACGACGGCCCGCGCCCAGTTGAAGAACCGCGCCGCCGATGATTTCGGCGTCGACAAACGCAACCCACCCGTCGGCGGGAGCGGCAATTGCTTCGACGGCCGCCGCCTGCGGCAGGACGGCGTCGGGGTCACCGGCCACGCGGACGTCGCCGCCCTGGGCCGCGACCATGTCGCGGAATGCGGCCAGCGCGCGGCCGTCGTCCAGGCGGGCGGCCAGAGCGCCCTCGTCCGCAGCCGCGTCTGCCGCCAGCCCCGCGAGCACCCGCATACGGGCCGTGAGGGCGAGGGTGAGCCGCCGGATGTCGGCAGGGCCGCCGCCCCGAAGCACCTCGACCGCTTCGCGCACCTCCAGGGCGTTGCCCACGGCGCGACCCAGGGGCTGTTCCATGTCGGTGACCAGCGCCGCCATGTTGCGGCCGAGGGCGCGTCCGACGCGGAGCAGGCTCCCGGAAAGGGCATCGGCCTGGTCACGGGTGCGCATGAAGGCGCCGCGTCCGCACTTGACGTCCACGACGAGCGATCCGGCGCCCTCGGCGAGTTTTTTGGACATGATGCTGGCGGTAATCAGGGGAATGCTGGGAACGGTCCCGGTGACATCCCGCAGGGCGTAGAGTTTGCGATCGGCTGGGACGAGGCGGTCGGTCTGCCCGATGATGGCGCACCCGGCACGGTCGAGCGCGGCCCGGAAAGCGTCCGTTGAGAGGCGCGTGTTGAAGCCGGGAATCGCCTCGAGCTTATCAAGCGTGCCGCCGGTGAGGCCGAGACCGCGCCCCGAGATCATGGGCACGGCGAGGCCGGCGGAAGCGGCGAGGGGACCGAGGATCAGCGAAATTTTGTCGCCGATGCCCCCGGTCGAGTGCTTGTCGGCGGTGGGACGGGGCCACTCGGCAAACGAGAGGGTTTCGCCCGAACGCATCATCGCGTCGGTGAGCGTGGTGGTCTCGTCGGCCGTCATCCCCCGAAAGAATACGGCCATGGCGAAGGCCGCCATCTGGTAGTCGGGGATGGTCCCGTCGGTGTAACCCCCGACAAAAGCCCGGATCTCGTCGACGCTCAGGACGCCGCCATCCCGTTTCTTCTCGATAAGCCACTGTGGAACCATGGGCAGGACGATAACACAGCCGGCCCGGTGAGACCAGCCGATATTTTTGGAACCCGGGAAAATAATGGTAAAATAATAATTGCAAATCCGCTTGCATTCCTGCGTGGATGCCGCTATAGTACGCTTTCTTTTTGTGGGGGCGTGGCGCAATTGGTTAGCGCACCGGACTGTCGATCCGGAAGTTGCGGGTTCGAGCCCCGTCGCTCCCGCCAGTTTTTCAAAAGCCGCGTCATGAGACGCGGCTTTTTTTATCGAGGTTCTTGTGAACGATTGGGTGCGCGTGGTGGTTCTGGCGGTGATCCAAGGCCTGACCGAATTTCTCCCGGTCAGCAGTTCGGGGCACCTGCTCATCGGCAAGGAGCTTCTCGGATTGAACGCGCCCGGCATCCGGTGCGAGGTGGTGCTGCATCTCGGGACGCTGGTGGCTGTGGTGGCATACTACCGCGCGCGCCTGACGGAGCTGCTCCGCGGTTTGCTGGCGGGGTCGCGAGCGGCTTGGCGGATGGCCGGCATGCTGGCCCTGTCGGTGGGTCCTGCCGCTCTGGTCTGGTCCGTGTTTAAAGATCAGCTCGATGGCTTGTTTGCCGACCCGCGGCGCGCGGCGATTACGGCTTCAGGGCTGTTGCTGGTGACCGGTTGTCTGTTGCTTTCGGTTCGGCTTGCCCGGCCGGCGGACAGCCGGGCGGTGACACCGTTCCGGGCGTGGTGGATCGGCTGCATGCAGGCGCTGGCCATTCTGCCGGGCATCAGTCGGTCGGGGAGCACGATCCTCGCGGCGCGACATCTGGGCATCGGTCCGAGCCAGGCGGCTGAGTTCTCGTTCCTGATGTCGATCCCGGTGCTGCTCGGCGGTGCCCTCATCGATTTCAGCCGTGGCGCGCCCGAGGCCGGCGGCGGCACGCTGGGGGTGCCGCATTACCTCGTGGGAGCGTGTGTGGCGGCGGGCGTCGGCTATCTGGCGATCGGCACGCTGGTGCGGCTGTTGTGCCGCGGCCGGTTGTGGTATTTCGCCGTCTATTGCCTGTGCGCGGGGACAGCCTCGCTGGTATGGCTGACGCGTTGATCCCGGAGACGCGCGCAGCGCCCCCAAGCTAGTCGCTCTTCTTGTTCGCCGCGTGTTCTTGATCGAAATCGGCGCAGGCCGCCTGGTAGACGGCGCGCATCTGGCTGGCCGTGCGGAGGATGTTGAACCGTTCGACGACCCGCTTCCGGCCCGCTTCACCCCACGCGGCGGCTTGCGCGGGATTGTCCAGCAGGTGGAGCACGGCTGCTGCGAAGCGTGCGGGATCGGGGTACTCCACAAGCAGACCGTTCACCCCGTGTTCGACGATGGCCGCGGGACCGTTATGTCGGACGGCGATGACCGGCCGGCACAGGGACATCGCTTCGCACAAGACGCGGCCGAAGGGCTCGTCATGGGGCGGGTGGACCAGCATGTCCATCGACTGGAGCACATCACGGACGTCGTAGGTGTTTTCAAACCAATGGCACACGGCGTCGAGACCGCGGGACGTGGCGAGCTGGCGGAGCGACTTGCGGTAAGCCTTCTGTCCGCCCAGCATATCGCGCCCGACGAGCGCGAAATGGACGTCGGGGCGCGTGGCGGCGATTTGAGCGGCCATTTCAATGAAGACATCGTGACGTTTCCATGGGACCAGATGCGCGATCATGCCGATGACCGGCACCTCAGGGGGGGGCAGCCCGCAGGCACGACGCGCCTCGAGGGGATCGCAGGGCGACAAGCGGTCGACGTCAATGCCGTTCACGACACGGACGAGCCGGCTGCGCTGAGAACCGCGCAGAAATTCGCTCAAGCTCCCGTCGATGGCTTCGGATGGCGTCACAATTCGCCGCGCCTTCCGCGCCACTCGGATCATCGCTTTGACCGGGAACCGCAGATCTCGGACATGGCAGACGAAGGCACGTCCGCCGGCCAACTGCCGGGAGACCAGCCCGGCGGTGAGCGAGTTGGCGTGGATGACATCGGGCTTGAACAACCAGGCGGTCTTGCGGATCTGCGCGACTTCGTTCGCGTAGGCCAAGCCGCAGACGAACAGCGCTCCCAGACTGCGTCGAGCCCGGAAAGCGGGAATCGCGGCGACCTGAATCCCCGCGCCTTTCAGCGTGGCGTACAAGGGTCCCTTGGGGACGGCGGCGAGCACATCGACCCCCTCTTGTGAGAGTTGGCGGGCCAACTCAAACAAACTCCACTGGGCGCCCCCCAGTTCAGAGACGGTTTCGACAAGCAGCACACGCATGGATCACCCCAAAATCACGGTCCCTCTAACCCTCACCGTTCCACCCGACACCTTCCAAAAACAGGGCCTATTCTACCCTATCGGCGCCCGGAAAGAAAGTGAAAAGGTAAAGGGCGTCGTTATTTTGGGGCGCGGAAATAAAGATCGTGTGTGGGGGTGTGGGGGTGTGGGGGAAAATGACGCTTAAGGGGCTTTTACCATCTTAATCGTAATCTTTATCTTGATCTTGATCTTAATCTCCTGGTGGAGAACGGATTACGATTAAGATCGGAAGCATCGCTCGTCCATAACTTGGACATTTTGTCGCAGTTACCCCCTCGATCATTCGCGGCGCAGCCGCGCGGCGGGCTTGCCTATAACTTTAGGATGATCTGTTGTTACTCTGCATCCTCTGCTCCTCTCATTGCGACCCCGAGATGTTCGAGCTCTATATGGGCCGTGTTTGATTCCCCGCTGCGTGGATATTTATCCATGATCGCGTGCAGCGCGGAAATGAAGTTGGGCTCGTCGCTCGCGTCACGATGGACGTAGGCGATCCGCAGGGCGGCCCGCGGGGCCACGCCTGCAAAGAAATTCTCGATCTCGCTCAATTGCGCCAGGGCCTGGTTTTTTTGATTCAGACGCAGCAGGTTCTCGGCGATCCGGAACAGGTTCTCAGGCTCTCGGTTGGTGATCTTGTACGCTTCGTTCGCCTCCGCCCATTGGCCAGCGCTTTCATGAAGCTCGGCTTTCATCCAATAGGCGTTATCCGCGTAGTTGGGCATCTTCACGACGTCCTCGGCGATTTCCAACCCCTCCTTGACACGGCGTGCTGCATGGTAGTATTGCAGCAGCCTATACCGGCCAAAATCTTGATCCTTCATGTTAGGTTGCGGTTGCGATGGACGGCGAGCGGTGATAAACTGTCATCACGTTTAGCGAAGGAGGCAGCATGGGCATCAACGTGTTGGCAGTTGATTTGGGAGCTTCGGGTGGCAAGTGTTTCGCCGGGCTGTTCACTACGGACGGCGGATTCCGGATGGAAGAACTCCATCGGTTCGCGCACGGCGGCACCTCGTTTTTTCTGGGTGACCGGACGGGGGTCGTGTCGGAACGGACCTATTGGGACGATACGTGGATTTACGACAACATCATCAAGGGGCTCCAGGCCTACAAGCGGAGCTTTGGCGGGCAGCTTGATGCCATCGGAATCGACACCTGGGGCGCCGACGGCGCTTTTTTGAGCGCCGACGGCGAGCTGTTGGGCAAGACCCACTGTTACCGTGACCACCGGCTCGACACGATGTGCGACGAGGTTCGGGGGGTCATCGACGCGCAGCGCCTCTACGGTGTCACCGGCATCCACTTTCAGCCTTTCAACATGAGCAACCAGCTCCGCTGGTTTGCCACGCGCCGACCGGAGCTGCTCAAACTCACGGCCCGGTTCCTCCCCATCCCGACCTTGTTCAACTACTATCTTGGCGGCTGTACGGCGGTCGACTCCTCCTGGGCAAGTGTCACGCAGGTCATGGACGCCAAGAAGCGGCGGTGGTCGAGGGAGGTGTTGCGCGCGCTCAAGGTGCCCGCGCGGATCATGCCGCCCATCGTGGCGCCCGGCACCGTAATCGGCGCGCTTCGGCCCCCGCTCGCCGCGGCACTCGGGTTGAACACGGCCGACATCGTGGCGGTCGGTTCGCACGACACGGCCAGTGCGTTTGCCGCCGCCCCGGTCAAGGACCCCCGGCATGCGCTCATCATCAGTTCCGGGACGTGGTCGCTGATCGGGCGCCTGATTCGCAAGCCGATCACCACCGATGCGGCGATGGCCGCGAACATCAGCAACGAGGGGGGAATTGGAGACATCCGCTTCCTGAAGAATTGCATGGGCGCCTGGATCGCGCAGGAACTGGTGCGGGTGTGGGAGTCCGCCGACGGCTGTCGCATGGACTGGGCCGAGGTCGACAGGATCACCCCCGCCGCGCCCGCATTCAGCGCCTTCATCGACCCCGACAACGCCCGTTTCTACAATCCGGCCAACATGGAGGACGCCCTCCGCGCCTTCCTCGCCGAGACCGGTCAGCGGCAGCCGACCGACCGCGGCACGATCCTGCGCATCGTCTACGAGAGCCTCGCGCTCAAATACCGACGGGTCAACGAACAGATCTGCGCGATCTGCGGCACGCCTACGCTGGCGGTCCATATCGTCGGCGGCGGAAGCGGCAACGCGTTGCTCAACCAATTCACCGCCGACGCCGTCGGCGTGCCGGTCCATGCCGGGCCCAAGGAGGGAACGGCCGTGGGCAACCTCATGGTGCAGGGCATGGCCAAGGGGGTCATCCGCACGATGGCCGACGCGCAACCGATCATCCGGAACGCCTTTCCGATCAAGATCTTCCACCCCGGAGACACCGCCGCCTGGGACGCCGCCTACGCGCGGTTCCGGACGATTCTGAACCCTGCCACGTGACGCGAACGACCGCCGGTTCCGGCTGACGGATGTGTCGTCTGCCACGCGGGCACGGGTATGGATAGAATTGCCGCGTCACGTTTCCCCTGCCGATTTCACCCGATGCCAACATCCGCCCAGACTGCCGATGCGAACGCCGCCTTTTCACCCGCGCGGGCCGTGCGCTTTTACATCCCGCTGGTAATCCAGGCGGTTTCGCAGAGCTTCACCTATCCGCTGGTGGCGACGGTCGTGTCCCGCGGCCGGGGGGGCGTCGCTGATTTCGGCGCCTTCGCCCAGGGGTTGGCGGTTTTCTTTGTGCTCGCCGCGTGCGGGTCGGGGCTGATCACCACCGGGATGGTCTACGGACGGACGCGTCTGGGTTTTGCCCGTTTCCAGCGGCTCAACCTGCTCTTCCTGGCGGTCATTGCGTCTCTGCAATTGATCATCTCGCTCCCCCCGCTCGACACGGTGGTGTTTGCACGCCTGCTCGCGTTGGAGCCCGGGATGCGACACGTGGCACGCGACTCCCTGCTTTTCAGCATTCCGGTCTGCATCCTCTTTCTCATCCGCAACCCGTACATGGCGATTCTCTACAACGCCCGCGCCAGTGCCGTCGCCAGCGCCGCCACGATGGGACGAATCGCCGCGACGCTGGTGTTGGCCATGCTCTTTGTGCGCATGGGATTTGTCGGCCACATCGCCGGGATCATCGTCTTCACCCTCCCCGTCGTGGGCGAGTGCTATGCGGCGCGGCGCCTGGCCCGGGCGTTCATCGACGGCCTGCCGCCGGGCGAGGCCCGCGCGGGGTCGATCCGCGAGCAACTGCTGTTCTGCATCCCGCTGTCGTTCGGCGGCATGCTGCTCGCGCTCTCCGGTTTCATGATTGCGGCCTTTATCACCCGTGCGCCCGACCCCGTGCGGATGCTGCCGATTCACTATGTCTCCATGGGTCTGGTCAATCCGGCTTGCTTCGCGGCGATCCGGATGCAGGCCGTGGTGCTGGCCTTCCCGCCGGTCGACCGGAGCGACACGCAGACCTTTCGCTTCGCCTGCGCCGCCGGGGTTGTGCTGGCCGGCGTGCTGCTCCTCGGCCAGATCCCGGCTGTGGCCCGCCGCTATTTTGGCGTGGTTCAGAACCTGCCGGCCAGCGACATCCCCCTGGCCATGCGGGTCATGCTCATCGCCAGCGTGCTGCCGGTGCTTCAGGTGCTCCGCGGGCACGCCGAAGGGCTTGCCGCCTGGCGCAGACGCCCGAACGCCATCCTCGCCGGCCAGGCGGTTTATCTGGCCAGCCTGGTCTGCTCGCTCTTTTTCTTCCTCAACCTCGGCGTCCCTGGCTACCAGATGGGTGTCTGGGCCGTCGCCATCGCCGTCACCGCGACGATCCTGACCATCCGCATGGGGCTCTCGTTGAGCGATTTTGAAGACCGCGTCGTCGCCTTTACCCCCCGGCGTGGCGAAGATGGGTAGCAATTCTAATGATGACTCTGCGAACACTGATTGACGGTGCGGTGGCCTCGTTCCCCGGGCGCACGGTCTGCGCGTTCAAGCGTGACGGCGCGTGGGTCTGGCTGACATACGCCGTCTGGGGCGGCCGGGTAAGGCAGGCGGCCGAAGGGTTCGCCCGCATGGGCGTGGAGCCAGGGCGTGATCGTGTGGTGCTGCTCTTGGAGAATCGGCCGGAGTGGATTGAAGTCTATAGCGCGTTGGCCGGCACCGGGGTGACGGTGGTCCCCCTGGATCCCAAGCTGCGGGGGCCCGAAATCGCCTATGTGCTCCACGATTCGCAGGCCGCCATCGTGGTGGCCGGCGCGGCACAGACCGACATGCTGGCCGCAATCCTGCCCCACCTGTCCGCCGTGCGGGGCGTGATCCTCGTGGGCGGAGACCCCGCGCCCGGTGCCATCGCGGGTCGTCGGACCGAAGCCTACGAAGACCTGCTCGCCGCGTCACCCGTCCCGGCTCAGGGCGGCCGCTACGACACCTGCCGGCCCGACGGCGGGGACATCGCCTCGATCATCTACACCTCCGGAACGACCGGCAAGCCCAAGGGGGCCATGCTGACCCACACCAATTTTTGCAGCGACGCCGCGGGGACGCTCGCGGTGCTCTCCGACATCACCGCGCGCGACAGTTTCCTCGTGGTGCTTCCGCTGTTCCACTCGTTTGCCTTTATCGGTGATTATGTCGTGCCGATTTCCAACGGCTGTGCCCTCTATTTTGTCACCAGCATGCGCACGCTCGCCGAAGACTGCAAGACACTCTCGCCGACGGTGCTGATGGCCGTGCCGTTACTGGTCGAGAAGCTGTTCAAGAAGATTGACGACAAGCTGAACGCCAGCGCGGTGGCTCGGTTCCTGTTGCGGGCGGGGTTGGGCCGGTTGCTCGGGATCCGGGTGCGGCGGCAGCTCGGAGGCAAGCTGCGGCTCCTGGTCGTCGGCGGCGCGCCCTGCCCGGTGTCTGTCATCACCGGCTTCCGCAGACTGGGGTTCGGCATGATCGAGGGGTACGGTCTCACCGAGGCTTCGCCGGTGGTCTCCCTGTCGCGCGCGGACGATGCCCGGCTGGGGACGATCGGCTACAAACTGCCCAACATTGACGTACGCATCGCCGACGCCAACGCGCAGGGGGTGGGCGAGCTGCAGGTGCGCGGGCCGATCGTGATGAAGGGCTATTACGGCAATCCCGAGGCGACGGCCGAGGCGTTTGACGGCGAATGGCTGCGAACCGGCGATCTGGCCTCACGGGATGCCGACGGCTATCTGACCATCCGCGGCCGCAAGAAGGCGCTGATCGTCAACCGCGAGGGAAAGAACATCTATCCCGAAGAGGTCGAGCAGGTGATCGCCCATGATCCGCGGGTGTGCGACATCGTCGTGGTCGGCTACCGGGAGGGCGGGGACATCGGTGAAAAAGTCGGGGCGATCCTCGTGCCGCATCTCGATGTCATCGCCGCGGGGCAGGGTGGGCACGCACCGGACTGGAGTGAGATCGAGTCCCTGATGCGCCGCGTCGTCGCCCAGCAATGCAGGAACCTCGCCGATTACAAACACCCGCGCAAACTCGACATCCGCCCTGACCCGCTTGAACGGACCAGCACGCAGAAAGTGCGCCGCCACCTCTATCAGGGGCAGCTCGACACGCCGGAGAGGCTGGGGAAGCCCCTGGAATGAGAACGTGTGTGGGTGAGTGAGTGAGTGTGCAAGAGCCTCAGGGGTTTACCATGCCGCCGGGCAACGCGGGGGTCCCTTCCCACGTCGCGGTGGGCGCCCACGGCAGGTCTCCCTCGTGCGGTTCGCTCATACATCCGGAGAGGGCGGCCAAGGCGATCACGCCCAAGCCCGCCCAGAGCATGGCGCGCACCTTAGAAGTAGACCACATCGTCCTTCTCCAGGGGAAGCTGCTGCCAGTCGATCAGCACATCGGCGACGACCAGCCCCTGATCGCGGACGACCTGACGCAGTCGGATGCGGGTGACGAAATCACCTGCGGCGGTTTCCAGACCGGGCCGGCGGACCATCATTTCGATCTGGGGCAGCCCTCTGGAGAGATCATCGCCCAGCAGATCCTTCATGAACGCCGCGGGAAACTCGACTACGACAAACTTGAGCTGGTCGTCATAGGCGACGATCTTGCCCTTGTCGCCGGGGCTCAACACGTTCTCAAGATTCTCCATGTCGATGGAAACGGGAATCCGCTTCTGATCCCCGGGCCGCGGGTTCATCAGGATATCAATCCGCTTCTCCAGGGTCTTGATCGTATTTTCGTGGGCGACGATCGTTTCTTTGAGTTGGGCGATCTCAGCCGTTTTTTCGGCGATCTCGGCCTCCAGATCGCGCTTCTCCTCCTCCAGCCGGACGATTTTGCGTTCGCGATCCGCCAGCTCACGCTCCAAACGGGCGATTTCGGCCCGCAATTCCTCAATCAGCTTCTTGTCGGCGCGGCTGTTTCGCTTGAGGCGGTTGAACTCGTTGATCAGATCGACCAACTCTTCACGCGTCTTGCGCAACTCCGAACGGGTGGTGTTGAGCGTCTCATTCTGCGCCTTGGCGCGGGCGAAGAGATTGTCCAAGGCCTCCTGCAGGGTGCCGGGCCCGCTGGTCGCGTATTTTCGCGGGTCGCGGGGGTCGGGGACCCGAACCATCTTGTTCTTAACCGGATCGAGCTCCTCCAGATAGTACTGCCGCAACTGCACCGCTATCGCATCAGTGTCGTAATTCAGCCCGGGCAGGTTGTCCTGTTCCAGTTTGAAGGGATAGGTGCTCCAGAACATCGCGGTCTCGGGGTTCTCGAGCTCGCGAGCCGTCACCTCGGAAATGTCCCGCTCCGGGAGGGAGAGCGCGGGCATATCGGCTGGCGGCTGCGCCTCGATGGTGCGCGCGATGCGCCTGATCCCATCTTCAAATTTGTGCGCCCGCCCGACAATCGCCTCCCGCATGGCTCTGATTTGGAACTCCAAGAAGAGAGCGCCAGCGCCAATAATCAGGATCAGGACAATCAACACTCGCAGGACTTTGCCCATAGGTTCCTCACATTTCTGTACCAACAACACGCCAAGTCAGGTTAGAAGGTAGCGCAAAACCGCTTGTCCGTGCAACAAGAAAAAGAAAAAAAAAAGGAGCAGCCGAAATAAATCGAGTTGACCCTTACACCCGCATTGGTGTAAAAAGGAGCCTCTATGAATGCATCGCTGTTCAAATCTGCAGGCTCCCTGGCGTGGGTGGCCTGCGTGGTGGCGCTGCTGGTTTCCACAGCACCCGCGCAGGTGGGCGACCCCGAAAAAGAAGCGTTTCTCGCTCAGGAGCAGGAATATATCCGACAATTGCAGGACATCCTGCGTATGCCTGATTTCGCGGAACGGGTGATCGACGATCTCAAAAGACGGTATCCCGACGCGGCGGTCGCGCTCAAGATTCTGGAAATGCGCGGGCTCCTGTCGCAGGGCAAATTTGAAGAAGTCAACGGCATCATCGCCAAGCATCCCGATCCGAACGGCACCGAGGCGTGGGCCATGAGGCTGGCGATGGGCGACAGCTTCTACGCCTTTGGCCGCAACGACGAAGCGTTCGCCCTCTACGACGGGTTCTTCAAGAAATTTCCACAGCCCACGCCGGATTTGGAGTCCTTCTACCTTGAGGCCGCCTATAAATACCCGCAAATGCTGCTGGCCTCCCGGATGGAGCGACGGGCGCTTGACGCCTACCGGCGGCTCCTGAAGGTGAAATTGCCGGACGAAGCGCTGCGCCAGGTGCAAGCCGACGCGGCGGAACTGATCGTCAAGCTCGCCGAATTGGAGCTCAATGCCAAAGCGAAGGACGCGTTCCTGACCGAGGCCGACAAGCTGTCGAGCCAGCTCCTCTGGGATCCGGACATGTGGTTCGGCAAGGCCATCGTCATCAAGGCGCACATCCTCGTGCTCAGGGGCAACACCTCCAAGGCGCAGGCGCTGATCGATGACTACATGGGAACCCTGCAGCTCATCCACGACTCCCTGGTCGCCCAGGAGCAGGAAGAGGGGATCACCGGTCTCACCCGGCTGAGTCCCATGGCGGAGTGCCGTTTTCTGCTGGCCGTCATGCTCGAGGATGAAGCGATGAAAATCGCCGCCGACCCCGCCGGCGACAGTGAACAGGTCAAAAACCTGCTGCTGGGCGAGCGCGCGGTCGGCGGGGGCCGAAAGCCCAATGGGGCCTATCAGCACTTCGTCAACGTCTTCGGCAAATTCCCCGACAGCCAATGGGCGATGGAGGCGGGTGAGCACGAACAGCGGATACGCGCCTTCATCCAAGAGCAGTTCGCTGTCGAAATCAAGCCGATGTTCACCCCCGAGGACTACGACAGGATCCGGCAAAAACAGTTTCAGGAGGCCCGGCAGAAGTTCGCCAGCAACCAGTTCGCGGAGAGCATCCCAATCTTCCTAGAGGTGTTGAACCACTTTCCCGAATCCGTCGATTCGGTGACCGCCTTGGGCTCGCTGGCCCGGGCCTGCCTCGAAGCCCGGGAGGAAGACGGCTACCACGCGCTTCTCGCCGAGACGATCATCGCGCACATCTCCGAACGGTTCTGCAAGTCGCCCTATTCCCTGACCGCCGGCAACGAGCTGATGAGCCTGGCGGAGAACTACGGGGCTTTGCAAATGGCTGATAAACGGAAAGAGACGTATGCCCTGTTTTTCCGTGATTTCACCAACCATCCCGATGCGCCGCAACGACTTCTGTCATTCGGGGCGAAAGCAGCGGACGCCGGTGACGATGCCGGCGCGCTCGCTTATTTCCAACGTCTGATCGATACCTATCCCACCTCGGTCTGGTACGGCGACACGCTGAGCCGGGTCGCCAACATCTACAGCCAGCGGCAAGACTATACCAACGAACTCGCGTCCCTCGATTCCTTCCTGGCCTACTTGATCAAATCGGAGAAACCCGGCCTGGCCGTCGCAGAGGCGCGGGCCCGGATTGCGCAGGCCAACCGTGCAATCGCCCTGGCGCGCGTGCGCGCCGCCGAAGACGACGCCGAGCGCATTGCCGGTTCCGTCCAACTGCTGCGGGCGGCCGTGGGCTACGATCAGGTTCTAAAAGACATCGACGCCATTCCTGCAACCGTCGCCACGGACGCGACGCAAGCCGACCTGCTTCGGCAACAGGCCATCCTGCAGAAGGCCGCCTGTCTGGCTCAGATCGTCGCCCCCCCCGAAGCGGTTGCCAAAATCCGCCCGCAGGCGATCGCCACCTATCTGGCCTTCGTGAAGGACTTCCCCCACTCGCAATACGCCCCACTGGCCTTGATCAAAGTCGGCACAATGTACACCGTCCTCACGGAAACCGAGAAGGCGCAGGAGGTGTTTGCACAATTGCGTCAAGATTATCCCGACTCCGATGAAGCGCGCAGTTCCGTTCCCTTGCTCGCCGCCAGCCTGATGGAGATGGGGTTGCGCGGAGAGGCGATCGTCAAATACAAAGAGATGTTCTCCGGCTCGGGCGCTGACGAATTCCCCGATTACCAGCTTCTCCGGGCGGCGCGCGCGCTGGTGGATGCGCGCGAGTACGACACCGCGCTGCAGGGGTTTGAGCGGGTGGTTGCTTCGGCCCAGGAGCCCGCCATGCAGATGCAGGCCCGTTTCGGCCGCGCCCAGACGTGGGTCGGCATGAAGAAATTTGCGGAGGCCCGTGCCGAACTCGACGCCTTTGTCACCGCCTACGCGGGGTCCACGCTGGTAGTCGACGCCTACCTGCTGCTGGCCGACGCGGCCAGCGCCGAAGGCGAAAAAGAGAAGGACAACGACCAACGCATGAAGCTGTTCAACTGCGCCGTGGAAGCCTTCAAGTTCGTCCGCAATTATCGCAAAGAGACGAAAGACATGCTGGCCATCGATCTCCAGGTCGGCCAGACGATGATCCGCAAGATGAACGCAGAACAGACCTTGGGCCTCGCCGAACAGGCCGCCATCACCCGCGGCCGGGCGATCGTCGCCTTCAAACAGCTCATCTTCTCGGTCCCGACCGGCAACTCCCTGCTGGATCCGTTCATCGAGCAGGCCTATCTGCTGAGCATCCCCCTCGAACTGGAACACCAGAAGTATCAGGGCGCCGCCGATGCCTGTGAGGAGTACCTCCATGCCTTTGGCAGCAGCCGCAACGCGCCGCAGGTGCGGACGTGGCTGAATCAGGCGGCCATCGAGCTGCCGACCCCCCGCGAGGAACCTGATGTTAAGGAGTGACACACATGAAGCAGATTAAATCTTATGGATGCGTGCTGATGCTTGCCGCGCTCGCCACGTTGGCGGCCGCCCCGGAAGCCCGGGCGCAGGTTCCGGGAGCCGTCACACTCAAGGGAAGCGGAACCCGGCGGTTTGTCGGGAGCCTGCGCTGGCAGGCCACCAGCAAATCCATCCAGGTCACCGACGCCAAGAATATCAGCACCACCCATCCGCTGACCGAAATCGCCTCGATTCAGGCGGTGAGGCCCCGGGAGCTGGATCAGGCGATCCGGGCGGTTAAGGATAAAAATGGCGCCGTGGCCATCGCGGCGCTGACCAAGATCGCCACCGACTATTTCATGCTGCAGCACGACGAAGAGGCAACCCTCTGGCTCGCTGAGGCCTACCTGCAGACGGGCAACAGCGCCGAGGCGGTCCGGGCGGTTGAAAAAATCACCTCCACCCGCCCCGAGGCCGCCTATCTCGGCGAGATGGCCACGGTCTACTGGCGCGCCCTGCTCCGCGAAAACCGCGCGGCAAAATTGGACGACCTGCTCGAGCAAGCCATCAAGAGCGGCAACCGCATGGCATCGGCGTCCGCGCTCATCCTCCGCGGCGACCTGATTTTGAAGGGTGGCGACACGCAGGACCATCACACGCGCGCGCTGAAGGACGGCTACCTGCGCGTGGTCACCCTTTACCGCAGCGTCCGGACAGTGCAGCCCGAAGCCAACTATAAAGCCGCCAAGAGTCTCGAAAAACTGGGCATGACGTCCCGCGCCCAGGCGCGACGTGAGGTGATCCGCAAGGAGTTCCCGGGTAGCGAATGGGCAAACAAGCCCTGATCGTGGACGGGGTCGGGGTCGGCAAGCGGCGGGGCAAAGGATGTTTATCGGATAACCGGGTTTGGTGCCCGGTGTACAGGTAACAACGCGATGGCTGTAATGGACAGCACGACGAAAGGCGAGAGGACACCATGAAGAAACTGTTGTTGAGTGCGGTGATGCTTGCGGCTTTGTCTGGCGCCCCGGCGCTTTTGGCGCAGGGGGGGGATGCAGGCGCCGACGCTGCCTTGGAAAGTGCGCCGCTCGTCGACGCTGCCACCGGCCAGAACGTCCGCGCCGTGAGAAAACGGAGTTCCACCAATTTTGGCGACATCGTGACGGGATCGGGGGCGGTCGGCTTCCTCCTGTGGGTGGCCCTGTTCGGCTGCGCTGCGGCAGCCATCTATTTCATCGTCGACTGCTCCATTCTCGTCCGCCCGCAGAAAATGATGCCCGGCGCGTTGATCGGTCAGGTGAAAGGCGCCATGGCCGAGGGGGACGTCCTCAAGGCCCTGAAAGCCTGCGAGAGCGAGCCCGGCGCGATGGCCAA
>CAZOJL010000080.1:0-15609 GCA_964580075.1 uncultured Akkermansia sp. | reverse complement strand
CTAAGTTAAGGGGCTATTGCCATCTTAATCGTAATCCTAATCTTGATCTTAATCTCCTGGTGGAAAAAGGATTACGATTACGATTAAGATTAGGATTATGATCGGAAGCATCGCTTAACTTAGCGCCATTCAGATCCGTCCACCGGCGGTCTACACCTGGAAGTTCCGAAGCTTGGCGAACTCGCCACCGGCACGGATCAGGTCATCGTGGCGCCCGGACTCTACCAGCGCGCCGTCGCGCAGCACGAGCACCCGGGATGCGTTGCGGATGGTGGACAAGCGATGCGCCACAATAAACGTAGTGCGGCCACGAACCAGTTCCGTGATGGCTTCCTGGACCAGCCTTTCGGAAATGACATCCAGGGAGGAGGTGGCTTCATCGAGGATGATGATATGCGGATCGCGTATCAAGGCCCGGGCAATGGCAATGCGTTGCCGCTGCCCCCCGGAGAGCTTGCCGCCATGCTCCCCGATCTCGGTCTCCAGTCCATCCGGCATGTCGGCAAGGAATTCGTCGATCCGAGCCATGCGCAGGACTTTCTGGAGCTTGGCCTCCGGCACCTCAGGCAACCCGTAGGTAATGTTGTCACGTATACTGCCGGAAAAGAGTACGGTCTGTTGCGGAACCACGGCCAGATGACGCCGGTACTGGCGCAGATCCAGCGTCTCCATATCGCGCCCGTCCAGCAGGATTTGTCCGCGATCAGGTCGCCGGAAGCCGATGATCAGGCTCATCAACGTCGTCTTGCCGGAGCCGGATTCCCCGACCACGGCCACGGACTGCCCGGCCTCGACAACAAGGGAAAAATCACGTAGCGACGGCCGCGAAGCGTTGGGATAGGAAAAGGTGACGTCCCGAAACTCGAAACGGCCCTGCACCTCGCTCACCGCCGCCTTGCCCTCGTTGCGTTCAATGTCTGGACTCTCCAGAATTTCACCGATGGAACGCACGGACTCAAATCCGCGGGCCATGGCTGGAAGGCCGTCGACAATCTGATTGACGGACCCCACGATCATGGCGAAAAAGCTATTGTACAGCACCACATCGCCGGGACGTATCTGTCCATGCCAAGCCAAATAACCCGTCATCAGCAGGCAGATCAACTGCATGAGTTGCGCGAAGACCCAGGTACAGGAGCCAAAGAAGGCATTCAGCAGGTCGAGGCGCATACCATGCTGACGGACCTGCGTGAGCTGCCCCTCCATCTGGTCGATTTCCACGTCCTCCAGCCCGTGGGCCCGGGTTACCGGCAGCAGGTTGATCATTTCCATGAAACGCGCCGACATGCGCTCGACCTGTTCTCGGTAGTGGCGATTGCGGTCGATCATGGGGCCGCGGAAAACGCGCACCAGGGCGACGGCGATGGGGGCGGCCACCAGGTAGAACAACAGCAGCCGTGGCTCCTTGCGGGCGGTTACGCTCACCGCGAGGAGGATGGACAGAGAGCCGCAAAAGAAAAGGTTGATGAGATGGCTGCACAATCCTTGCACAGCCTCCACGTCGCGCAGCAGCTTGGATTGCAGGGCGCCGCTATGTGTCTCCTGAATAAACCCCAGGGTCAGTTGCTGAAGCCGACGGATCAGGGCGCACCGCAGTTCGGCCTCGACACGTCGCACGCTCTCGCTCATCAGCCGAATGTGCGCGATATGCGTGGGCACATTCTGCATCAGCAGCAGAAACAGGATCAACCCATCCATCCACAATCGGTGCAGCGGCGTGGAGCTGTGCTCGGTGACGATGTTGATGACATCGGCAAAAATGATGGGGGTGGCCCATACGGGGGAATACTTGATAACAAAGAAGAGCGCGGAGCCGGCCAGACGCCAGCGGTGGGGGGAAAACAGGTAGAGCAGCGTGGCCAGCGGGTGCCGGCCACGATAGTGATGTTCCAGGGGCAACAATGGATGGCGTGACATGGTAGTAAAACTCGCCCCCCTCAGTGCATCGCCTCGACTCTATGGAGACGACATCGCGTTTCAACCCACGATGTTGACCAGCCGTCCCGGTACGCAGATCACTTTGCGGATGGGACGTCCGCCGAGGGCTGCGGTGACGGCGGGTTGGGCGAGGGCAAGCGCCTGCATGGCCGCTTCGTCGGCGTCGACGGGCATCATGACCCGCGCCTTGGGCTTGCCCTGGACCTGCACCAGCACCTCGACTTCGGTGACCTTGATGCAATCCGCGTCATACACCGGCCAGGGTTCGTAGGCCAGGCTCTGCGTCGATCCCAGCGTCTGCCACAGTTCCTCTCCGAGGTGCGGCGCAAACGGCGCCAGGAGCAGCACGTAGGCGCGGGCCAGTTCCTGCGGCAGGGGCTTGTTCTCCCCCGAGAACGCGTTGAGACAAATCATCAACTGGCTGATAGCCGTGTTGAAGCCGAGCGTTTCGAGATCGTCGGTGACCTTTTTGATCGTGGCGTGAAGGAGGCGGAGCTGTTCGCGATCCATTGGCTCGTCGCTCAGAGGCTGCGTAGTGATCATGCGGTGCGAGCGCTTGAGGAAGCGGAAGACCCCTTCGACCCCTTTCGTGTTCCACGGCTTGACCGCTTCGAGCGGCCCCATGAACATCTCGTAGAGCCGCATGCTGTCTGCGCCGTATTCGCCGATCACGTCCTCGGGATTGACGACGTTTTTGAGGGACTTGGACATCTTGGCGGCAAATTCGACCAGTTTCTCGCCGGTCTCCGTATGCAGGGGGCCGTCGGGCGTGTGGTTCACGTGATCCATGGAAACCAGCGCGCCGCGCTGATCCTTGTAGGAAAGGCCCAGGATCATTCCCTGGTTGACCAGCCGCTGGAACGGTTCGGGCGTTGAAACATAGCCGAGATCGAAAAGAACCTTATGCCAGAAACGGGCGTAAAGCAGGTGCAGCACGGCGTGCTCGGCGCCGCCGACATAGAGGTCAACCGGCATCCAGTATTTTTCCTTGGCCGGATCCACCATGGCCTGCGCGTTGTGCGGGTCGATGTAGCGCAGGTAGTACCAGCATGAGCCGGCCCATTGCGGCATGGTGTTGGTCTCGCGCCGGCCGCGCTGACCGGTTTTGGGATCGGTGTACGCAAGCCAATCGCCGGCTTTCGCGAGCGGCGGTTCGCCCGTGCCCGTCGGTTTGAAGTCGTCAAGCTCCGGAAGGGTCAGCGGCAGATCGTTCTCGTCCACTAGGCGGATGGACCCGTCTTCCATGTGGATCACCGGAAAAGGCTCGCCCCAGTAACGTTGCCGACTGAAGAGCCAGTCACGCAGCTTGTACTTGACGGCCTCTTGGCCGATGCCCCGGTCGGCCAGCCACGCGGTGGCGCGCCGTTTGGAGTCGGTCACCTCAAGTCCGTTGATGTCGAGTCCCTGGTCATTGGCGGAGTTGATCATTTTGCCGTTGCCGGTCCAGCAGGCGCGGCCGTCGAGAACCGCTGCGACGTCGGTGCCGGCTGCCTCGGCCTCGGCGGCGGCGGGTGCGATGATGCAGCGGATGGGAAGCTGGAAGGTTTGAGCAAACTCAAAATCGCGCGTGTCGTGCGCCGGCACTGCCATGATCGCGCCGGTGCCGTAGCTGATCAGCACGTAATCGGCAATCCAGACCGGCAGGTGCGCGCCGTTGACCGGATTGACGGCGTAGCCGCCGGTGAAGACGCCGGTCTTGCCGGGATTCAGTTCGGTACGGTCGAGGTCGCTCTTGCGGGCCGCTTTTTCCTGGTAGTCCCGGACCGCCGCACGGTGCGCGCCGGTGGTGACGGCATCAACCAGCGAGTGCTCGGGAGACAGCACCATGTAGGTCGCGCCGAAGAGGGTGTCGGGACGGGTCGTGTAGACCGTCACCCGGGCATCCGAACCCACAAGTGAAAAGGTCACCTCGGCCCCGACCGACTTCCCGATCCAATTGCGCTGCATCTCCTTGATCCCCTCGGACCAGTCCAGGGCGTCGAGGTCGTTGAGAAGCCGTTCGGCGTAGTCGGTGATGCGGAGCATCCACTGGCGCATCGGCCGACGGACAACCGGATGGTTGCCCCGTTCGCTGCACCCGTCAATCACCTCTTCGTTGGCCAGAACCGTGCCGAGCTCCGGGCACCAGTTGACGGCGACCTCGGCCATGTAGGCCAGGCCTTTCCGGTGCAGTTGCTCGAAGATCCACTGCGTCCACCTGACATAACCGGGATCCGTGGTGTTCACCTCGCGGTCCCAGTCATAGCTGAAGCCCAGCGCCTTGATCTGCTCGCGGAAGCGGTTGATATTGCGTCCGGTGGTGATGGCCGGATGGGTGCCGGTTTCGACCGCATACTGCTCGGCAGGCAAGCCAAAGGCGTCCCATCCCATCGGGTGAAGCACGTTGAAGCCGCGCATCCGCTTGTAGCGGCAGAGAATGTCGGTTGCCGTGTAACCCTCGGGATGGCCGACATGCAGACCCGCGCCGCTGGGATAGGGGAACATGTCCAGCACGTAGTATTTCGGCTTTCCAGGAACGAAGTCTGCCGTCTTAAAGGTTTTGTTCGCCTCCCAATACGCCTGCCATTTTTTCTCGATCACCGCCGGATTATAGTCGCTCTCGCTCATGTCATCTGTCCTCTTTGAAACGCTGCCGTGTGGCATGTTATGTGTGCAGGTGGGAACGGCCGAAACAGCCGCATGCGCGCGCCGCGGGGCGGCGTCCCTGCCGTGCGCCGAACCCGGTCACTCCGCCGTTCTTGTGGCCGGTGCCGCCTGTGCCCCGAAACTCTGTGCGGCCGAGGGAAACGCGCCGGACGTGACGTCGGCGGAATAGGCCGAGAAGGCCTGCCGCATGGTGTCTGCCAGCGTCGCATACCGTTTGACAAACGTCGGCTGGAAGGCCTCGTTCAGGCCGAGCATGTCGTGGTAGACAAGGATCTGCCCGTCGCACGCGGCGCCGGCGCCGATGCCGATGGTGGGGATGGGAACGGCCTCCGTGATCGTGCGGGCAAGCGGCGCCGGCACGCATTCCAGGACGATGGCGAAGGCGCCCGCCTCGGCCAGCGCGACGGCGTCGTCGAGCAACCGGCGGGCATCGTCGGCGCTCTTCCCTTGAAGCTTGAAACCGCCGACCTGATTGACCGATTGCGGCGTGAGGCCGACGTGGGCCAGAACGGGAATGCCGCACTCCGTGAGGCGCGCGACGCGCGAGATCCGGCTGCCGCCGCCTTCGATTTTAACGGCGTCGGCGCCGCCTTCCTGAACCAGACGCCCCGCGTTGGCCAGCGCCTGCTCGTCCGAAATCTGGTAGGTCATGAACGGCATGTCGGCCACGACCATCGCGTGGGTCACGCCCCGGGAGACGGCTGCCGTGTGATGGATCATGTGCTCGAGCGTCACCGGCAGCGTGTTGGCATAGCCCAGCATGGTCATGCCGAGCGAATCGCCGACCAGGATCAGCGGGATGCCCGCGCTGTCCATGATGCGCGCTGTTGTGGAATCATAAGCAGTGAGGCAGGCAAGCCGGCTCACGCCCTTCGCTTCGCGGATGCGGATGGTGGTCCACGTTTTCATGGGCGCAATGATAGCATGAACCGCAGGTTCCTAAAAGGGGCAGTTTCACAAGGCACTTAAGACAGCCCCGCCACCGCGGCGCCGATCACCGGCGCCTCGACCACGTGGTTCAGGTCGTAGGCGATGCCGCGACCGCCAAGGATGCGGCGCAGGTGTTCCTCCACCCGGGATTTGAGCGACGCGGTCAACGTGCGGTAGTAGGTCGACCCGTCAACGGTGACGCAGACCGGATGGAGCGGATCATGACCGGCTCCCGTCTTGAGCACCGCAGCGGCGATGTTGACTGCGGTGAAGAATGCGGCCCGCGCGTAGATCGGCGTACACAGCGCCAAAATGAGCCGCCGGTCGTCATCGGTTAGCGGCAGGGCGCCGACCGTGCTGGCGTTGTCGAACGGATTGTGGCAGAAATCGTCGAGATCCTTGTTGGAAACGGATCGGGTCACGCCGATGGCTGCGGCCGCCGTCGTGCTGAACAGGCCGGCGGTCGCTGCCTCGCGCAGGATCGTCAGTCCGAGCCCGCCCAGATAGCCGCCTGAAATCATCTTTTCGAAACGGTAACATCCGGGTTCCTTCGTGGTCGCATCGAACAGGTCGTCGCACGGGCTGCGCGGCGCGCAGGCGAAACTGCCCGACTCGACGTTGATGGCCATGCCGCCTGCGACGGGAAGGCCGGAGACCTTGCGGATCGCGTCGTTCCGTTCCACATACGCGGTGTTGGTGCCGGTGCCGAGGATAAAGCCGACGTAGGCCTCGTACTGCCGCGCCATCCCCACGCTCCGCCCCGCCAACAGTGTGGCGACCGTGTCGTTGAGCACCGTCACGCGCAGCCGCCGGCCGCGCGCGGCGAGGCAGTCGCGCAAGCCTGAACCGACCATCGTGCCGACCACTTCCGGGACCTGCACCTCCTTGGTCCAGCGCAACAGCCGCGCATCGCAATCGGGGGTGACCTCGGCCGGATAGGAAAAGCAGAAACCGACGGTGTCGGCCTCCGCGGCGAACGGTTCCACGCACGCCGCCAGCGTGTCATAAAAAGCGCGCGCAGAGAGAGGCCCGTCGGTGCCGGGCATTCGGTGCTTGGTCAGGCGGCTGATCGTGGGCGTCCCGTGCGCGTCAAAGGACACCAGTCCGACCCGCAGATGGGTGCCGCCTGCATCCAGCACGATCACGGGGGTGTCGGCGCGAATCGGCTTGCCTGTCGAAATATAGGTTGGAATCATCGGCAGCGACGAGGGCTGCCCCGCCAGACCCGCCTCCATTTCGCGCTCGAAGTCACGCAACAGCCCTTCCGCGTCAATCGCGTCCTGTTGGAATCCGTAGTGCTTGAGAAACGCCCCGATCCGATCCATCTTCCGCCTCCTGACGCCGACATTCGAGCTGTCAAAACGCCTTACGTGTTTGCTTGTCTTTTTTTCCCGCTCTTCGCTGACTGTGCAGCCGCTCCCTGGAACTCATGCATCGTCGCCTCGTCGTCGGCAGCAACGCCGCGCCCGGCGAGTACCTGCCCGACGGTCATGCCCAGAATCCGCATGTCCAGCCAGAACGTGCGGTGCGCCGCGTACCACACATCGAGCTGGAAGCGATCCTCCCAGGAAAGCGCGTTGCGGCCATGCACCTGCGCCCACCCGGTAAGCCCGGGTCGGACGTCATGCCGCCGCATCTGTTCCGGCGTGTAGCGCGGCAGGTAACGCACCGGCAGCGGACGCGGCCCAACGAGCGCCAGGCGCCCGGTCAGCACCTGCCAGAGCTCGGGCAGTTCGTCCAGGCTCGTTCGCCGCAGCACCCGCCCCAGGCGGGTCAGCCGCGCGGCGTCACTCCCCTCCCCTGTCCGCATCGTCCGCAACTTGACCAGGATAAAGGGGGATCCGCCCAGGCCGGCCCGTTCCTGACGGAAAAACGCGGGCGCGCCGTCGACCAGGCGCACCAGCGTGGCCAGCAGCACGACAAGGAGGCCCCAGAGCGGCGCCGTCAGCAGACAGAGCATCACTTCCACGGCCCGCATCGCGCCCGGGCCACGCCGGGCGGCTCCTGCCGTTTCGTTGGATGGATTAACCATGCGTGTAGTGCCTTACCGGCCGATAAAACCATTAAAAAACACGTTGTTTTCCCTCCCTCTCCCTCTCCCCCTGGGAGAGGGCCGGGGTGAGGGTTGCGGGCGCAGCCCGCATTAGTCCAGTCCTGAGGCACGGGGTGGAGTCGGAATCAGTGCCGCGATGCGTGCGGCAAGTTCACCGTCGAGTCCGCAATAGGCCGTCAACACCGCTGCTGCCCCTTCGCGGGCGACGCGATCGTGGAAAAAAGTATCGGCATCGAACGGCTGTCCCGACGCGTCGGTCGCGCGGAATTGCAGCGCCGCCGCAACAGCGCGGTAGAGAGGCTGCAGGTCGCCACCGGCTTCGGCCACGAGCCGCAAGCCGCCGATGAAGCGATCGTCCGGCGCCAGCTTGCGCGGCAGGTCGCGACCGACACGGAACACCGTGTCGCCCAGGGCGCGGTTGCCGAAGCGGCGCAGCAGGTCTTCGACGTGCGCGTGTTGGCCTGCCGCGGTGAATTCCCCGGAATAGCGGTTCATCAACGCCTGCGCGGTCGCCTCCATCACCGCGCGTGTCTCGGCTGCCACGACCGGATCGGCCATCGCCTCTGCAATCAGCGTATGCCCCCGCAGAAATCCGTGACAGGCACAGGTCGCATGACCGAGATTGTGAACATAGAGCTTGCGATCGACGTACGCCGCAAAGCTCCCTTTCAATTCCAGCCCGGGGACATCGGGGATCGGTCCGACAAAACCGGCGCGGTCGGCGATGATCACATTATAGGCCTCGCACCAGACCTCCAACGGATCGCGGGCACGCGCCTCGGCGGGCATCAGGGGCACCATCTTGCCGATACTGGTCTCGACCAGCCCAACCCGCTCCGCCAGGGGAAATCCAGGCGGGAGCGCTGTCGTCAGCTCGCGCCTGGCCAGCGCCGCCGCGCCGTGCAGATTCTCGCAGAATAAAAAGGAGACGGGCGTCTCGCGACGGGTCAAGCCACCGGCGACCGACCGTAGCACGCGCGGCAGCACCTGGGCGCCCACCGCTGTGCCGATCACATCGGCGCGCGCCACCGCCGCGGCGACCGCCTCGGCGTCGAGCGCCGAAATGGCGTCGACCCCCTCCACCCAATAAGCATCGGGAACACCGGGCTGCGGCACGTCCTTCACCACCACCCGGTAGCGTCGCCGCTCGTGCAGGGCCCGCACCAGATCCGGCGCCGCATCGACGAACAGCACATCATAACCCGCCTGGGAAAACAACGCACCCGCCAGCGACCGGCCGATGTTTCCCGCTCCGAAATGGACATAAAGCTTATGCATAATTCGAATTCAACTAATTCCTTCGTGTTCTTCGCGGTGTAAAACGTCGTTTTTAGGTCAATCGCGAGCGCCTGCGTGGATTGTCCATGAGGCTCAGACCGGCAAGGCGGCGGCCGCGTCAAAATCCAGCGTGGCAAAGTAATCGTCCAGCGTCTCGGCGCGGCGGATCTCGACCACAGTGCCATCTTCCCGCAACAGCAGTTCCGCCGAGCGGAGCTTGCCGTTGTACTGGAAGCCCATGGCGTGGCCGTGGGCGCCGGCATCGTGAATCACCACCCAGTCACCGACGGCCACATCCGGCAGGAGCCGGTCAATGGCGAATTTGTCGTTGTTCTCGCACAGCGAGCCGGTAACGTCATACCGCATCGTGTGGGGTTGCGACGTTTTGCCCAGAACGGAAATGTGGTGGTAAGCCCCGTAGAGCGCCGGCCGCATGAGGTTGGCCATGCAGGCATCCAGGCCGACGTAATTCTTGTAGGTCTTCTTGAGATGCAGCACACGGCTGACCAGATAGCCATACGGGCCGGTGACCATGCGACCGCATTCCATGTAGATGCGGAGATCGGGATGGCTGCGGCCGATCAGCCGCTCCTGGTAGGCGGCGCGGATACCCTCGCCGACACCTTCCAGATCGACCGCATCCTGTTCCGGCCGGTACGGAATGCCGATGCCTCCGCCCAGATTGATGAACTCAAAGGTGATGCCCAGCTCACGCGACAGATCGACCGCCAGATCAAACAGCAGGCGGGCCGTGTCGATGAAATACTGCGGATCGAGTTCGTTCGAGGCAACCATCGTATGCAGGCCGAAGCGCCTGGCGCCACGGTCGCGCAACAGACGATAGCCGGCAAACAACTGCTCGCGGGTAAACCCGTATTTTGCCTCTTCAGGCTTACCGATGATCGCATTCCCCCCTTTGAGCGGGCCGGGGTTGAAGCGGCAGCACACCCGTTCGGGTATGCCGGCCACCTGATCCAGGAACGGCACGTGCGAGAGGTCATCGAGGTTGATCACCGCCCCCATCGCCCTGGCCTTGACGAACTCATCGGCCGGCGTATCGTTCGAGGTGAACATCACCGCTTCGCCCGTGATGCCCATCCGTTCGCTCATCACCAACTCGGCCATCGAACTGCAATCGGCGCCAAAACCCTCCGCCGCCAGCACTTTCAGCAGAACCGGGTTGGGGCACGCCTTCACCGCAAAATAATTGCGGAACCCCGGGTTCCAGGCAAACGCCCGGTTGAGCCGGCGCGCGTTCTCGCGGATCCCCCGCTCGTCGTAGAGATGAAAAGGCGTCGGCCATCGCCGCGCGATGGCATCCAGTTGCGGCATGGTAAACGGAACGGTCTTCTGCGGCATAGGGGTCTCCCGATTGCTTCCAGCAACATGGGCTACTGGCGGGTGAGGCAAGCCTTCGTCATGTGCAGGAAATGAGGCATTTTGACACAGCCCAGGCCGTTTTGCCATAAATTTCCTGTCCTCTCGTCTTCCGTACCTAATAAAATACCCATATGGATTACCTATTACCCAATTCGCTGCCAACGGGCGTGTTTGCCGCGTCCAAGGCACTCGATTTCGTTGGCTTGACGCATCTCTTTGAGCACCTTGCGAATCATGTCCAGACTGACTTCGGGACACTGCTTGTGAAGCTCGGTGATATGGAACGCCTCTTGGAAACCGAGGACGGCCTGACGCACGGTTTCGGTCTTCTCGCCCAAGGGTAGTTCGGTGTTCTCGTAGCGGCTCTCGAATTCCTGGTAGAGGTTCTTGAGGGTATAAAGCAGATAGTTGATATACGGCCACGGGTCATGCCGGCCTTCGTGCCAGCCTTGAGATCCGGTCTTAAGGGTTTCGTAGTAGCGTTCCTTGCTTTGCTCGATGAGGCGCTCGATGCTGATGTAACGAATGCCGTTAAAACCCAGCCGGTAAAGCGATAGCAGAAGCAACAGGCGGGAAACGCGCCCATTTCCGTCGCGGAAGGGGTGGACACAGAGAAAGTCGAGGTTTTGAGCCGCCCACAGAATCAGCGGCGGGACTTGTCTCTCCAGAAGGATGCGCTCGGATATCTCACAAAGCTTCTGAATGGCGTTGGGTGTTTCCTTGGCGCTGACGGGCCAAAAGCGGACGGTCACACGGCCGTCCCTATGCTTCTCGATGATTTCGCCGTCGTCTTTCTTGAACGCGCCCGCGTCCCATGTGTCGGGGCGGGCCATGGCATGCAGTCGAAGGACGGTTCCGGGGGAAACGGGGATGCCGTCGTGTTTGGAATGGATCCACGAGAGGGCGGACTGATAGCCGCGCACCTCCTCTTCGTTACGGTCTTGCAGGTGGCTCTTGCCGAAGATGACGGTGCCAACTCGTTTCTGGTCAATCTCGACACCTTCGATGCGATTGGATGAGACGGCACTTTCGATCAGGGCATGCTCACGCAGCTTCTCGAGTTTTTGAGGCGCCTGACGGGTGAAGAGATCCTGCTTCCCGCGATACTCTGCAAGGTCATTCAGCAGCCAGACTGTGGCGAGGGGTATCTGGGGGGGCGTCTGTATCCAGTTAACGAGTGTTTTCATGTGAGAGGCCGATCTTCGCAGACAGGAAGGGTAGCAACACGAGCTACTGGCTGGTGAGGCGAACCTTCTTCATGTGCAGGAAATGAAGCATTTTGACAGAGCCCAGACGGTTTTGCCATAATTTTCATGCCCCCCTGGCATCTATTTTCTCAGCGCCCCTTATGTGTAGGCAAGAAGTTTTGTGATGACTTCGTCGCCGAGATCGCGGCGAAGCTTGTCACCATTGAAGAGATCGAGGAAAAGCATGCCGCAGGCGTGATCGAAGTCGCCGAATGGCGGTTCTGGCTTGGAGAAAACGCCGTGTATGGCCGACCTGGCGGAAACTCGTGGATACAGCAGAAGACTACGGCGGGCACCGAACTGGATATTGTAGGAGTGCATTTGGTGGAGGTCAGAGTCAGCAGGTCGGCCGTCGGCAGGTATTTTCCATTTGGTGTCCAGAACGATCCGTTCACATCCGAGGCTGCCGCTTATCTGCGCCAAAATGTCCGGGCGGATGGATTTTCGCATTCCATCCGCTGCCCAGAAACCGCGATGGGTCTGTGCCTTGAACCGGATTGAGGGCAGGGATTGCCGAGATTCCGCACGCTTCAGTTGGGCATAGACAAAGCGCTCGAACAGGGAATTCATATTGAACAGAATTGCCAGCACGTCCTCTCGCCCGCCACGAACATCCGGACTGTAGTTCAGAATGATTAGGCGGGCAAGTTGCAGTGCACGGCGGTAGCGTTCGGTGTTCCGCGTGTGAGTCATCCGAGTGAAAGTCCGTTCACTCACAACAATGTCGTCAACGTCTTGGAAGCACAGTAACAAGCGGCGAGCGGCGGCGGCCAGGTGAGGGGTGGCAGAAACGCGGGAGAGGACATCCAAGGCGACACGAAGGATCTGGTTGAAAGGGTTGTTGCGGTCGTAGAAGACGTGCTCTGTAAAGAACTGTTCGCGGTGGACCAGGTTCCGGCTGATATGCTGCTGGAACAAAATCCGGCCCTTCAGGGCTGGGACATTCCCCCGCGTTTGCCTGTACTTGCGGACAAGCCCGCGGTGTAGCAGATCCTCGACTTCCGTCAGGAAGGACTCAAAGAAAATGTCCAGAAGGGAAGCCGCGCGCAGCCGCAACCTAGCATCGGAGATTGTTGCCAATCGAATGAAGCCGGACTGCAACAGCATGTCGACGAGCGCCCGTTGCCACTTCTGCTTCTGTGTTGAAGATTCCGGGGATTTGTCGGCCTTGGGCAAGATCTCGATGGTTAGATTGCCGACCTGGATCACTCCCACATAGCTCCGGAAGTGAATGCGGTTGTGCCCAACATCGAAGAACTGATTCCCGTGACGTTCGTTATATTGTACTAGGCGATTGAATTGGGCAGTCGTGAAGCGACCGCCGACCGGCAGCGCAGTGTGCTCGAAGACTTGAATGGGGTCATTCATATACGGCGCGAAAATCCTCTTCAGTCGCGGTAATGACGTCGCGGATACTATAGACGTGCCTCTCTTCGTACTCATCCAGTCCCCAGTCGCCCTTGGCCCAGTCCGTAGTGTCGGCTTTGCGCGACACGAACGTCTCTCCCAAGACCATGCCGATCTTAGCCGGATCGCCGTAAAAGTATTCCTCCATGAGGGGCAGTATCTTCGTGGCAAAAACGCGTCTCAGTTCAGCCAGGGGATCGGCGGCCGCGGCGATGTTCATGAAGTACGAGTGGCCGATGCAGTGATCCTTGTCCAACAACCGCTCGATGCGCGCATTGATAATTGTAAGGAGTTTCAGCAGATCAACATGCAGACTCGCCGGCTGTTCAATCAGATCGGGCCTTGGTGGAATTGCGACGAACGTGAACCGACGGCGCAGCGCCGTATCCAATGCCTCCACGCTACGGTCTGCTGTGTTCATTGCACCGATGATGTAGAGGTTTTTCGGCACGACAAATTCGTCCCGCGAGTACGGCAGCCGTGCGGTCAATTCGTTCGCTGCGCCTTTGCGTTTGTCATCCTCGATGAGCGTGATCAGTTCGCCAAAGATGTTTGCTACGTTCCCGCGGCTGATTTCATCGATCAGGAGCGCGTAATCGTGATCAGGGTCTGCCAAAGCGCGCTGCGCCATCGTCTTGAAGATGCCCGGTTTGATTTCATACGCCACCGTCTCCCCAACCTCCTCAGCCATGATCGGCTTGATGCCTTCGATAAAATCCTCGTAACTGTAAGACTGATGGAACGTGGTAAAGTCGTAGCGTCTGATCTCCGTGCCTTGGCCGGGCTTGAAGTCCCTGTATCGCCGGAGGCCATCGATCAGTTCTGGCACTACGTCGGCCGCGAGTTTGTCATCAATCGACCAGACCGATTTCTCATCTTTGGAAAAGAGAAGCGGCTCAAACCGCTTGTCGTACCTGACCTCTTCGCAGTCCTTCTTGGTGTGCATTTGCAGATGGGCCCAAATGGCCGCCCGCGGGTTGCGGTTGCTGGCCTGACGAATGCGTACCTGCATGAGGGGGTGCTCCATCATCCCGCTCACCTTACTCGTCTTGAGATCCAGCATGACCATGGCGATAACCTGCCACCAGGTCATGTCGGCAACGAGATTCGTCGCGAAGTCCTCTTTATTCATTGCCGCCGCGCGCTCCGTAAAGCGTTCCATGTAGTCGTTGCGAAGCGTCCAGGTCTTTCCAGTGCCAGGAGGGCCGTACAGAATGAGGTTGCACGAGGGCAGTATTGCAGGACGGGGTCCGGGATTTGTTCCGTCGATGTCGGCCAAATGTTTTCCGAAGAACGGCGTTAGAATCTCCGCTTCAAAGAGCGCGAGTTCGTCGTCGGGAACGACCACACATGTGGAGCGGTAGTTCGGTGCCCAGCCCTTCTTGACTCCAGCGTACTTGGTCGAAGTGTTGGTTCCTGGAAACAAGACCTCATACGGACGTTTGAGCCAGCCGTCGCCCAGAGGTGACAGGGTGGCCGGGCCTGTGATGCGCCCAAAGACTCGAATCCCATCGTCATTACCGTGGCAGAGGTAGAACAGGTCGCCCTCCTTCATGTGACGCGAGAATTGGGAGCCCTGGCCCTTCTTTGTGCTCTTGCGAACGTGAATCGTATGTTCCTGCAGGTAGGTCTGCCGTTGCGCCGTCGTGAAGTCGGTTTTTCCGTGTGATACTTTCCAGATGCACATTGCATTCCTCCCCTTGGCCAGCGCCAGAATGCCGTCATAGTGGCCTTTGGTGACGGAAACGTTCGTCCCCTGCCGGCCAGCAGGGAAATCCCGCAATCCGGGGTGCCCCATAATGTCACTTCTCTTGATCGGATGTTCCCAGAGCGGCATTTCGATCCGCAGGTCAACCCCGTAGTGGGTGCCTTTCTTGGGCGGCTGACGGTAGAAGGGTGCTTCCCGGATATCCTCGGTGAACGACTTCACTTCGGACTTGACAGTGCCCAAGGCGTAACAGCCACCGTCGTCGCCGGTCACCCAGACAATGACCTTGTCGCCGGCGTGAATGTCCTTCTTGTGTTGATTGACCTGCCAACCCGTCACCACACCAGCATTCAGTGCAGCGGCGAGGTCGTAAACCTTAGGGTTGCACTGAAAGACCCAGTAGTTGACTTCATGCATGCCCGCGTAAGCCACGCGCGAGAATTCATAAGGATTTTCCGAAACGAGCGGCTTGGCTTTCGTTAGAAACTGACGGTAGGATGCCCAGTCCTTGACCTCATGTGCCACGCCGCGTTCGTCCAAAAGCGCCCGGTTTCGACTGTCCAAGGCAAGATAGGTATCAGGCTGCATCCAGAACATGCCCATGGTGAGGTTCGTGACGCTGACACAACGAATGGCGAGACACCGGTTGAAGAGCTCTGCTGGAACGTCTTCCGGCGCGCGAATGACAACCGCCTCCGCAAAAGCCCACAGGGATGCCGTATCGTCCGGTTGCTGCTCGTATTGCCAAGGGAGAAACCGCGACATCATGGGGTGCATGACGGGAATGCCGTCAAAGTCAGTCGGCACGGCAGCCTGCACCTGAAGTCGTTCCTTGATCTTGGCCAAGACAGCCTGACGATTCCGGTCGGTCGCCTTCCGGTTGAACGCGGCAAAAAAAGTGAATGGATCGATCGTCGAAAGGGGGATAACCTTGTTCTTTGTGGCCTTGACTTCCAGGCTGATGACCGGTACACCGTCTTCCTTTAGATCCTTGAGCACCGCGATCAGTTCGTCTTGCCGGT
>CAZOJL010000079.1:0-15921 GCA_964580075.1 uncultured Akkermansia sp. | reverse complement strand
CCCGCCGCGCCGAAGGTGAATGGATGAGAAACGCCCAACGCCCAACAACCAACGCATAAGGCGCTAAGTTAAGGGGCTATTGCCATCTTAATCGTAATCCTAATCTTAATCTACTGGTGGAGAACGGATTACGATTACGATTATGATTATGATCGGAAGCATCGCTTAACTTAGCGTCATTCAGGCCCGTCCCTAATCGGACCTGTACGGCTGCTTTCCCAGCGACGTGCTGACCAACGCCGACGGGTCGATCTGCGGGATCGTGATGGCCAACCGGGCCGGGCGCCAGGCGGTGCGGGCCAAGGTCATCATCGATGCCACGCCCGACGCCGTCGTGGCGCGGCTGGCGGGCGCCAAGGCGCGGCCCTGGCCGGCCGGCCCCGTGACCTTCCGCCGCGTGATGATCGGCGGCCAGACGACGAACGGTTTGGACGTGAGTCGTCGCAAGGTGCCCGTGCCGCCCATCGTCGGAGGCACGAACGGTCCGTTCGACCTGATCGAATACACCCTGCGCATGCCGTTAGCCGACGACAGTTTCGCGGCCCTGGCCGAGGCGGAGCAACTCGGCCTCGATCGGACCTCCAGCCCCGACGACGCGCTTGGGGCGGAGAACATGTTCCACGTTCCGCCGGCCGCGCTCCAGTGCCGCAAGGACGCCGCGGCCTGGCCCGGCCTGGCCAAGGGGGAGTTGGACCACTTCCGCCCTGCCGGGATTGAGTTCCTTTTCATCCTCGGCGGGTGCGCCGACATTCCGCGCGACGAGGCCAAGAGATTGCTCAGGCCGGCGAAGCTGATCGAGTGGGGGACACGGATCGGCGCAGCGGCGGCCGAAGCGGCACTCGACCGCCCGTCTGTCGGGCCCGCCGGATTGGCCGGCGCGGCCGGCCCGTCGGGCACGGCGCTGGACATGAAGGAGTTTTTGACCGGCGTGCGGCCGACGCAAAAACTGCCGACGCTTCAGGCCGGCGCCCGCGCGTTACCCGTGTGAAGGGAGTAGGGACAGGGAAACAGCGTCAGGGAAACAGCGTCAGGATGCAGCGGGGATCAGTAAGTGTATGGAAGATTTACTCGGTTTCTTTGGGACGATTGCGCAGAAGTGTTCCGATAAAAAATCCCCCACAAACTCGGAAGCGCTGATACAATACTCACATGAACAAGATCGAGATCATAGTTGCGGCGGTTTGGCAGGTGGTGCTGATGATGGCGCCCTATCTGTTGCTGGGGTTTGCCGTGGCCGGTGTGCTGTCGGTCGTGCTGACACCCGCGTGGGTCATGCGTCATCTCGGACGGCGTGGGGTGGGGCAGGTGGTGAAGGCGTCGTTGCTTGGGGTCCCGCTGCCGCTGTGCTCGTGCGGGGTGTTGCCCCTGGCGTTCTCGCTCCGCAAATCGGGCGCGGGGAAAGGGGCCACCGTCAGTTTTCTGGCCTCGACGCCGCAGACAGGCGTGGACAGCATTCTGCTGACTTACTCCCTGCTCGGACCCATCATCACGGCGCTGCGGGTGGTCGCGGCGTTTGTCTCGGGTGTCGTGGCGGGGATCCTGACCGATTGGGTGTGCGGCGAGGATCAGCCGAAACTTGCTCCGGTTCAGGAGAAACCGAAGGCCTGTTGTTGCGGTAACGACGTGAAGACAGCCCCGCCCGTCGCGACGGGGGGCGGCGCGGGGTGTTGCGCGGCGCATGCGGCCGCAGCTTCCGGAACGCCGTCTGTCGGACTGCGCGCGCTGCGATACGGATTTGTGACGCTGCCGCGGGACATGGCGAAGCCGTTGCTGCTGGGGGTGCTGGTTTCCGGCGTGGTGTCGGGACTGGTGCCGGAGGGTTTCTTTGCCGGCCGTCTTCCGCCCGGCATCGCCTCGTATGCGCTGGCGCTGGTGGTGGGGATCCCGCTTTACGTCTGTTCGGCCTCGTCGGTGCCGATCGCGGCGACGTTCATTCACATGGGCGTTTCCCCCGGCGCGGCAATGGTGTTCCTGATCTCGGGGCCGGCGACCAATGCGGCCGGTGTCTTGGCGATGTGGCGGCAGATCGGGCGCGCCGGCACGGTCGCCTATCTGGGGGTGATCGCGGCGGTCTCCGTCCTGTCGGGAGTGCTGCTTGACGGGATGATCGACCGCGTTCGCGCCAGCGTTCCGATCGTTAAGGCCGCGCACGACCATGCGGGATCCGGAACGGGATGGCAGGTTGTGGCGGCCGTTGCGCTTGTGGCGGTGCTCCTGCATGGGCTGTGGCGGCGGGAGGAAGCCGACGCGACGGACGAGGTGGGGGAGGGGTCGTCTTCGTGACCGGGGCGAACGACAATCCCTACCGGAGCCTCGCGGCGGCCATCCGGCGTTGGAGCTTTATCTTTACCGTCGGCTGGGGCAAGTACTTCTATCACGGGACGCACGCGCTCGTTGAGTCGGTGACGGGATAGCCGCGAAACCGGAACCGCGCGTGTTGTGGCGTCTTGTATGACGTCCCGGGACGCGCTTCTGCGCCGCCCCCCGGGGACAACAGGCCCCCCGCATCAACGTCACGCCGAACCGGCCCGTAGGAACCTCCAACGCAGCAGCAACGCGGCGGCGGCGGCGAGTGCGGCGGGACCGGAGAAGGGGAGGAGGGCGATGCAGACGCCCGCCTGAAGTCCGAGGGCGAGGGAATCGGAAAGCGGCGTGACGATCCGGGTGGAAAGCCGTTTGTCGGGATCGGTCGTGAAGCGGATCAAGACCGGGCTGCCGCCGACGGTTATCGGCAGGGGATGACGGGGAAGCCAGGCCGGGGCGCGGAACCCGGATGCCTTGCGATCGCCGGCTGAGCAGAGGAGTTCCCGTTTGGCATTGAGAACAATCGACACGGGAACGGGTGATCCATCGCCCCCGTAAAGCGGGTTGATGCACAGAATGGCGGGGGAGCCAGATGCGGCCGCGAGTTTGGCTGCGGAGCGAAAGGCGTGCGCAAGGGACGCGGGATCAGGTTGGAGCGGGTCGAGTGTCACCGTGATCTCGGCGGGGAGTCGCCAGGCATAAATCAGCGCGGCGGTCCAGGGCGGCAGATAGAAACAGGCGGCCGTCATGGCGGCGACCCATGGCCGGTCGAGGAGCCGTGCGAGCCCCGTGCCGCACAGCAGCGCCAGCGCGAATTCCATGGCCGGACGTAGGGCACGAATGCGGCTGATCATGAGCTATTTCCAAGGTCTTTGATCCTGCGATTGGATAATTCTGCAAAACCAATGGGTGAGCCGTCTGTTATGTGCTCACGTGTCCCAAAACCAAACCAAAAACCGCGCCCACCCCGGGGTGCGAAAAGGTGCACCATGGGCACCATGGGCACCACCACAGGCGGCGAATCACAGCTTCCAACAAATCGGCCGAGTACGCAAGTCCAAAAGGATATCAGGGTCGCCTGAGACAAGGGCTGACCCTGATGAGTAGTTTCACGGCATCGGGCGCGAGGCCGGTGATGCGCACGCGCTTGAGACGGCCGGACGCGCCCGTCATTATCGTAACGGCGCGTCTGGGCAGCCCGAGCGTGTTGGACAAAAACGCCAGCAAGGCGGCATTGGCCTTGCCATCGACGGGCGGGGCTCGCAGACGGATGCGCACCCAGTCGGGATCGGTACCGGCAATGGCATCGGCGGCGGCGCGGGGTTGCACCTTGACCGTGAGGATCGCCCCGTCGGGTGTTGGAATCAGTGCAGGCATGGCCTCTCGCGGCATTAGGAGATCATGACGGTGAGTGTCCACAGAACCGAGGACATGACGCTGTAGATCAGTTGGATCGCGAAGAAGAAGATGAGCGGGGTGAAATCCATCATCCCGCCGATGATCGGAACGCGGGCAAAGCGGCCGAGAATGACATTCATTCCCTCTGCGAAGACTTGGCGAAACGTCTGATTGCGAAAGAGCAGGGCGGCGAGTCCGCCGATGACACAGGTGACCAGGGCGCCGCGCATCGCGTTCAGGCCGTCGGCAAAAGAGGCGGCGGCCATGCATACGAGCTTGAGCAGGGAGATCAGCGCATCGGGAAAATGGGCGACCGGGAGAGACCGGACTCCGTTACTGATGGATCCGGGATCGAGCATCTGAAAGTCCGCGCTCTGCCGGAGAACCAACATGTGCAGTTCCAGCGCGATGAGCAGGTGGACGACCGCCAGCAGCACGATCCGCAGGGCGGGCGCCAGGAGCGAGAAGGGACGGACGGCGAATTCGAACGCCTGCGAGGCGCGATCCCGGCGATAGGGCGGCGTGATCAACCCGATCAGGATGTAGGCGGTCCAGAGGCGGGCGATGAAGAGGAGAAAATCGAGGACACTGAAGACCAGCAGGTGCGGAAACGCAAAGGTCTTGGGAGTGAAAAAGAAGATCGACCCGAGGGATATTTTCCACACGTACCCGAAGCG
Source organism: uncultured Akkermansia sp. (assembly GCA_964580075.1). Classification (GTDB taxonomy): domain Bacteria; phylum Verrucomicrobiota; class Kiritimatiellia; order RFP12; family JAAYNR01; genus VGWG01. The sequence continues at coordinate 11,542 of CAZOJL010000079.1, read as the reverse complement.
GATGGCGATGGCGGTGCGGAACATCAGCCCGAAGGCCAGCATCAGCAGGCAGGTGAACTTGGTGGGAATGCCGAGCGCGCCCACCACGCTGTCGACCAGCCGGATTGGCCCGGAGAGAAACGGGTTGAAGTAAAACTCGCGCCCAGGGTCGGCCCAGAGCCGAACCCAGAACAGCAGGAGCAAGCAATTGATGAGCGTCAGCACAGTTGCCATAGGGACAGAGCATAACCGGTGAAGGCGCCTTTGCCAAGACAGGAATGCTGGGCGCCGGCAATTCGGGCGCATGGCCGTTCTACTGATGGCATGCTCTTTCACGGGAGCGTGGGCGTCCCGTCCAATGGCGCTAAGTTAAGGGACTTTTGGGATTCATAATCTTAATCATAATCTTAATCATTCATAGAGAATGGATTACGATTAAGATCACGATTACGATTAAGACGGGAAATCAGCCTTAACTTAGCACCATTCGGCGTCCCGTCCGCACACGAGAGGGAAAGCTGAAAACGGAATGCTGAAAAATTAACCACGGAAAACACGGAAAATTCAGCTTTCGCACTTTCAACTTTCAGTTTTCAGTTTTTCTCCGACGCGGCAGGCACGGAAGAAGGCGGTGAGGACTTCGCGGCATTCGGCTTCCAGAACGCCGGTGACGATTTCCGGGCGGTGGTTGAGGCCGGGGTGGTCGAACAGCTTGAAAACCGTGCCGCCGCCCCGTTTGGGATCGGCGAGGCCGAAGACCACGGTTGGAATACGGGCGAGGATGATTGCGCCGGCACACATGGGGCAGGGCTCCTTGGTCACGTAGAGCAGGGAGTCGGTGAGGCGCCAGTCCCCGAGGGCGGAGGCGGCCTGGGTGATGGCGAGCATCTCCGCGTGGGCGGTGGGGTCTTTGAGCAATTCGGTCTGGTTATGGGCGCGGCCGATGACCCGCACGGCGGCCGGGTGCGCGTCGGGGGAGTCGGGCGTGCGGATGATGACACACCCTGCGGGCACCTCACCCGCATGCGCCGCCTTTGCCGCCTCGCGCAGGGCGAGCCGCATGATCGCGTCGTGGAAGGCGGTCGGGAATGTCATGCGCGAAACGGAGCGACGAAGGCGCTCATCCGCTCCATTGCTTTTTTAAGCGACTCCATGCCGGTGGCGTAGGAGCAGCGGACAAAACCCTCGCCGCAGGCGCCGAACGCCGTGCCGGGGACGCAGGCCACGTTCTTCTCGATCAGGAGACGCATGGCAAACGCATCGGACGTGAGACCCGTGGAGCGAATGCACGGAAAAACGTAAAACGCCCCGGACGGCGTGAAACAATCAAGTCCCATGGCGTTGAGGGAGGCGACGATGTAATTACGGCGCATGCGGTAGGAATCGCGCATGACGGAAATGTCACTGTCGCCGGCGCGCAGGGCTTCGAGACCGGCGGCCTGACTGATCGACGAGGCGCACATCATCCCGTACTGATGGATCTTCATCATCGCGTCGGTCAGCGCGGGGGGCGCGCAGACATAGCCGAGGCGGAAGCCGGTCATGGACCACGCCTTGGAAAAGCCGTTGAGAAAGATCGTCCGCTCCCGCATGCCGGGCTGGGAGGCGATAGAGACGCGATCCCCTTCATAGGTCAGTTCCGAATAGACCTCGTCCGTGTAGACCAGCAGGTCGTGCCGGATGGCGAAAGCGGCCAGCGCCTCGACATCGGCCTGCCGCAGGGTGGCGCCGGTGGGGTTGTTGGGGAAGTTCAGGAAAAGGCCGCGGGTGCGCGGGGTCAGTTTCTTTTCGAGTTCCCCGACCCGCAGGCGGAAGTCATCGGCGCGGTACGTGGCCACCGGCACGGGTACGGCATGCGTCGTGCGGATCAGCGGGGCGTAGGCGACAAACGCCGGTTCATGGTAGAGCACCTCGTCACCCGGCGACAGGGTGGCGCGGAACGCGAGATCAAATGCCTCGCTCACGCCGACCGTGACAACGATCTCGGTTTCCCAGTCGTAGCGGACCTGAAAAGCGCGTTCGGTGTAGGCGACGATAGCCTGGCGCAGCTCGGGGGTGCCGAGGTTAGAGGTGTACCGGGTGGCGCCCGCCTCGATCGCCTCGATGGTCCGTGAACGGATATGCCACGGCGCGGCGAAGTCGGGCTCGCCGATACCCAGCGAGATCACATCCTTGCGACTCGCGACAATGTCGAAAAAGGCACGGATGCCCGACTTGGGCAAATCACGCACATGCGGGGCAACGAAATTACGGACAGATGGGGAGGCGTTGGTCATGTTCTTCACCGGTCATGAGGACCCCTTGGTCCTTGTAGGTTTTCAGCATAAAGTGGGTGGCGGTTGAGAGCACCCCGTCGATCGGAGCGAGTTTGCCGCTGACAAATCCCGCGACTTCTTGGAGGTTGCGACCTGTCACGAACAGGAGGAGGTCAAAACCGCCCGACATCAAAAAAATCGAGACCACCTGCGGAAATCCGCCGATTCGTTGCGCGATGCGGTCGAAACCGCCCTCGCGCTCGGGCCGGATGCGCAGTTCGATCACGGCGCAGACATCGTTGTGATCCGCGATGATGTCGGTGTTGATCACCGCCTGATAGGCGCGGATCACGCCGGATGCCTCCAGCGCGGCGATGCGCGCGCGCACATCATCCACGGTGGTGTTCAGCATCATCGCAAAGGTCGCGTCAGTCTCCCGCGCGTTTTGTTTCAACAGGTCCAGTAGGGCATCCATGGCAGTCTCCGGGTCGCATGTCATCCGCGTCACGGGCGTGAGGCGGCGTGGCGTACAGTTTCCTCTGAAACGGGCCGGAATGTCAAGTCCGCCGCATCGAGCGTCGCAATTCTCAATATGGAGATGCAACCATCGACGTCGGCGTCGGGGTCGGGGTCGGTATCGGTATCGACAAAACAAAGGGTTTTCGACCCCGATACCGATACCGACCCCGACCCCGAAGACCCCATCACGCTCATATTTAGAATTGCTGATCGAGTGTCGCGACCCACTTCAGAATGGCGGTGCGGATGGCATCGTCGTCGGCGAGGCCGGAAGCGACCTGTTCCAGATCGGCGCACATGCGCTCAATCTCGAACGCGGGGCGCCGGGGACCTTTGCCGACAAAGACGCGGGCGTGATCGGTTTTGTCCGCCGTCGTGTCGCTGATATCGAGTTCCTCATGCACCTTCTCGCCGGGTCGGATTCCCGTGTAGGTAATGGCGATGTCTTCGTGCGGACGGAGCCCGGAAAGCCGGATCATCATCTCGGCCAGGTCGCGGATTTTGACGGGCGCGCCCATGTCGAGCACAAAAATCTCGCCGCCGGCCGCGCGCGCGGTCGCGTGGAGCACCAAGCGCACCGCTTCACGGGGGGTCATAAAATAGCGCGCCATGTCGGGATGCGTGACCGTGACCGGGCCGCCAGCCTTGATCTGCTCGCGGAACAGCGGGACGACCGATCCCGACGAACCGAGCACATTGCCGAAGCGGACCGCGCAGAAGCGGGTGGCGCTCGCGCCGTTCAAGGCCTGGATGACGTGTTCGGCCAGCCGTTTGCTTCCGCCCATAACCGAGACCGGATGCACCGCCTTGTCGGTCGAAATCAGGAGAAAGCTCTGCACCTGGTGCTGGCTCGCCAGCAGGCCGAGGCGCCGCGTCGCCAGCACATTGTTCCGTACAGCTTCGCCCGGGTTGGCCTCCATCAGCGGCACGTGTTTGTGCGCGGCGGCGTGCAGGATGATGTGCGGCCGATGGCAGGCGAGGACGGCGTCCATGCGCGCCGTATCGCCCGCATCGGCGAGGATCGTGGTAATGGGAATGTCGCGCGTCCCGGATCGCATGTCGCGTTCAATCTCGTAAAGGGCGTTCTCGGCGCGCTCGATCAGCACCACGTGCGCCGGACCCATACGGGTGACCTGGCGGGCCAGTTCGGCGCCGATGGTGCCGCCGGCGCCGGTCACCAGCACGCGCTTGCCGCTGAAAAACGCCCGGGCGGCCGGATCGTCCAGCACGCCTTCCGCGCGGCCGAGAAGATCGGTGATATCCATTTCGCGGAGACGGTTGACGGTGACGCTGCCGGTGATGACCTCATAATAGTCGGGGACGATGCGGACGGGCACGCCGCACCGTTCACAGCAGGCGGTCACGCGTTCGATGAGTTCGCGGGGCGCGCGTACCATGGTGACGATGACCTCGTCAACCGCGTGGCGGATCACCAGTTCGTCGAGCCGGTCAACCGTACCGAGTACACGGACGCCCTGCAGCAGGGCCCGCTGCTTGGCGGGTGCATCGTCGACGAAGCCAATGACGCGGATGCGCCGGCTCTGGTGTTGCAGCATTTCACGCAACACCTGGTTACCCGTCGCGCCCGCGCCGACCAGAAGCACACGCCGGAGCGGACCGCGTCCTCTCCCGGCGCCGTCGGCTCCTGAGGCGATCCGCCAGAACGAGCGGAAGAGCAGCAGCCCTCCCAAAACAAAGACGCCATTGAGGATGACGACGCCCACGGGCATCCGGATGGAAACACCTGCCGGAAGCGGGGCCATGACGGGGATGAGGACGAGAGCCACCAGACCGACGGCATAAACAAACCGGGGGACATCGTCCACGCCGATGAATCGCCAGATGAGCCGATAACAGCCGAAGGCGGCGAGCGCCGCGATCTGGAGGGATGCCAGCATCGCAAAATGGAGGCCGATGCGGGCGGCCTCGACGTGGATACGCGGCCAGTCAAAATTGTAACGCAGGGCGTACGCGGCAAAGAGTGCGACGGCCATGATGGAAAGGTCTGCGGCAAACGGCGCCGCGGCGCACATCCGTTCCGCCGCGTGCTTTCGCGGCAGGCCTGAGTCCGGGGACGTTGACATCATATGACCTCGTGATTCACGTATTTACAACAGCGCGTGTTACGCATTACGAAGCATGGCAAAGGCGTGCGGAAGCGAGCGGGAGATATCGAGCGCCGTCAGGGCTTCCTGACTTTCGCTCCACATGGCGAAATCACCGGCGGTACCATGCAGCCAGACGCCCAAACGGGCGGCATCCAACGTCGGCATCTTGCGCGCGGCCAGGGCGGCAATGATACCGGTCAGCACATCGCCGCTGCCACCCGTCGCCATGCCGGGATTTCCGGTAATGGTGATCCACGGGGTGCTCTCCGCTTCGCAGACCAGCGTGCCGGCCCCTTTGAGGACGGCAATGCCGCCATAGCGCGTGGCCAGGGTGATTACGGCCCCCGGGCGGTCGGCCTGGACGCCGGTGGGCGTGATCCCCAACAGCCTCGCCGCCTCGCCGGGGTGGGGCGTGATGATCACCCGTTCCGGATGGCGAAGGGTGACGCGGGGAAGGACGTTCAGGGCATCGGCATCGAGGACCAGGCGACCGGAATACCGATCGAGCACCCATTGCACCACGTCACGGGTGGTATCGGAAGCCGTCATGCCCGGACCCATGGCGATGCAGTCAAAGTCATCCAGTGATCGGCCCCAGCGTTCGAGCGCGCCCACGGTGATCACGCCGTCGGGTGCATCGAGCGGAAAGACCATCGCTTCCGGGGTATGCGCCGCCAGCGCCGGGAGGGCTTCGGGAGGCACAGCCACGGTGACCAGTCCGGCACCGGCGCGCAGCGTCCCCGATGCTGTCAGCGCGGGCGCGCCCGAGTACCCGCGGGCACCCGCGATGATGCCGACATGCCCGAAGAGGCGCTTATGGGCGAATTCCGGACGGGGAGGCAGGAGACGGTTCAGTTCGGGCGCGGCAATCAGTTGAATCGGGTCCTCCGCATCGTGTTCCACCTCGTCCCCGAGCGCCTCATGGATACCGATGTCGGCGACGACGACATGCCCGAGGCAGCTTTGTGCCACCGGATTGAGAAACCCGACCTTGGGATAGGCGAAGGTGACGGTAATATCGGCGACGACGGCATCTCCGGCGACCGCGCCGGTGTCGGCATCCACGCCACTGGGGATGTCGATCGCGACGACAATCGCCCGTTTGTGGGCTGATCGAATCCAGCGAATGGCTGCCGCCGCGACACCCTTCGGCGCCCCGTGTCCGCCGGTGCCGAGGAGACCGTCCACAATGATTCCGGTCAGCGGCAAGCGGGCTGTGACTTTGCCTTCGCAGGCCGCGTCCTCCCAGTCACGCTCATCCGCGAGCACCTGATGGACGATCCCCGCGGCATGAAGATCGTTCCACGCCTCGTGAGCGTCCCCCTCCAATTTGGACGGGAGGCACGTCATGAGCACGCCGACATGCCAACCGCTCTCGTGCAGGTGGCGCGCGGCCACCAGCGCGTCTCCGCCGTTGTTGCCCGTGCCGGCCACAAATGTCACACGGCGATGCTCGTTGCGCACGGACGCGAGCTGTGCGACCACTTGCGCGACGGCCAGACCGGCACGACTCATCAACACCATGCCCGAGCTTTTCCGCTCGATGATCATCCGCTTGTCAAGATTGCGGATGGTTTCGGCTTTCAGAAATCGCATTGGCGAGCTCCCGTTTTCGATGTTCTTACAGCGACTTGGCCGCCAGGGCGGCCAAGTCGCTCCGTTCACTGGTGGCGAGTGTCAACAGCGGAAAAGCGCAAATGAACCCCATTTTAAGCGCGTTCAGGCACAATGCAAGGTCAATCTACCGGATGCCGCGACGGAAGGACGTATCGCTACCGGTAGCGGCGCTCGACGCGTGAACCGAGCGAGCAGATGATCTCATAAGGATGGGTGTTTTTCAAACGGGCCCAGTCGTCGACGTTGACCGCTTGCGGGCCCCTTCCCCCCAGGCAGACGACCTCGTCGCCTACTGCAGCATCGGGCACTTGTTCCAGTGAAACGGTGGTGTAGTCCATCGAAAGCCGGCCGAGGATCGGGCAGGGAACGTCGCGAATCAGCACGTGGCCGCGGTTAGAGAGCGCGAGCGGCAGCCCATCGGCATAACCCGCGGAAATGGTGCCGATGCGCATCGCGCACGGCAGGCGATAGGTCTGGCCATAGCCGATGCTGGAACCCGCCGGAAGCGTGCGTGCGGCGGTCAGCCGCGTTTTCAGCGTCAACACGGGCGAGAGGTCGAGTACGCGCATCCCTTCGGTGTCAAACGAGCCATGCAGGTTGATTCCGGTTCGTACCAGATTGAACGGCGGTTGGCAGGCCTCGGGAACGTTATTGACGGCGTCGCTGTTGGCGACGTGGCGTTTGGAAAAAATGATGTTGGCGGCGGCCAGGGTGTCCAGCAGACCGGTGAAGAGACGGATCTGCTCGCGTGTGAACGCACTGCCGGTTTGGTACGCCACGGGGAAGTGCGTGTAAATGCCATCGGCATGCAGACCGGGGAGGCGGCAGGCGGCCAGAATCGTCCCCGCCGCGTCGCCGATGAGCATCCCGAGCCGTCCCATGCCGGTGTCGACCTTGAAGTGGACAATGGCGGTGCGACCTTGGCGCACCGCCTCACGGCTGATCGCGCGGGCGGTGTCGAGGTCGGAGACCGGCAGGATGACGCCAGCGGCAACGAGTTCCGGAATCTCGTCGGGGAGGACACTGCCGAGAATGTGAATCGGCAGGCCGAGGTCGAGGAGAACAAACGCCTCGAAGGGCTCGGCAACACCAAATCCCATCGCCCCTTCCTGGGCGAGTGCGCCGGCGATCGGCCGGACACCGAGTCCGTAGGCGTTCGCCTTGAGTACGGCCATCACGGAACACGGAGCCACGGCCTGGACGATATGGCGGTAGTTGGTGCGCAAGGTGTCGAGGCTGATGTCGAGCCACACACGGCGCGGGGTGGAACAGGCGGAATGGATCGTATTCATGGCGCAGGAGATTCGAGCAGGTCAGGTTGTTGGCGGATCGGGAAGCGTGGGGTGGGGGAGTTATAAGGGTTCTATGCCGCTCAGCCGCAGGCGCGTGCGGTTGTGGAGATGGCAGATGGCGAGGGCGAGCGCGTCGGCCTCGTCCTCCTGGGGGAGTTCGGGAAGGTTCAGCAGGGTCATCACCATCCGCTGCATCTGATCCTTCACCGCGCCGCCGAAGCCGACAACCGCCTGCTTGACGCGGCGCGGCTCGTATTCATAGACCGGGACGCCCAGGCGGGCGCATTGGCCGATCAGCACACCGCGGGCATGGCCCAGGATCAGCGTCGTGTGAATGTTTTTGGAGAAGAAGACGCCCTCGATGGCGGCCGCCTGGGGCTGGTGGGCGGCGATCTGTTCACCGATTGCATCCTGCAGGGCAACGAGGCAGGCCGTGAGCGGTCGGGTCTGGGGATTGCGAACGCGCCCATGCCAGAGGGCCCTCATGCGCGAGCCCTCCGCCTCGACAATGCCCAGCCCGGTCGATCGCAGTGATGCGTCAATCCCCAGGATGCGCAACGTGTCAGGCGGCATGTTCATGGCAGAAGGCGTCCCACTTTAATCAAACCGCCCCCCGCGCGCAAGGAAAATCGGTTTTACAGCCCTGGAGTAAAACGGTATACTCGCCGCCGTCTTGATAAGGTGCTTCTGAATGCCACGCATTTTTGACAACATTACCGAGCCGCTCCTACCCGCCTTGCAGGAGACGCTGGCGCTTTGCGAGCGTGCCGACTTCTGCGTCGGCTACTTCAACCTCCGGGGCTGGCGACAACTTCACGACAACATCGAGAAATGGCACGGCGGGGACGGACATTGCTGCCGCCTCCTGGTGGGCATGCAACAGATGCCCCAGGATCAACTTCGGCAGGCAATGAGTTCCGTGACAACCGGGAATCAGATCGATCAGGCCACGGCCATTGCCCTGAAGAAGAAACTCGCCCAGGATTTCCGCGACCAGTTGATGGTTGGGATACCCACGAACGCCGACGAGGAGGGCCTCCGGCGTCTGGCGGCTCAGATCGCCGCCCGCAAGGTCGTCGTGAAGCTTTTCCTGCGCCACCCGCTCCACGCGAAACTGTATCTCCTGTTCCGACAAGACCCGCTCAACCCGAAGATCGGTTACCTTGGCAGCAGCAACCTGACCTTGGCCGGACTTTCCAAGCAGGGGGAACTCAACGTCGATGTTCTGGACCACGATGCCTGTAACAAACTGGCGAACTGGTTTGACGACCGCTGGAATGACCGCTTCTGCATAGACATCTCCCAGGAACTCATCGAGATCATCAACACCAGTTGGGCGCGCCCGGAGCCGCTTCCGCCCTATCACATCTACGTCAAGATGGCCTACCACCTTTCTCAGGAGGCGCGCGACGGGTTGGCCGAGTTTGTAATTCCAAGAGACCTGGCTGCCATGCTCTTCGAGTTCCAGGCGGCAGCCGTCAAAATAGCGGCACACCACCTGAGCAGACGGGGTGGTGTGGTCATCGGTGACGTGGTAGGGCTTGGTAAGACGATCATCGCCACCGCCCTGATCCGCACAGTGGCCGACGATCATAGCACGCTTATCATCTGCCCGCGGAACCTCGTACGCATGTGGGAGGACTATCGACAAAGGTATCATCTGCGGGCGACTGTGATGTCGATCACCGAAGTCCAGTCCAAGTTGCCGGATCTTCGTCCCCATAGACTGGTCGTCATCGACGAAAGCCATAACCTGCGAAACCGCGCCGGGAGGCGCTACCGTGCCATCGCAGACTACATATCCTCTTTCGACCCACGCGTGGTGCTGCTTTCGGCCACGCCCTACAACAAGACCTACTTGGACCTGTCCAACCAACTCCGCCTGTTCATTGATGAACAGAAGGACATCGGCATCCGCCCGGAGAAACTGATCCGGAAACTTGGCGAAACCGAGTTCATCCGCCGGCATCAATGCCCCGTCCGCTCGCTCGCCGCCTTTGAGAAGAGCGAACACGCGGACGACTGGCGAGATTTGATGCGCTTGTATCTGGTCCGCCGCACGCGCAGTTTCATCCAGGAGAACTACGCCAAACTCGATCCGGCGCGCTCACGCAAGTATCTGGAGTTCTCGAACGGGACCCGCTCCTACTTCCCGTCGCGCGTGCCGAAGACGGTCGGCTTCAAGATCAGCGACAAGGACCCGGACGACCAGTATGCCCGCCTGTTCGCTGACGATGTGGTTGCCGCCGTCAACCATCTCACGCTGCCCCGCTACGGCCTTGGCAACTACCAGCAACCGACGCCCCACAAACCACCGACGCCCGACGAAGCCAAGGTCCTGGCCGATCTTTCCCGCGCCGGATCGCGCCTCAAAGGCTTCTGTCGTACCAACCTGTTCAAGCGGTTGGAGAGTAGCGGGCATTCGTTCATTCTGTCGCTCGAACGTCACATCCTGAGAAATTTCATCTGCCTGCACGCCATCGAGAACGGATTACCACTCCCCATCGGCACCCAAGACATGGGCTTGCTGGACGCCTCGGCGAATGACGAAGACTCCGATCTCTGGGATCCGGCCGAAGATGATGAGAATAGTGGTGCAGGTGTCCCGCCTGCAATTCCCGCAGCCGGTACGGCCGCACCACTCCTGGCTGAGGCCGAATACCGCGCTCGGGCTGGCGAGATCTATGACTCCTATGCCGCCCATTTCCGACGGCGGTTCAAGTGGCTGAAGCCCGACCTGTTCAACGCCGACCTAGCCGAGGACCTCCGCCGGGACGCCAAGGCGTTGATGAAGGTCTTGAAGAATGCCGGCGGCTGGGACTCCGCCCGTGATGCCAAACTCCAAGCCCTGCTTGTCCTCTTGACCCAACAGCACCCGTCCGAAAAGGTCCTGGTTTTCTCTCAATTTGCCGACACCGTTGACTATCTGAGCGAGCAGCTCAAAGCCAACGGCATCAAGGCGCTTGAGGGCGTGACGGGCGATTCCGACGATCCAACGACCATTGCCTACCGGTTCAGCCCCGTCAGCAACGAGAAGCGCGACCAAGTGCCCTGCGACAAGGAACTGCGCGTCGTTCTGGCGACCGACGTGCTCAGCGAAGGCCAGAACCTCCAGGACTGCGCCGTCGTTGTGAACTTCGACCTGCCATGGGCGATCATTCGGCTGATTCAGCGTGCGGGCCGCGTGGACCGTATCGGCCAGCAGTCCGACACGATCCTCTGCTATTCCTTCCTCCCCGCCGATGGGGTTGAGCGAATCATCCGTCTGCGCTCTCGCGTGCGCCAGCGCCTTCAGGAGAACGCCGAGGTTGTCGGCGCGGATGAAGCTTTTTTCGAAGACCAGGACGATGCCCAGGCAGTCCGCGACCTGTTCACGGAGAACGCAGGCATTCTGGACGGAGACGAGGATTCGGAAGTGGACCTCGCCTCCTACGCTTACCAGATATGGAAGAACGCCATAGACCGCGACCCGGAACTCCAAAAGATCATCCCGGCCCTGCCAAACGTCGTCTATTCGACGAAACCGTGGCCCCAAAGTGGTGCAGGCGTCCCGCCTGCTGATTCAAGAGAAGCAGGCCAGAGGCCTGCACCACTTGACCAACCCGAAGGTGCCCTCGTCTATCTGCGGACAGCCGAAGGCAACGACGCCCTGGCGTGGGTGGACAAACGCGGCAACAGCGTCACCGAATCGCAATTCACCATCCTGAAGGTGGCGGCGTGCGAACCCAGCACCCCGGCCATCCCGCGCCATGACGACCATCACGAAATGGTA
>CAZOJL010000078.1:0-15954 GCA_964580075.1 uncultured Akkermansia sp. | reverse complement strand
AACGGCGGGGAGAGCTGGACGGCGGGCACGAGTCAGAACGTGACATGGAGCGTGTCAGGCAGCACGGCGAATATCGCGTACTACAAGATCGCGCTGAGCACCGATGGCGGGAGCACCTACGCCACGGACCTGACGCCCAGCGGACTCTACGATCCGAACGCACGAAGCTGGACTTGGGCGATTTCCGGTTCGCTCAACACCAGTCTGGCCCGCATCCGCGTGCGGGCGATGAACTCCAGCGGATACATTCAGGCCGAAGACACGGGCAACGCGAACTTCACCATCAGCCCGGCGTCTGGTAGCGGAAATTGCTCCGATACGCGAGGGTCTCTTGAGAACTCGTCGATTCGCTACGATATCGCTTCGTCGTGCTTCACAGACGCGGGATGGAGAGTTCCAGTGCCCCTCAATTCCGGGAATGTCCTCACCACATCAACGGCCTACGATTACAGATCTCTTCGTTATTTCGAAAATCACGGCTTTGTGCATGGTGCCGTCGACCTCGTCGGCAGCTATGCATATCCCTTCACTACAGCAACACCAGTGTTCTCCCTTGGAGAAGGCGTTGTTGTAGATCTTCGGACAACCACCGACAGTCTCGCGGCAGTCTGGGTGGAACATATGTCTGGCGCTAGCGAATCATTTGTGGCCTGCTATGGCCATACGATGCCTTCTGCTGGCCTGGGAGTGGGCTCCCCCGTTTCGGCGGGCGTCCAAATTGGCACGCTCGTTGAGGCAGGCACCCCAGTGCATCTGCATCTGGAACTGAATCTGTTGCTCACCAACTTCGGGTTCTCGGGTGGCCAGCGCACGTATGGTGGCTTCAAGACAGGAACCGTGGACCCGTTAGCGCACTTGATTGCGAACCCAGCAGGCACGTCCACCTACACGGTGAACTACAACGCCAACGGCGCAACCAGTGGCACAGCGCCGGCGTCGCAGACCAAGACCCACGGCGTGCCGCTGACCCTAGCCGCCAACAGCAGCAATCTTGCGAAGATTGGGTACACCTTTGCCGGGTGGAACACCGCAGCGAATGGCTTAGGTACGGATTACGCGGTTGGCGGGAGCTACACGCTCAATGCGGCCGTCACGCTGTACGCCAAGTGGACGTCGCAGGGTGGGGCGACGATACTCCCTGGCACTATTGCTTACATCCGCCAAATCAACAATTCGGATATGCATCCCAATTTCAATTCGTCGGCAGCCTGTGGGCCTGCATCAGCGGTAATGATTCTAACATATTACAACAGGCTTTCTACGCATCCCATGGTTGGGAAATCGGGACAAATCAACAATTACAGTTGGTATGTTGCGCCAATTGACCAGTATGGATATCCTTCGAGCACGGCCTACTCCTACATGAACTTTCTATTCAACACCGGCATTCCGGATCCCGCCGGACAAATCAATTACGGAGCTCATGGCTTCTTGATAGAGAATATCAACGTGGGGACTGTCGCGTACAAGGCTGTCCAGTATTTCTGGAAGCACGGAATGTGGGCGTCGTTCGATGCTTCGCCCAGCGAGTCGAAAGTCAAGTCTGAAATAGACGAAGGCCGACCAGTATTCTTGAGTACTAGAATGCTTGAGAACTCTACCGCCTACGACCATATCATGGTCATTCGAGGATATAGCGCAACTCACCTAATTGCGTCTGATCCGTGGGTTCGCAGTGATTTGGTAAATCGAGACTCATACAGCTACACATGGGATCAGTTGCACTATGGCGGAGCCTCGAAGTGGATGATCAAATCGCTCTCCCCAATTACGGCAGGCGCAGCGGTTCGCGGCACCACTGCATTTCCCGGGAATGTTCGTAATGAGCCTAGCAGCTCATCTTCTTCGGCTGGACCAACGAGAACTGTCGGAGCTACTGGTATTGTTCTCCTAGACAGTGTGAAGAGTTCCACATTCTGGAATGCGGAAGGCTACACATGGGTCAAAGTCCGCTGGGATTCTGATCAGGTTGTGGGTTGGTCTGCTGTAGGCAGCGGCGATAGTGTCTGGATAGAGCCTTTCGGAACCGTTCTGCCCACCTACACGGTGAGCTATAACGCCAACGGCGCAACCAGCGGCATGGAACCGGCATCACAGACCAAAACCCACGGCGTGAACCTGACGCTGCGGACGAACTCCGGTAATCTGGCGCGGACGGGCTATACCTTCGCGGGATGGAATAACCAGGCGAACGGCAGTGGCACCGACTACCCTGCAGGCGGGACGTATATCACTAACGCCTCGGTCACGCTCTATGCCAAGTGGACGCCCAACACCTACACGATCACGTTTGACCGCCAGAGCGGCTCCGGCGGCTCAAGCAGTGTACCCGCGACGTATGGGGCAGCGATGCCCGCAGCGACGGCCCCCTCGCGAACCGGCTACACATTCCAGGGCTATTTCGACCAGACCAGTGGCAACGGAACGCGATACTACAACGCGAACATGTCGAGCGCCCGCAACTGGGACAGAACCCAGAACACCACTCTTTACGCGCATTGGACATCTGTCGGCCAAGTTGCCACCCCCACCTTCAACCCCGACGGAGGCACGCATTCAGGCGGCAGCGTCAACGTCACGATCACCTGCGCGACAGCAGGCGTAACCATTCGCTACACCAGCGGTTCCGGGACAACGCCGGGAGCCGATCCGACAACTTCGTCAACTGCGGTGCCCGTCAACGGCATCGTGAATGTCCCGGTCTCCGGCTGGCTCAAGACCAAGGCATGGAAAGACGGGATGAACGAAAGCGGTGTGAAATCGGCGACCTATAGCCGGACAACGTACACGGTCACCTATAACGCCAATGGCGCAACGAGCGGCGTGGCTCCAGGGCCGCAGACCAAGACCCACGACGTGACGTTGACCCTGGCGGGCAACAGCGGGAATCTGACGAAAACCGGCTACACCTTTGCCGGATGGAACAGCCTCGCGAATGGGGCTGGAATCGACTATCTCGCAGGCGGCAGCTACACCGCCAATGCGGCCGTCACGCTGTACGCCAAGTGGGTGGCAAACGCCTATACCGTGGCCTACGACGGCAACGGTAGCACGGGCGGCTCAACCGTGAATTCAAGCCACACGTATGCTGTCACGAAATCTTTGACCCCCAACGGGTTCACGCGCACAGGCTATATCTTTGCGGGCTGGGCGACCTCTCCCGGCGGGTCGGTCGTCTATGGCGACGGGCAAAGCGTTCTAAACCTGGCATCGACTCAAGGCGCAGTCGTCACGCTCTATGCGAAGTGGACGGCCTCGCAGCCGGTTCTAACCGTCACACCCACAACCCGCTCCGTATCCGCCGCTGCGGGCACGGCGACCTTTGGCGTCGCGAACACGGGATCGGGTACGATGGCCTGGACGGCGGCGGTGACCGCGGGAGGGACATGGGCACGGATCACCTCCGGCGCGAGCGGCAGCAACGCGGGGACCGTGACGGTCGGCTTCGATGCCAACCCCGTCGGCGGCGTGCAGCGGGCGGCCACCATTCGCGTGATCGCGGCGGGCGCCACGGGAAGCCCGGTTGATGTGACGGTGGTGCAGGCGGAGAATCCGATCATGGATAGCCCCTTCGCCACGGTCGGTGTCGTTTTTGCGATGGACCTTCCCGGAGCGTTCGCGGGGGCGGCCGGGGTCGCGGTGGCGGGTCTGCCGTCCGGTTTGCAATACAACACGACCGCACGCCGGATCGCCGGCGTGCCGGCCGCGGCCGGCACGTTCGCTGTCAGGGTCTCGGCGACGGGCGTGGCGCCCCAGTCCTTCACGATCACCGTCCGGCCCCTGCCCGTCTGGGCGCAGGGGGCGTTTAACGGGTTTGTCTGGGTCGAGGACGGCAGCGGCGGACTCGCCACGATGAGCGTGACGGCGGCGGGCAAGGTCTCCGGCAAGCTGTCGTTCCAAGGGGCGACCTACAGCTTCAGCGCGCCATCCTACACCGCGCGGGAGTCGGAGAGCGAGCACGGAATCATCACGCTGTCGGTCGTCGCCAAGGCGAGGGGCAGGCCCGACCTTCCGATCACTTTCGACGTCTGGCGCTGCGCCTCCTCGTGCGAGGATTGCGGCATCCTCCCCGAAGGGCTCGGCGGGGCGGACGGCTGGTGCGATACGAATTGGGGCGGGGATGCGCTGGAGGTCTGGCTCTACCGCGACGTCTGGCAGGATCCGGCCATGGCCGGGGAGTTGGCGCCCTACGTCGGCTACTACACGGCGACGCTCCCGGGCGACGGCTCGTTCGGTAGCGGCTACCTGGCCCTCACGGTGGACGCCAAAGGCGGCGTGAAGACCGCCGGCAAACTCGCCGACGGCACCACGGTCTCGATGAGCGGGGCGCTTGTCTTTGACGGCGATACGGTCTGGACGGTGGTCTATACCGCGCCCGGAACCTACCAGGGCGGGACGCTCGCCGGAATCGCGGAGTTTGTCATCCCCGAGGAGGGTGCCAGGCCCGTGGTGCGGCTGTTGGGGGGGGGCGATTACTGGGCCTTTACCTGGGTGAATCGCAGCCCGCAGGCGACCGGCGAATACGGCGACGGCTTCTTCCGCGAGACCGGCATCTCGGGCGGCTGGTACAACAAGCTGATCAACTTGCGCGATTACTACGAGAATGGACTGGCCGTCGACGGCGTCGGGCTTCCGGATCTGGCGGTGTCGGTGCGGTACACCGACTGGAACGAGGCGGGCACCCGGAAAGTGAGCCGGAACGAGACCGAATGGATCGAGGCCGCAGGGGGCGCCTCGCCGAACGGTCTCGTGCTCGCGGTCACCCCTGCCACGGGTACGGGTACCGGTCTGGCCGCGCCGCGGGCCGACACGCCCGCCAAGTTGCCGGATGGAACCTACAACTACGGGGCAGATGCCAACGGCGACGGCCAGTCCAACACCTCCGGACTGACCTTCAAGTTCACACGCGCCACGGGGCTCTTCTCCGGGTCGTTCAAGGCGTGGTACGACTACGCTTCCGCAGAGGACTTCACCACCGGCAAACGGACGCTCAAGCACGCCTCCCAAACGATCAAATTCGAGGGCGCGCTGACGCCGTACCGTTGGGAAGGCGAGTCCGACGCGGCCGAGGGCCGCGGCTATTTCCTGTGGGGCGACCAGAGCGAGTACGACACCGGGAAAGTAGACCGTAACGGCAACCCGGTGATGAAGACTTTTAAGTTCAACGAATCGTACGATCTCCTGCTCATGGCGGAGTGAGGAACTCACGCCCCGGCCGTATAATGGCCGGGGCGGCTGTCAATCGGAATAATCGCAATGCGGCGAACGTGGTTTGTGGCGCTTCTCTGCGCCGTGATCTCCTTGCTGTCGGCTCTGATGCTGCGCCACGCGGCGTGTGACGGGGCAAAGAAGGGCGACGCCGGAGTTGCGCCGACCCCGGTGCGGGAGCGACAGGACGGACGCACGCCGTCCAGAGTGAAAACGCTCGACCCGGCACCCGGTGCGCCCGCCACTCGCGCCCCGGTTTTTCCCGAGGCGGCGGTTCGCGCGCCCGAGGAGGCGTCGGATGCCGCTTTGGCCTCTGAGGTTTCCGATGCCGACGGAGGGGCCGTTTCCGACTGGGAGCGGTTCATCGAGCGGATCATGGAGCAGGACGGCACCCCGTCCGCCGAGCAGGCGTTCGAACTGAAGGCGGCGCTGGTCAAAGTCGACAAAGACGCGCGCATGGAGTGCGTGCGCCATGCGGTGAATCTCCTGCCGGACGAGCGTTTCCCCATCCTTTTCGCGATCCTGTTTGACAGGCGGCAGGAGTTGGAAATTTTGGATGCGATCTTCAGCGACGCGCTGAATCGCGCCGAGGAGATCAAAAACCCGTTGCTGGCCGAACTCATGCGGGACAGGCTGCACCCGCTCTATTGGGAAGCCGCCCGGATTCAGGACATTGTCGGAACGGAGGATCATGCACCCGTCAATCCTTAGACTGTGGCGAGTTGTATAAGCCTCACGTCTACAACGCCAGCCGCCAGAAGTACTGCTCAAACCCTGCCTGCCAGCACGCCAGCCATCAGGCGAGTCAGCGGCGTTGGCTGGCACATCCGGAGAACATCAACTATCACGGCGAGGGGCCACATGTCGGCCGGGTCCGGGCGTGGCGGAAGGCGCATCCCGGCTACTGGAGACGGCAGGCGGTTGCGTTACAAGATGACATTGTGCGAACCCGGCACAGGCCCCTCAACGGGCCGGAGCGAACGGGGCGCGAAATTAGAATTGCCCTGGCCGCACCGCAGCACCACTTCCGTTCTTGCCAACCGCCGTCAATCACGCTATCTTCTCCCCTGTCCGCGTGACCGTCATTCCGCGCCTCCGCGCAGCCAGAGGGCTCCCCGCATGCCGATCAGTTGGAACGAAATCCGCCAGAACGCCATCCGCTTTTCGCGCGACGAGGACCCCATCAACATCAAGGCCGTCGAGATCCTCGGGGCTCTTCACGACGCCCTCGCCGAGGGCGGCTACGCCGGCCACGACCTCGAGCGCTTCCTCGTTCGCATCCTCTTCTGCCTCTTCGCCGAAGACACCGGCCTCTTCGAGCCCAAGGCCTTCACCCTCTACATCGAGAACCGCACGGCCAAGGACGGATCCGACCTTGGCGTGCTTCTGGCCCGCCTCTTCGAAGTGCTCGACACCCCGGTCGAACGCCGCCAGCGGAACCTCGACGAACTGCTCGCCGCCTTCCCCCACGTCAACGGCGAGCTCTTCAAAGAGCGGCTCGGCTTCGCCGATTTCAACCGCGCCATGCGCGACGCGCTGGTCGCCTGCACCGATTTCAACTGGTCGCATATCTCCCCTGCGGTCTTCGGCTCCCTCTTCCAGGGCGTGATGGACCTCAGGGAGCGCCGCCAGACAGGCGGGCATTACACCTCCGAGCGCGACATCCTCAAGGTCATCAACGCCCTCTTCATGGACGCCCTGCGGTCGGAGTTCGAGAAGGCCCGGCGCAGCAAGGCCATGCTTCGGCAGTTCCACAAGAAGCTCGGTGCCCTCCGCTTCTTCGACCCCGCGTGCGGCTGCGGCAACTTCCTCGTCATCACCTACCGCGAACTGCGCCTGCTGGAGATCGAGGTGCTCAAGGACCTGTTCGGCAAAGAGGTCCAGCAGGAACTCGACGTCCAGTCACTCTCCGGCATCAATGTGGACGCCTTCACCGGCATCGAGATCCAGGAGTGGCCCGCCCGCATCGCCGAGGTGGCGATGTGGCTCATGGAACACCAGATGAACACCCGCCTCTCCGAGGCATTCGGCCAATACTTCGTGCGCCTGCCGCTCCGCATGTCCGCCCATATCCATCTCGGCAACGCCCTCCGGCTCGACTGGAAAGCGATCCTCCCTCCCGAACAGTGTTCCTATGTGCTCGGCAACCCGCCCTTCATCGGCAAGCATTACCAGACCGCCGAGCAGAAAGCCGACATGGCCGCCGTGTTCGGGAGATTCAAGAATGCCGGCGATCTGGATTACGTCACTTGCTGGCACTGCCGCGCCGCCGAATACATCCAAGGTTCGGGTATCGTGGTCGGTTTCGTGTCCACCAACTCGATCACCCAGGGCGAACAGGTGCCGCTGGTCTGGGGGCTTCTGTTCAGCGCGTGGCGCATCAAGATCCACTTCGCGCACCGGACGTTCCCCTGGCAGAGCGAAGCGCGCGGCAAGGCCCACGTCCACGTCGTGATCATCGGTTTTGCGGCGTTCGACATCCCGGTCAAGAGGCTGTTCGACTACGACTCAGGCAACGGCGACGCCACCGTGACCGAGACGAGCAACATCGGTCCCTATCTCACGCCCGGCCCCGACGCGTTTGTCACCAAGCGCCAGAAGGCCCACGCCGACCTCGACCGCGCGGTTGACCAGTGTTACCGCTCGCAGCCCTTCACCTCCGACCGCCAGCGCGTGGAATTCCTCTTCGCCCTCTACGAGCGCTTCACCGCGCCGCTCCTCCCCGCCGAGCCAAAGCCCTCCCGCCGCGCCGCCAGGCGTCCGCAGGCGCCCAGAAAGCGCCGCCGCGCCGCCGCGCAACTCCTCGGCTCATAGGGGGCCTCCCCAAAATATTTCCTGATCCATTTCCGCCCCGTTACTGCGATATCGGTTGCCTGTCCCTTGGATGCTTGTGTCCCTTGGATGCCTGTCCCTTGGATGCCCCTGCCTCCTCTGCCCCCATCTGGTGCGGACCTATGAAGCAGCCGCACTGGCGCGGGAGAAGCCCGGCGCCCGCCGGGCCGGGCCGCCGACACCCCCAGCCGCCGGACGGTGACCTTCGCTCGTCTGGTGCTCTGCCGCCATTTGGGCGAAAAGGTGTTGACTTCCCTGCCCCGCTCTCTCAAAATGGCCGAACGGGGACAGGGAATCTGTGGCCGGATTTCGGATTCAACACGAAGCGTGCCGGCTCTAGGCTAATCCGACGGCTTCTCCGCAGCCTGGGTGGCAGTGGACAGGAAGAGCCCCGGTCAGCCGCCGTAATGGCTTCTTGCCGATATCACTTCGACGGTAACCACGGCGTCATGAATGGAATAGACCAACCGGTGCTCCCGATTGATCCTCCGCGACCAAAGCCCCGACAGATCGCCTCGCAATCGTTCCGGCTTCCCTGTTCCTGTGCGCGGGTGCTCCCGCAATTCCCCCAACAAGGCGTTGATCTTGCGCAGCAACGAAAGATTACCGCTTGCCTGATGCGCCAAGACGTCTCGTTTGGCAGCCTCGGTGAAGAGGATGGTATACATCACAGGCTTCCGAATATGTCCTTCAAATCCCTATCCTCGTCCAGGGGCACCGTTTTACCCTTTCGCGCCTGCTCCGCCGACATGCGGATGGCATCCACGTTGCTTCGGTTCAAAAAATACGGATCGCCGCTTGGGCTTGGATTGCATCCGTCAGGTTCGACGGGGCAGACACGGACGGAGAGCAAGACGGTTCTACCGTCAGCGATGCGGGGGCGCGTTTCAGGGACGAAGACGCCTCCGTGGAATGTGGCTTTCAGAACGCTCATGGTCTCCCCCCTTTCTTCGCATACCACATTAGACGATTCGCTCGCGGAAGTCAAACCGCGAAGCGACAACAATGGGTGTGATTCGCCCTACACAGGACCGCGCTTGCGTCGAAGCGCGGTTCCTGCTACGTTCACCGTGTTCTCGTGGCGCTTGTGAAACCGATTTATGAAATAGAGGAGAGGCACAATGAGTGCTGATGATCGCGGCTCTCTGTCAGCAGTCCTATTGCGGATACTGGCCGTGGGGCTTCCGCTCGCCGCCACCGTCGCAACGGCCGACACGCTGGTTACGCGCACCCAGACTTACGACGGCACGTTCATGCGTTACGAGAAGAACATGTTTCATTTCAACCGCGCCGACGGCACGGCGGTAGTAGAGCCGCGCATGACCGTCGAAGCCCTCACGCTCACGCCTCCTCGCGAGGGGGTGCTCGAACAGGGGTCACGCACGCTGGACGTGAAGCTGCTCGGCTACAAACAGGCAAAGTTCTCCATTATCAAGGACGGCCCGGGGGCGCAGGAAGAGACGGTCTATGGCATGCAGGTGCAGCGTCTGGTGGCCCGGGAGGAGCCGTCGGCGGCAGCGGCCGGCGGTCTGCCGGAGCCCCCGAAGCCCCAACCCATGCTCGACGTCACCCACTTGTCCGCGCGCCTGGACCTGACACCGGCGCAGATGGCGGCCGTCAAGCTCTACCTGGCGCAGCGCGCGCCATACGACGCGTTTGTGAGGGAGAGCACGAAAATGGTCGCGGCCATGGATCAGGCCAAAGGCAAGGGCCGGGGGGAGATGCTCGACGCACTGCGCGCACGCAAGGTTCAGGAGACCGCATTGCGACAGGCCCTGACCCGTGCCGAGAACGGATTACGCGCGGCCTTTCCCCGGGGGATTCCCGCGGCCGGCGCGGGCGCAAACGGAGTTGAAGCGCCGGACACGCCGCCGCGCCCGGCCGATCCTGCGGCCGTGGTACTGCTCGACACCGCCCCACTGGCCGCGCATGCCGGATTGACGGCCGCCCAGACCAACGCCATCAAGGCCTATCAGGAGGCGGTGCGCGACTACATGAAGGCTTCCGGGACCGGCACCGGCGCCCGCGACGCGCGTGACGCCATCAAACGGGCGGAGGCGACACTGCTGGCGGCATTTCCGGACGTTGTGATCGAATAGAATCCGGAGGCTCGGTCGCCTCCAACAACCTGCGGACCACCACCGCCGCGCAATGCAGGCCAAAGGCGCCGGTGACAAAGGCGGCTGAGCCCAGAATGACGTTCCGGTCGTCGCAATTGAAGGACGCGCCGTTCCGGCTGGCGCAGAAACAACGCCGCGCGCTGCCGCAGTCGCTCGGCAGTTCCTGCGGAGGGATGGGCTCCTCGCGCGAAAACACCGCCGGTATGCCAAACGTCCCGTCGCCTTCGCGCGGAAAGCCGTAATCCCGGCGCAGGATGCGGCGCACGGCGCGCGCGAGCGGGTCCACGTCTGTCCGCGACAGGTCGTCCACCGTGATTGGAACCGGGTCCATGCGTCCCGCCGAACCGGTGGCGCACACCACGCGGATGCCGCGCGCATGGCAGGTGGCCAGCAGATGGCACTTGGAAGACACACTGTCAATGGCATCCACCACGAAATCGGGCGCGGTGGCCAGGAGCCGATCGGCGTTGGCTTCGCTGTAGAAGCAGGCCTCCACCCGCACCACGGCCTCCGGATTGATCTGCCGCAGCCGTTCGGCCATCACGTCCGCCTTGGGCTGCCCGATGCGCCCCTCCAGCGCGTGCAACTGCCGGTTGAAATTGGTGATGCAGACATCATCGAAATCCACCAGTGAGATCGTCCCGATGCCGGAACGCGCCAGGCTTTCGGCAGCCCATGAACCGACGCCGCCCACGCCCACCACCATGACGTGCGCCCGCTGCAGCCGACGGAGGCGATCCTCCCCCACCAGCCGCGCCAACCGGTCAAACCGGCGGTCGAAGAACCCATCCGCCGCGTTGCAGCCGTCATTTTCACTCGGTTCCGTACACTGCGCCATTGGCGTTTGTGCCCTCTCTCCGTTATCCGCCAGCCCTCCCGCGCATCCGGTCGCTTCCGCCCCGTCAGGCATTCCGGCAGCCTAATCCGCCCCCGGATAACGCCTCACGAGGCGGTTGACGTACCAATAATCGCGGATCACCTGCCAGGGGGTGAGGGTCGGGAACCCACGCCGGACATTCATTGCGCCGACCTCGTACAGGTGTCGATGCTGCCACAACACGGCCTGGTAAGCGCCCCGCAGGGACATCCGGCCGTCCCACATGTGGATCGGCTCGGCACCGGCGCCGTTGACCTCGATGATGGTGAATGCCTCTCCCCGCTGCAGTTGCTCAAGCGAGTCGTACTTGACGTCGAACCGGCCATAATAAAATTCGCCGAGCGACCGCCCGATGCCATCAAACACCTCGGACATTTCAGGCGTGATCGCGTGGTTTCCGTTGATAAAGACCGTGCCTTGCGCGTGATTGCCGGCGAAGTTGAGCTGCCGCACCTTGCCTGCGGGCAGGATGTCGTCGAGCGTGGCCTGATGCTTGGCGAAATAGACATGCGCCAGCTTGCGGCAGCGGTTGTCGGCCAATATCAAATGCCGGAGGGAATGGGTGCCGTCTCCGGTGACGACCGGGAAGGCCTTGAGCCCCAGCGAGACGACCCGGCCATGCGCGTCGCCGGGCTTGCGCGCATAGAGAACCCCCGCCTCGTGCGGCCGGGTGATCAGCGTTTGCATGATCACGGCATGCTCCTTGGGAAAGGTCCGGAAATAGGCCAGCAATTCCGCCTCGCTGCAGATCCGCTTGACGCCGACGCCGCGTTGGCCGACGTCGGGCTTGGCCACCAGCGGGAAGCCGATACCTCGCTCGGCCAGCACCTCGCGCGCCCGTTCCAGTCGTTCCCCGGCGCTCTGCTGGGGGGTACTCGGCGGCGAAATCGCCACCCGACCGACCCACCGGTCGGCGACATCCGGCGGGAAGATCGCATAGATCTGCTGCTTCGACTCCCGTACCAGCCCCGAGGCGTACATACACGGATTGCTGGCCATGGTCACACGCAACCCGCGGAACCGGATCGCCAGATAGACGATGTAGAAGAGCACGGGAAAATAGAACACCCAGATCGGCCAGAATTCGAAGACGGTCGTGGGCGTCTCGTGTTCGGCCAGCGCATCGGCCTCGGGAACGGCGGTCTCCTCCTTCACCCGCTGGCGCCGGGCGATCACCACGTTGAGCGCCACCACGCCCCCCAAGACCACAGCCACCACACCCACCCGCAGCCCGAGATTACCCAGATAGGGCAGCACGGCCGATCCAATCGTCATCGCCAGGATCAGGTACACGGCCGTCTGCGTGAACGAGGCCAGCACGGCCAGCAGGACGAACCGCCAGAACGGCGCGCCCAGAAGCCCGGCCGCCACGAAGGTAACGGTCCGCGTTCCCGGCAGAAACCGCGCCATGAAGATGGCCTTGACCATGTGCCCGCTGAAATACTCCTCGGCCCACAACAGGCGGCTGCGGCTGATCCAGCGGCGTTTGAAGACCTGCCGGGAGGCAAACAGACCCGTGAGATAGAGCGCGAGGTCACCCGAAGCGATACCGCCCGTCAGGGCCGCCAGAACCACCTGCCAGTGCATGTCACGGGACGCGGCCAGCATGGCGCAGCCGATGCTGACGCCATCTTCAAACAGCCACGTGCCGCCGGCCGCCACCAACCCCTGCAGGCAGGTGTTTTCTCGAAGCGTATCCAGGAAGGTCCAGAACCATTCGGTCAACACGCGTCCCCCTTCATGATTTGGCCAGTGTGATCCCGCACGGCTCGCCATTGAGGTCGGCCGGCGCGCCCTCCGCCCGCTCCGCCAGCCGCAGCGCAACGCACAGTGTCTCGCCGCACACATACTCGCGATGGGCCTCGAGCGCCGCGCGCACGGCGACGGATCCCGACACGTCGAGGGTGATGCGGTCGGCGATCTCCAGCCCGGCCTCCTTGCGCAACCCCTGCACGGTCGAGACGAATTCGCGGGCCAGCCCCTCGCGCACCAGCGCTTCGTCCAGCGCGGTCTCCAGCGCCAGTGTTAGGGCCCCGGCGTTGGCCACGGTGAGTCCTTCGCGCTCTTCCCGCTGCACGAGGACATCTTCGGTAGCCAGCTCGATCGCCGGTCCGCCATCACCCGGATCGATCATACAGGGCTGACCCTCGGCCACGGCGGTCAGCGACGCCGGCGGCAGGGCGGCGATGGCGTCGGCGGCGGCTTTCATCCGTTTGCCCAAGCGGCGCCCGAGCGTCTTGAAATTCGCCTTGGCCGTCAGTTTGACAAACGCCAGTTCATCGGCGGCGAAGGCGACTTCCTTGACGTTCAGTTCGTCGGCGATCAGCCCCGCCATGGGCCGCAGGTCGTCGAGCAACGCGGCATCGGCGCTGGCGAGCGTGGCGCGCGCGAGCGGCTGTCGGACCTTGATTTCGCACTGTTTGCGGAGGAAATGGCCCAGGTTCACCGCCGTCTGCGCCCGGTTCATGCGCCGTTCGAGCGCCTCGTCCCGCGCCGTTGCATTGGCCTCCGGAAAGTCGCACAGGTGGACCGACTCGGGCATGGCCGCGCCGCGCAGGTTGCGGTAGATCGCCTCGGCGATGAAGGGGGTGAAGGGCGCCGCCACTTTGCAAAGCTGAACCAACACGTAGCGGAGCGTGCGGTACGCGTACTGCTTGTCGGCGTCGTTCTGCGATTTCCAGAAGCGTCGGCGCGAGCGGCGGATGTACCAGTTCGTCAGATTTTCCACGAAGAGCACGAACGGGCGCACCGATTTTTGCAGATCGTAGGCGTCCATCGCCGCCGTCACATCGGCGACGAGCGTTTCCAGCGACGAGACGATCCACCGGTCGAGTTCGTGGGGCGAGTCGGGAGAGGGCATCGCCGCTTCGCAGAACCCGTCGACCGTCGCGTAGGTCACAAAGAATCCGTAGGCGTTCCACCACGGGATTAGCAGGTCGCGCAGGATCTGCTTCACGCCATTCTCGGCGAAGCGCAGGTTCTCGGCGCGCACGACCGGCGAATAAATGAGGTAGAGCCGCAGCGCATCCGCCCCGTAGGTGTCCATGATATAGTTTGGGTCGGGATAGTTCTTGAGCCGCTTGCTCATCTTCTTGCCGTCTTCGGCCAGGACCATGCCGTTGACGACCACATTTCGGAACGGTGCCCGGTCAAAGACCAGCGTGCCCAGCACCAGCAGCGTGTAGAACCAGCCGCGCGTCTGGTCGAGCCCCTCGGCGATGAAATCCGCCGGAAAGAAGGCGTCAAGCCGGTCGCCGTTTTCGAAGGGATAGTGTTGCTGCGCGTAAGGCATGGAGCCGGACTCGAACCAGCAGTCGAGCACCTCCGGCGTGCGGCGATAGGTCTTGCCGTCCCGGTGAATGAGGATCGCGTCCACCACGTGCTTGTGCAGGTCGGCGACCTTCTGTCCGGACAGGTGTTCGAGCTCGGCAATCGAGCCCACGCAGATCATGTCCGCCGGGTCTGCCTCGTTGATCCAGATCGGAATGCAGGACCCCCAGAAGCGATTACGGCTGATGTTCCAGTCCGGAGCCGAGCGCAGACCGTTGCCGAAACGCTTATCGCCAATGTAATCGGGCGTCCAATGGACGGTCTCGTTGTTGGCGACGAGGCGGTCCCGCACGTCTTCGATCCGCACGTACCACGCCTCGATGGCGCGATAGATCAGCGGTGTGTCCGTGCGGTCGCAGAATGGATAGCTGTGGACGAGGGTGGACTGATGGACCAGTTTACCGACGTGTTTGAGATGGCGGATCAGTTCTTTGTCGGCGTCTTTGCAGAACACGCCGGCCTGTTCCGGCACCTGCGCGGTGAAGCAGCAATTTTCGTCCAGCGGGTCGACGATGTCGATACCGGCGGCGCGGCAGACGCGGAAGTCGTCCTCGCCATAGGCCGGCGCCAGGTGAACCAAGCCGGTGCCGTCCTCGGTGGTCACAAAGGGATCGTTCAGGACACGGAAGGCATTGGGCTGCGCGGCAAAATACGGGAAGAGCGGCGTGTACTGCCAGCCGAGCAGGTCGCGCCCCATGAGGCGGGCAACCACGGTGTAGTCTTCTGGTCTTTTGTAGTAGGCGGCGAGGCGCGCCTCGGCGAGGACGAAGCAGACGCTGTCCTTGTTGTCGCGCACACAGACGTAGTCGATTTCCGGGCCGGCGCAAACCCCGAGGTTGCCGGGGAGGGTCCACGGCGTGGTCGTCCAGATGAGCAGGTAGGTCTCGCCCCAGGCCTCGGGCGCTCCTTGGGTGACCCGCAAGCGGCAGGTAACGGCGGGATCCTGCACGTCCTTGTAGTTGCTTCCCGCCTCGAAGTTGCTGAGCGGCGTGTTGAGCTTCCAACTGTAGGGCATGATCCGGTATGACTTGAAGATGCGACCCTGTTCCCAGAGTTGTTTGAGCATCCACCAGACCGTCTCCATGTACGCGGGGTCCATGGTCTTGTAGTCGTTGTCGAAATCAACCCAGCGCCCCATGCGCGCGACGGTTTTGCGCCATTCGCCGACGTAGCGCAGCACCATGGCGCGACACTGCTCGTTAAACTTGTCCACGCCATAGGCGCGAATCTCATGCGCGCCATTGATGCCGAGGGCTTCCTGCGCCAGCGCCTCGATCGGCAGGCCGTGGCAGTCCCACCCGAAGCGACGCGCCACATGGTACCCGCGCATGGTCTGGTAGCGCGGAACGATATCCTTTATGGCGCCGGGGAGCACATGCCCGTAATGCGGCAGCCCGGTGGCAAAGGGGGGACCGTCGTAAAAGACGTACTCGCGTTGGCCGCGATTCTTGTCCAGACTCTTGCGAAAGGTGTCGTGCTGCTCCCAGAAGGCGAGCGTCTCGCGTTCCATCGCCGGGAAATCGGATTTGTTCGACACGGGTTGGTACATAGGCGCCTCGTTCAAAGAATGACACAGCATAGCGAAAG
>CAZOJL010000077.1:0-16003 GCA_964580075.1 uncultured Akkermansia sp. | reverse complement strand
TGCACTGGCCTGACCTTGACGAAGATTTGTCCTTCCGAGGTTTACTCGAAGGCGATTATGGCCAGAACAAGGCATGCCGGACCAACGGGTGCAGGCGACGGTCCGAAACGTGCCGCGCCTGACCCGTGACGTGGATGCGTGATTTGGTGTTGAAGAACAGGAGACAGGGCGATGAAACTAGAGGCTGTTGTTGATGCGCTGGGATGCAAAGTGATCCACAAAGGCGGACGTTATGATACGACGGTTATCCGGAACGTGGTGGCCTCGGATCTGATGAGCGATGTGCTGGTGGTCGATAAGGATTCTCTGCTGCTGGTGACCTCACTGCCTTCGGACCAGACCGTCCGCACGGCGGATATCGTCGGCGCCCACGCCGTGTTGGTGGTGAACAACAAGACCCTTCCTGGCAGCATGGTCGCACTGGCCCGGGAGATGGATGTGACCCTGTTGCGCGCGCCTCAGGCTAAGTTCGAGGCCTGTGTCATGATTGGCAAGCTCATGAATCCCGCATGAAAACGATTCCCGTCAGCCCGGAGCAGTCGCCGTTGGTGATTCTCGATCTTCTGTTCAAACTGAAGATCAAGGACGTGATGTCCTCCCCGGTGATCACGGCGGCCCGGAAGGATTCCCTGCGCGCGGTCCAGCACCTGATGCGCGATAACCGGATCAACGGCGTGCCGGTGGCGGAGCGGGGGCGTCTGTTCGGCATCGTCAGTATTGACGACATCATCCGGGCGCTGGATGGGGGCTACAGTGACGATCCGGTGGAGCGCCACATGACGACCCAGATGGTGGTGCTGGAGGACGACATGCCGCTGTCTTTCGGCATCTCGTATTTTGAGAAGTTCAAGTTTGGTCGTTTTCCGGTGCTGAACAAGGAGAATCTGCTGGTGGGGATCCTGTCGAGCCGTGATGTCAGCGCCTCCCTGCTGGTGGAGTTGCACAACGAGTATCACAAGCTGGAAGCCAAACTGCCCGTCTCGGCGATTCGCGATGTCGACACCGTGGTGCGGCGGTTCCGGGTGGAGCGGTTTGATTTTGAAAACGCGGGCAAGGCGGCGCATGCGATCAAGAAAGTCCTCACGGAACACCATTATTCGCCAGCGTTGATTCGCCGGGTGGCGGTGGCTGCCTACGAGATGGAAATCAATCTGGTGGTGCATTCGCTGGGCGGAACCTTCACCTTTCACATGGATTCGGAGAAAGTGGAATTGCTGGCTGCGGACGAGGGGCCCGGCATACCCGATGTGGAGCAGGCGATGCAGGAGGGGTTCACCACGGCGAACGAGTGGATTAAGTCGCTTGGTTTTGGAGCCGGCATGGGCTTGAACAACATCCGGCGGAATGCCGATGCGTTTGACATCCAGTCGGCCGTCGGACGCGGAACAACGGTGCGGGCGACCATCCGGCTGCCGTCCGGGAAGGACGAGCCGTCGCAGCCGTCGTAACGGAGAGGTGTGATGATGAAAGGGCTTTCGTTGGAGAAACTCCGGCGTGTGGCCGACTGGCAATGCGTCCAGGACGCCTGCCCGGCAACACGGGTGGAAGCGGGTTTCACGTCGGACCTCCTGAGCGACATCATGGCCAACGCCCCGGCGCATTCGGTGTTGGTGACCCTGCAATCACATCTGAATACCGTGGCAGTGGCCTCACTGGCCGGGGTTCATGCCATCGTGCTGACCAGCGGTCGCCAGGCCCCGCCGGATATGCTGGAGGCTGCGCGACGGGAAGGCATCCTGCTGTTGCAGACGGAGGACAACCAGTATCGGGCGTCGGTCAAGTTGGAGGAGGCGTTCCGGTCCGGACCCCACGACGCATGAAATTGGATCTGCACATTCATTCCTGCGTCTCGCCCTGTGGCGCGCTGGAGATGTCGCCTGCGGCGATTGCAGGGGCGGCGGTCGCGGCCGGCCTGGACGGCATTGCGCTGACCGACCACAACACGGCCTTGAATACCCCGGCCTGCGCGGAGGCGTGCCGCCGTGTCGGCCTGTCGTTCCTGGCGGGACTGGAAGTCTGTACGGCGGAGGAGTTGCATGTCCTGTGCCTGTTCGACACGGTGGAGGTGGCTCTGGCGTTCGGTGCCGAGGTCTATGCGCAACTGCCGCAGGTGACGAACCGTCCCGATAAAATGGGGGATCAGGTCTATGTGGATGTCGATGAGCACATCCTCGGCACGGTGGACCTTTACCTCGGGACCGGCTGTGCCTGGCCTTTGACGGAGGTGTGCCACAAGGTCCATGAGCGGGGAGGGTTGTTTATTCCGTCCCATGTGAACCGGTTGCACAGCAGTCTGCTCTCGCAACTGGGAATGATTCCCGATCTGCCCTATGATGCCCTGGAAGTGACGCCGGGCTATGCGGAGGCGGGTTTTCCGGAATCGGTGTGGCGGCGTTACCCGCGGATCATGGCGTCGGATGCGCACCACCTTCGGGATATCGGCCGGCGGTTTGTTGAGGTTGACGTGGTGTCCTGCGACGTGGGGAGCCTGCGGGCGGCTCTCGCCGCCACGCGGGCGGAATGATGGGCGCATCCCTGTTTTATTGACCTTGCGATGTGGACCTGTAGGCCGCAACTCCGATTGCGGCCCATTCCAAGGCCGGAATCGGAGTTCCGGCCCACCGAACTCAAGCCTCTAATGAAACAGGGATGCGCTCCGGAATGATCGTCCGGAATAGTCGGACTGTTCATGCGAGCGGTAATGTGCAAAAATAACCCCATGCGAGAGGAACGGTTACAGGTGACGTTGGGTGGCGTCAGAGGGTCAGTGCCCGTGTCGCATCCCGACTTTGTCCGCTACGGCGGCGCGACGACGAGCGTCCTCGTCGATGCCGGCAACGCCGGCTGCCTGGTGCTGGACGCGGGAACCGGGATACGGTCTTTCCATGAGCGGCTTGCCGTAGCGGGCGCCGCGCAACCGGTGTTGCTGCTGCTGACCCATTTTCATATGGATCATCTGATCGGTCTTCCCGCCTTCGCGCCGCTTTATGATCCTGCCTGGCGCGTGCTCCTGGCGGCGCCCCTCTGCGGCGGCATGTCGGCGGGGAGGGCGGTCCGCCGGCTGGTGGGTCCGCCGTTCTGGCCGGTCCGCATCGGCGCCCGTGTGCGCAACGTGACGCTGCCCGTGCCCTGCGGCACCGTGCCCTTTCGCCACGGCCCGTTCGACGTGCGCTGGTGCGCCGTGCATCACACGGGAGGCTGTTACGCCTACCGCGTCGACGTGCGCGACACGGGCGCGTCGCTGGTCTTCGCCACGGATGTCGAGTGGGGCGGTTCCCGCGCGCGTGAACGGGCCGCGCTGCTCCGCCTGTGTCGGACGCCAAAACCCGCCGACGTGCTGATCTTCGAGGGCCCGGACGACGGCAAGAGCCGCGCGGGGTGGGGGCACAGCGCCTGGCAGGATGCGGTCCAGGTGGCTCAGACAACCGGTGCGGGCTTGTTGGTGGTGACTCACTTCTCGCCGGATGATGACGATGCGACCCTGGCGCGGCGCGAAAAGCGGCTGCGCGCCGTGTTGCCGCAGGCGCGCTTCGGACGCCAGGGCATGCGTATGATCTGGAAGGCGGACGGGAACACCCCTCGGATTGTGGTTTAGAACCGAAAGGCTGGGACGGGCATGCCGAACATCTCTTTCACGTATCGGAACGTCGCGGGCGCGCCGGAACACTATGGATCGGGCGTCATGTTCAACGCGTTGAATCGCGAGGAATTCGCGTTGTTCAACCCCGGCGTCCTGGGGCTGGGGGACATTGCGCGGGATGGCAAATACGTCCAGGCGCTGGCCGCGTTTTTCGATCTTGAGGGGTTTACCGATTTCTGCGGCCAGGTCGATTCGCATCTGGTGATCCCGGAATTCCTGACGCGGTACCTCACCTGGCTGTTCCGCGCGTTGGCCGATGAGTTCCGGGAGGGCGAGGACGGCGACACCGTGCGCCTGTGGGGTTGCCTGCCATTTTTTGCCAAGTTTCTTGGAGACGGCATCCTGTTTCTGTGGGCCACGGAGGAGTGCCGCGGGCTTCCCGGAAAAGTGAACATCGTGCAAAGCCTGTTGGCCGTCACCAACGCCTATACAAGCCGGTTTCTTCCCGATATCCGGCGGGCGGTGAGTGGTCCGCCCGGCCGTTTGCGGTGCGGCATCGCGCTCGGGCAGATCATTGCGATCGGCGGAGGGGCCGACTATGTCGGCTCCTCCATCAACGTGGCCGCGCGGCTGCAAAAGATGGGATCGTTCTCGTTCGCTGTCTCACGCCGGGGATTCGATCTGGACGAGTCCCCCGATGCCGACGGCTCGCTCCGCTCGTATCTGACACTCAAACGGACCGCCATCCGCAGCATCGGCCGCCAGGAGCTCGTCTATGTCCGCAAAGACGAATTCGCCGCACTCCGGCCGGAAGATCAGCGGGAGTTCTGCGACCCCTGATCGGCGGGGTCAATCCGTTCGTAACAGGTGTTGCGCACGGCCGGCGAGAATCCGGCGAGACGAATCTGGCGTTCGATCTCCGTTCGCGTGGTCTGTACACCGCCGCCGCCCGCGGCCCGAATGACCTCTTCACGGGAAAGGGTCCCCCCAAAGTCGTCGGCACCAAAGAACAGCCCAAGCTGGGCGACCTCGATCCCCTCGGTGAGCCAGCCTGTGGCGAGATGCTGAATCGTGTCGAGGTAAATGCGTGAAATCGCGAGGGTCTTGAGGTATTCCAGTCCGCCGGCGCGCGGCACCTGCGCGAGTTTCGTGTTGGCGGGCGAGAACGTCCAGGGAATGAAGGCCCGGAAGCCACCGGTCCGATCCTGAAGGGTGCGAATTTTATCGAGGTGATCGATCCGTTCGGCCAGCGATTCGATGCCTCCGAACATCATGGTGGCGGTTGCGCATGCCCAGGCGGTGGGCGGTCTCCATCACATCAAGCCATCCGTCGGCGGAAATCTTACGGGGGCTGACCTGCTGGCGGACCCGGTCCACGAGGATTTCCGCGCCTCCTCCCGGCAAGGAATCCATGCCCGCCGACCGCAGACGCTTCAGCGTGTCCAGAACGGTGAGGGAGTCGGCGCGTGCGAGCGCGGCGATCTCGGTGGGAGAGAGCACATGAAGGGTGATCTGCGGATGCGCCTCCCGCAACAGCCGCAGGATACGCTCGTAATCGGAGAGGCGCAGGCGCGGATGGACGCCGCCTTGGATCATCACCTGCGAGGCACCCTCCGCCACGGCCGCGTCCACGGCATCGGTGACTTCCCGGTCGGATAGCAAATAGGCGTCGGGACTGGATTCCTTCCGCCAGAAGGCGCAGAAGTCGCATTCATGCGCGCAGATGTTGGTCAGGTTGAGGTTCAGATCGAGCACATACGTGACGATACGTTCGGGGTTGTGCCGGTAGCGGACGATCTGGGCCAGGCGCCCCAGATCCTGAAGGTCCCACGCAAACAGGTCTACCCCGTCCGACGGGGTGAGCCGCTCCCCGCCGAGCACTTTCCCATGAATGCGCTTATCCATACACAACCCCCTGGTAGCAACTGTTGACTTTGACCGGCGTACGGCCCGCCCGCTGAATGAGTCCGCAGATTTCGGCTTCGGTCAGACTCTTGGGCGTATTGGCGCCCGCGGCATGGACGATGTATTCATCAAAGTAAGTTCCCCCGATATCGTCGGCTCCGAACGCGAGCCCGACTTGCGCGCCTTTGTACCCATAGATCATCCAGAGTGACTTCAGATGGGGGAAGTTATCGAGGAAGATGCGGGCGGTGGCGAGCAACCGGGAGTCGTACACTCCGGTTGATCCCCGGCTTTCAATGCCCAGTTGGGTGTTCTGCGGAAAAAATTTGAGCGGAACAAAAGCGCGGAAGCCGCGGGTTCGGTCTTGCACGGTCCGAAGCCGCTCGAGATGTTCAATGATTTCCGCATCGGTTTCGACATGGCCATAGAGCAGGGTGGCGTTGGAGGTCATCCCCAGCTTGTGGGCTTCCTCGTGGATTCGCAGCCAGACTTCGGCGGAAGCTTTGGCCTCGCAGATGAGCTTGCGCACCCGTTCGGAAAAAATTTCCGAGCCCCCGCCCGGCAGCGAATCCAAACCGGCGGCCTTGAACTCGGTCAAGACGTCGACGGAAGGGCAGCCTTTGAGTTTGGCGAAGAAGTCGATTTCAACCGCGGTAAACCCCTGGATGTGGATCGTGGGAGAAACCGCCTTGATCGCCTTGACCAGATTCAAATAATAGGCATACGGCATCTTGTCGTTGAGTCCGCCCACGAGATGGACTTCATCGACGCCACGGGCATAGACGTTGGCAACCGCTTCGCCGACAGCTTCCGGTGTGAGGGTGTACCCCTCCCCGTCTTGGCGGTAGAATGCGCACAGTTTGCACTTATTACCGCAGATATTGGTGTGATTGACATTGAAATTGTACTGGTAGAAGGCGCGATCACCCACCCACTGCCGCCGTCGCCGGGTGGCCAGTTCCGCCAGATCCATGAGATCGGCCTCACGCAACAACCAGAGAGCCTGCGCGGGGGTGATACGGCCCCGCGCCGCAACAATCTCCTGAATGCTTTTCAACATAATGCGATGGCGGCTCATAGGCGTTCCTCATCAATGAGGGCCTTGAAAACCTGCAACGCCTGACGGTGACGGTCGGTGAGCACATAGTGGAGACGGGTGAAGTAATCACGGTGGCGCGTCATATTGAAGGCGGTCAACAACGTGTCCAGATTGGCCAGATTGCGGCTGACGACCGGGGCGAGCAGCGCGCCCGCGCGGCGTGCGGTATCGTCGTCCCGTCCGACTAGAACCGCAAAAACCACCGGCAGTCCCGTCAGTCTGAGCCACGCGTCGCCGATGTCGATCAAGGTCTCGCCCGCAGCCGGCACATGGCCGAGGGCGACATCGCCAATGATGACTTCGCCGTCAACCGGCGTTGAGAACGCGGCGGCCGGAATGATCTGCGGGGATGTTCCGTAGCACCGGCGCAGAATAATTTGCGCCAGCAGATTGGAGGTGCGGGAATCGGCAGAAAGGCGCAAGGTGCGGATTTCCGATGGGGGCACGTCCGCACGAATGTAAACGGATCCGACGCTGCCGGTAGAGGCAATGCCCAGTTCTTCGACCCGTGACCAGCCGAGGGTGAGCCCCTCCTTGAGAAACGCGGCAGTGGGTACCAGAGAAGCCTCAACGTCTCCGGAAGCCATGCGAACGGCCAGCGCCGCCGGGACATCCTTGATCAGATGAACCTCCGGCGGAAGCCCGTAATGGAACGGCAACGCGTTCAAATAGCGGATCATGCCCAGCCGCATATGTCCCCCATCACCTGTTGCAGCCGGTCGCACAACGCTGTGAGGTCGTCGTCGGAGACCACCAGAGGCGGCATCACCGTCAGGACGTTGCGGTTGAGGCCGGTTTTGCCGATCAGGAACCCGTGATCCTTCATCTGTTCCAGAATGGCGTCGGTCTCGTCTATCATGGGATTGGCATCGCTGCCCAGTTCAATGGCCTGCATCAGGCCTCGCCCGCGCACGTCACGGACCCCCGAAACGGCGCGCCTGATGCCCTCGAAGCGTTGCCGCAGCCTGTCGCCTACCGTGGCGGCGCGCTGGGGGAGGCGCTGTTCCCGCAGGTAGCGCAGGACGTGTCGGGCGGCCGTGGCGGAAACCGGATTGCCCCCGGTCGTGGAGGCTCCCGGTTGCGTGTACTGGGCCGCGGGCGCGGCGTGGCGCTGTAATGACCGCCTCACCAGTTCGCTCGATGTCAGTCAGACGCAGTGGTCGCAGTTCTCCTACAAAGCCGAGGGCGAGCCGCGGCTCAATCCCCTCGATGGCTCACGCTACGGCGAACATCCGGTTGACGATTGCTGGGCCGTCCGGACCGGTTTCGAATACCTGTGGGTGCGGCCCACTACCGAAATCCCGTTCCGCATGGGCCTCTCGTGGGAACAGCGTCCGGCGGTCGGTTCGCCGGACGTCTACTGGGGGATCAGCCTGGGCAGCGGCATTTCGTTGGGCAAAGGCGAGAACAAAGTCATCATCGATGTGGCTTACACATACACGTGGGGGAGCGACGTGATGGGTACGCTGGTACCGGGACAGACGGGTAAGCTGGGCACGGATGTGGATCGGCATGATATTTATATTTCCAGCATCTACCATTTTTAGGGAGGCTCATGCAAAACCGCTTGGCACACATTCAGCTTCGGCTCACCAAGACCGTTCGACCTACTCCAAAATCAGGCAGGGCAGCGGCGTCCTCGCCGCACCGCTTAGGTTTTGCAAGAGCCGCCAGGGATCGGGAATGATGAAACGCGCGAACATAACGCCATGGCGGGCGGTCCGGCGGGTAGCCTGCGGATGCGTGGCGCTGTCGCTGGTGACGGCGTCGGCCGAGGCGCAGGCAGACGTGGGGACCAATGCCGCAGCCGTGTTCGAAACGGTACTGCGGCGCGCGGCGGAAGCTGAGCGTGCGGGGCGCGCGGCGGAAGCCGTCGCCGCGTATGAGGCGCTGCTGGAGCGCGACACGGCGTGTGAAGCCGTGGTGGCTCCACGTCTGGTCTCCCTGCACATCGGTCTCGGGCAGGCCGCTCAGGCGCTTTCGTGGGCGACGCGCGTCGCGGGCAGCCACCCCCTCCCGGCCGGCTATCTGGCCGGCGTCTATGCACAGCTTGGCCAGTTCAAGGATGCGGAGCTGGTGCTGCGGGATGCCTTGCGCAGCGAATCCGACGTCGGCAAACGTGTGACGCTGTTGTGGCAACTCGCCGATGCGCAGGAACACGCGGGCGATGCAGACGCCGCCGTCTCCGTTCTCGAACAGGCGCGTGACGTTGCGCCCGACGGCCCCGTGCGCCGGATGGCCAGTCGCCGGCTGGGCGCGCTGCAGAAACGGCTGAAAGCGGCGGATTCACAACGGGAGGCGCCTCTGCAATCCGGGTCGATAGGGGAGGGCACACCATGAAGACAGGAGCACATTCCCCGGGAGTTCAGCCGCTGTGGCGACGCGTGATACGGCACGCCGCCATGCTCAGCTTCTTTCTGGCCGCGTTACACACGTTCGGCGAAATGGCGTTTTATGTGAATGACGCCAGCAGCGGAGGAGATGTGTGGTGCACGGACGTCGGTGACGACGAGTATGACGGCCTGAGTCCGAGCACGCCGATGGCGACCATTCAGGCCGTGATCACCCGGTATAAGCCGGGTCAGGGCACGACGATTTATGTGGATGCTGGAACGTATATGCTCACGACGGACCTGGTGCTGCCCGACACCGGTCCCGGGCAACCGAGCAACGGCTGGTTCCGCCTGGTGGGTGCGGAGGGACAGACCGTATTGGATCGCCAGAATGTGCAAACGGGGACCGCCTGTCTGCGCATCGAACAGGACTTTGCCTGGGTCAGCGGGATCGTCTTCCGCCGCGCCCAAACCGGCATCTTGATCGACCCCGCAACCTGCCGCAACGCCATTCTGAGCAACAACGTCCTGACCGCCAACAGCGGCTATGCCGTCCATGTCATCAACGACCCCGCAGAGGCCGTCGGATCGGATCAGTACATCATCTGCAACACCGTGATTCACAACACGGGCAAGGGGATGAACCTGCAGGCCGACTCCGGCACGCGGCTGGCCGCGTTCACCGTCGAGCACAACACGATCTCGATCTACGGGAGCGTCGGCATCGCCCTTGGCGGTCGGAGCCAGGGGACGGTGCTGCGCAACAACATCATCACCGTCAAGGGCTCGTCGGGATGGTGCCTGATCGGCGTTGTCGCGAACGCGCTGACCAATTCGAACTACAATAACCTCTGGGCGATCAGTGGCGCGGGCGTCGCGCGTTGGGCCACGAATAACACGTATTTCTCCGCTTACACGCTGGCCGATTGGCAACAGGCCACCGGATTCGACACGTTCAGCCTGAGCCGCGATCCGCTCTATGTGGCGTCTGCCTCCGGCGATCTCCACCTGCGCAGCGCCGCCGGTTCGTGGCGTGGCAGCGCGTGGGTCACCGACAGCATGACCAGCCCCTGCATCGATGCGGGCGCCCCGGAATCGGTGTTTGACAATGAACCGTACCCGAACGGCGGGCGTGTTAACATGGGCGCCTACGGCAACACCGCGCAAGCATCGAAAAGCGCGGCTGCACGCGCCTTGTCGCTGCTGGCGCCCGGCGGCGGCACAATCGTCAGCGGCGTCGTCACCATCATCTGGAGCGCATCGGGTTCCGGGTGGCTCGCAACGGACAAGGTGCGAATCGAAGTGGCAGCCTCATCCGGCACCAACTGGACGGTGCTTGCGGGTGCGACAAACCTGCCGTCCACCGGTTCGTTTGAATGGACGCCGCCCAATCCGGCGTCCGCCAGCGCCGCGTATTACATCCGGGTTGTCTGCAACCAGGATTCATCCATTGCCGACGCCCTGACCAGCCCCGTCATCATCGCGCGCACGTCGGCCGTCTACTATGTCAATGACACCTCGACGGCGGGGGATAAGTATTGCACGACGGCCGGCTCAACCAACAACAGCGGCAAGTCGCCGAATCAGCCTGTGCTGTCGCTGAATGCGCTGTTGGCGAACGTGACTCTCGGTCCCGGCGACACCGTTTATTGGGATGCCGGGACTTATACCCAGACGGTTATCGGCGCCGCGCACAAGGGGACGCGTGAGTCCCCGATCCGGATCATGGGCGCGCACAATGCCACGCGGATCGTCCATACGGGGAGCGGGACGGACCGGCGCAGCCTCGATATCCGCGCCGACCACATCCGGGTGAGCGATCTGGTGTGCAGTTCGGCCGATATCGGCATTGCGGTCGACGCGGCCACGGCCCGCTTCGTCGGCCTCATCGGAAACACGTGCAGCAACAACACCCTCGCCGGGATTGAAGTCAAACCCCGGACAAGCGGCTCTTTTGCCGGGGGCGAATTTCTGCTGCTGCAAAACGTGGTGATCAACAACGGCGACACGGGCATCTTCTTGCAGGCTGTCATGGGTTCCGGCACCACAGACGGAAAGACGGTTTTCATCGTTGAAAACAACACGGTTTACGCGCTCACAGCGGGTATCAGAATCTTCAATGCCACTCGCGTCGGTCGCCGCGCCAATTTTCTCAAGAACAACATCGTTGAGACCACCGCCAGCGAGGGTGTCTGCATCGTGGCGCCCATTGATTCCTTCCACTACTCCGATTTCAACAACCTGTATCCCCGCGGTGGCGGCAAGATCGCCGCGTGGGAGGGTGGCGGGACGTACGACACGCTGGCGGCGTGGCGTGCCGCCAGCGGGCAGGACAAGAACAGCATTTCGGCGGACAGTCAGTTCGTCTCGTCGCAAACCGGCAATTTCCGGGTCAATGCCGCGTCGCCGTGTGTGGATGCGGGGATCAACAGTTTCTGGATGTTTGGCGCCGTCGACGCCGACGGCAATCCGCGCATTGTGGGCCGGAGCGCCGACATCGGCGCCTATGAGCTGAACCTCCGCGCGTCGGTGCGCTGCTTCCTGCAGGGGCCGTTTCTTTTCGGAACCGAAATGATGAGCACGCAACTCGGGCTCTCCGGCCTGATTCCGCTCAAGTCGCCCTATGCTGACGATCCGCGCACAGTCCCCTCAATTCCCTCGAATGTGACCGACTGGGTGCTCGTGCAGTTCCGAAAGACCCACGACGGCGCCGCCGTGCTGTCGCGCAGCGTGTTTCTCGGGAGAGACGGATGGGTGGTGGACGATGCCGGCCAGCCCGGATTTGCCCTCAGTCTGCCGGCCGACGGCGCCTACCATGTGGTCGTGAAACATCGCAACCATCTGGCCGGGATGTCGGCGGACCCCGTGCCCTTCAACAACCAATCGCTGACGTATGACTTTACCGGGACGAATGCGGCTTTCTTTGGTGGGGAGCTTGCCTGTGCGACCGTCTTCGTGCCCAACGGCACGCGGTATGCCCTCTGCGCGGGTGACGTGGACGGTGACGGCGTTGTGACGCCCCTCGATCGCGATTGGGCTCTCTGGTCGTCGCAAATCAACGCCGCAGGCTACCGCCGCGGTGACGCCGGGCTCGACGGGATGGTCACGTCGGACGACATTCCATACATCGAGGTCAATAGTGGCAAGGCCTCTGCTGTTCCCCGCGCGGAAACATGGCTCATGCCCGCGCTCCGCGTCACGCCGTCCCGCCAGACCGTGCAGACGAATGAGTCGGTGACGCTGACCGGTTGGGCGTCGACCGACGCGACCCGGTCAGGCGACGGAACTTCGGGAGTCGGCTCCCTTTCGATCGGCCAAGCCTTCCATTGGGGGTTTGCCGCCAATGCCAGCGGTGCGACACTCACGCCCGCCGATGGGGTGCAGGCGGCCTATACGGCTGGCGCGGCCACCGGCCGAACAGACATCGTGCAGGCGTGGGATGATGCCGGCGCACTCGGGCGTTCGGTCTTGGATGTCATCGGTTCGCAGGCCGCCGTCGCTGCGGGTCAGGCCGTGGTGATTGCCGGTCGCACGTCGCCCGGCGACACCCTGTGGCCAGCCACCGACTATCTGGCCGACACTGCGTATGCCACGTTGCGCTACCGCGGTTTCTCCAAGGAAAACATCCATTACCTCAGCCCGGAGCTGGATCAGGATGTGGACGGAAACGGCCTATTGGACGACATTGACGCCGAAT
Source organism: uncultured Akkermansia sp. (assembly GCA_964580075.1). Lineage (GTDB taxonomy): Bacteria > Verrucomicrobiota > Kiritimatiellia > RFP12 > JAAYNR01 > VGWG01. The sequence goes on along the minus strand of CAZOJL010000077.1, from coordinate 3,389 downwards.
CCACATTTGCGAATGCGGCGGCCGCATTGACCAACAGCGTGGTGGGCGCTGAGCGTCTGTTTGTCTATCTCGTGGATCACGGGGGTACCACCTCCGGCAACGGGTACTTCCGTCTCAACGCCACGGACACCATTACCGCCGTTCAACTCGACGAGTGGCTGGACGCGCTGCAGGATTCCAGCGACATCCCCGTCACGGTCCTGCTCGATTTTTGCTACGCCGGGAGTTTCCTGCTCCCCCTGAAGTATAGCGGCACCGCGACACGTATTGTGATCGCCGCGTGCGGAGAGGATGAGCCGAGCTACTTCGTGTCCGGGGGATTGGTGAGTTTCTCGGGCGCCTTCTTCTCGGGTGTGATGCTGGGATATGATGTGATGGACAGTTTTACGATGGCCACAAACGCCATGTCAACGTATCAGGCCGGCATGATGGATGACGACAAGGACGGTCTCGGCACCACGAATGACGGGATGCAGGCGACAGGCACATACATCGGTCCGACCTACGTCACGGTGGGCGATGCGCCCAGCATCGGCGACGTGTGTGGCAACCAGGTGCTGACCGAGGAGACCTCCGCCACGCTCTGGATCGGCAGCATCTCCTCCGTCCACCCGATCACCCGCGCCTGGTGTCTGATCATCCCGCCCGGCCACGATCCGGATCCCGACAACCCGGTGACCGACCTGCCCACCCTCGAGCTGGCTTATGACATCGCGGACGGCCGCTATTCCGTTACCTACGACGGTTTCACCGCTGCCGGGACGTACAACGTCACCTTCTACGTGCAGGATGAGGAGGGTAATGTTTCCCTGCCACGCCAGGCCTACATTGCGCAAATCGGCTACGACGACCGTGTGGTCCTTGTGGTTGGCGGCGACACCAGCAGTGAGATGTGGCCGGCTCTGGAATCGTTGGCCGAGTTGGCGTATGACACGTTGCGGTTGCGGCTGTTCACGCCCGATCGGATGTGCGTCCTGACGCCCTCCGGCAGCCACGACTTTGACGGCGACGGCACCAACGATGTGGCAGGGGCTGCAACCTGTGCCAATCTCCAGGCTGCCATCGGCGAATGGGCCGTGACCAACAGTACCGACCGCCTGACCGTCTACCTGCTCGGCGAGGGCTTGGGCAACGCCTTCCGCATCAATACGTCCGAAATCGTGACCACCAACGTGTTTGCGGGATGGATACGCGACTTTCAGGCCACGAACCCCGTTCCCGTCACCCTCATACTCGATTTTTCGGGTGCGGGCGCCTTCCTCCCCGGGTTGGCCGACACGTCCGATTCACCCGATGTCGACCGGGTCGCCATAGCCAGTTCCTGCCCCGGTCGAGAGGCGCTCTTTGCCAATGGCGGAATCGTCAGTTTCTCGCAGTATCTGCTCGCCGGGATCATCTCCGGCGAGACGTTGGGCGACGCCTACACCAACGCCCGGCGCGCCATTCGTCGCGTCTCCGGCGGCGTGCGGCAGCGGGCGCAACTCGACGATACCCGCAATGGTGTGCCGAACGAGAAGAATAGTGACGGCCTGGTGGCCGCAGACACCTATTTGGGCTCTGCGTTTGTCACCGGTGCCGACGCGCCCTCGATCGGCTCCGTCATGCGGCCCGTTGTCCTCGCGACCCCCGGGTCGGATGTCACCCTCTGGGCCGGCGAGGTGGCGGGGATGTATCCCATCTCGAACGTGTGGTGCGTGGTGACCCCTCCCGATGCGTCCCCGACGGACGACCTGCCGACAATCGCGTTGCACTGGAACGGTGACACCAACCGCTATGAGGCGGTCACCAACGCGTTTGTCCTGCCCGGTGCGTATGTGCTCACCTTTTTTGCGCGAGACACCGCCGGCGCGGTCTCCGCACCGCTGCAGTCCGAGGTGATCCTGGCCGATGCGTACGAACCGGATGACGAGGCGGGATCCGCGTCGCTCTACTACGGCGCGTTGCAAGTCCACACTTTTCTCACGGCGGCTGATGTGGACTGGGTGCGTGTCTATCTGGTCTCCAATTTCATATATGAGATTGAGACCGATCACATCAGCGAGACCTTGGATACGGTGATTGACTTCTATCGTGAAGGTTCAGACGGCACGCTCGAACTGATCGACCATGTGGATGATGAGGGCGATGCCTTGGGCGAATACACCGGCGAGGACTTTCCGGTGTCGGGCTGGTACTGGGTGCGGCTGTCACCCTATTCCGGCGGCACGAACAGCGTCGGCGCCTACACGTTCAGTATGGAGGTGCCGGCCGCCGACGGGTTGTGCAACCTGATCGTGCTCGGCGTTGACGATGTCTACACCGCCGCCCTTCCCGACGGATCGACGGCCTCGGTTGAAGGGCAGGGGACCCACGCTTTCAACGGATCGAAGACCGTGGTCTTCACGGGGCTGACCAATGGGTCTTACACGGTGACCGTGCCGGTTCCCGAAGATTTCATGTCGCGCGAAGACCCTGCTGTTCCCGATCAGATTCAGAGCCTGACAAACTTCTACTATGCCAATCCCCGGACGGTCGCCGTATCGGGGGGCTGGGTGATGGCCGGGTTCGAGTTTTTCTCGACCCTGGCCGTCACCTCCGGTGTCGTGCGTGACGCGTGGACCGGGGCGTTTCTGGGCGGGGCGCAAATCAGCTTTACCGCCGCCAGCGGCAGCCTGACCGGATCCGTCGTGACCGGCAGCGTGATGTTTACCAGTTACAGCACCCATTGGATCAGCGCGGAATCGGGTGAGGTGCCGTCCAACATCGTGCTGGGCGCATGCGACTGGGATTTGTCGGCGTCGCTCGCGGGGTATGAGCCGTATGCGTGGATCGGCGCGGTCAGCAACCAGTCCGCAGGCGCCAGCCTGGAACTGGGTGCCCTGTATCTCGTGCCGACCGACACGAACGGCAACGACATCGCCGATCTGTGGGAGGACCTGTACTTCCCGGGCGGCTTGGATCCGGACGACGATGAAGACGAAGATGGACTGGCGAATCGCGCCGAATACCAGTGTGGAACCGATCCGACGAACGCGCTCAGCGTGTTGCGGTTCCTGGGCATGCAGGTCACTACAAACGGGGCGCATCTGACGTGGAGTGTGGTGGGCGGCCGCAATTATCAGATCCTCTCCGTCACGTCACTGGTGGACACGGTCTCGATCGTCACCAACGGTCCGTGGGGGGTCGTTTACGGACAGACCGACCAGGAGTGGATCGATACCGACGCGATCCTCGACAACACCCGATTTTACCGGATACGCCTCGACATGCCGTAAGCCTACCAGGGCAAACGCATCTAATTTTCTTTCTTTTTTACTTTATTTGGTCTATTATTCAAGCACTTTTTCCTATTCTGGCTCTCTACGCCGTTGCGAGGGGTCTGCATTCGTGGCGAAGCCGGAAAAAGCGGT
>CAZOJL010000076.1:0-16135 GCA_964580075.1 uncultured Akkermansia sp. | reverse complement strand
CGCATGGGTGATGCGGACGGCAGGCAGGAGGATTGAGATGCTAACCAAACTGATCGTGCGCAATTTTAAGCGTCTTCGGGACGTGGAAATACCGTTGGGGCAGGCTGCGGTGTTCATCGGTCCGAACAATTCGGGGAAGACCACGGCGCTGCAAGCCTTGGCGTTGTGGGACATAGGGCTGCGGGCCTGGCTGGCGGAACGGGGTGGCAAGGCGTCGCCTGAAAAGCGCCCCGGCGTCGCCATCAACCGCCGCGATCTCATCGCACTGCCCGTCCCGGCCGCCGCGCTCCTGTGGAATGACCTGCATGTCAGGGCGTCAAAAGATCACAAGACGCGCAACATCCGAATAGACATCGTCGTGGAAGGCGAAACGGCCGGCAAGGCGTGGACCTGCGGTCTGGAGTTCGACTACACATCGGACGAGGCGTTCGTGTGTCGGCCTCTGCGGTTGCCGGGTTTCGAGGACAAACCAGTCAATCAATCGAAGTTCAGTGAGATACCGACCGTCTTGGAGAAACCGGAGCAGCGGCTTCGCATTTCTTTCCTTCCGCCCATGTCCGGACTCGCAGCCGTAGAGCCGAAAGTCGAGCAAGGCCGCATCGATGTTCTGTTGGGTGAGGGCCAAACCGCCCAGGTGCTCAGGAACCTTTGCCACACGGTTTTCAGTACAAAGCCAGACGCATGGAAGGCGATTTGCGCCGAGATGGAAAGTCTCTTTCGCATCACGATGCGCGCCCCGGAACACCTTCCGCAACGTGGCGAGATCGTGATGACCTACGAGGAGCGGGGCAAACCCCTCGACGTTTCCTGCGCCGGCCGCGGCGCGCAACAGGTTCTTCTACTCCTCGCCTACCTGCACGCCAACCCGAATGCGGTCCTACTGTTGGATGAACCGGATGCCCACCTGGAAATCCTTAGCCAGCGGCAGATTTACAACCGCTTGGTGGCGCTGGCCGCGAGTCAAGGATCGCAGATTGTGGCGGCCAGCCATTCGGAAATCGTCCTTAACGAAGCCGCATCCAGGGACAGCGTGGTTGCCTTCGTCGGCAGACCACATGAGCTTACGGCCGGGCAATCCAGCCAGGTTTTGAAATCGCTTCGGGACATCGGGTTCGACCAATACTACCAGGCAGAGCAAAAAGGTTGGGTTTTGTACCTGGAGGATACCACCGACCTCCCGATTCTAAGGGAATATGCACGATTGTTGGGCCACGCGGCATTGTTATTATTGGAATCGCCGTTCGTACACTACGTCACGACCAATCTTCCGCAAAAAGCACGAGACCATTTCTTTGGCCTACGCGAGGCCAAACGCGACCTTGTTGGGATCGCGCTTTTTGATCGATTGGACAAGACGCTGCAGGACCATGCGGATTTGATCGAACTCGCATGGACGCGACGGGAGATTGAGAACTACATCTGCACCCGGAATGTTCTTCTACGCTTTGCCGCTCAACACGAAGCCCCAGAGGGACCTTTGTTCGAGCACGCAGCCAAGCCCCAGCGCATAGAAGCAATGGAACAGGCCATTGTGGAACTGGAAAAAGCGCTTGCCAGCCTTGGACGTCCAACGCCTTGGTCTGTCGACATCAAGGCCACCGATGAGTTTCTTGACCCGTTGTTCGCCAACTACTCCAAGCGTCTGGGAGTCCCTTTATGCCTTCGGAAGAACATGTACTTCACCTTGGTGCCACTGCTGCGACCGGACGAAATCGCGCTTGAAATTGGGGAGAAACTGGACGCCATCGCTTCCGTAGTCGCAAGGGCCAAGCCGATATCGGAGTAGACCCAGGAGGCAACCATGATCGAGAACAACCCCAGCAACGTGTCGAGCGGTTTTGAAATGCTCTTGGAGGAAGTCGAAGCGGAGATTGACTTCTTCACGCGCATCGGGTCCCGCGCATTCGAGAGTCGGAACTTCCGCAAGGTGGAAGGCAAGCAGTCATGAGCGACGCACCCGAGAACAGGCCACAACCGGCTTCCGAGATCATCCTCTACCAGACCGAGGACGGGCGGAATCGGATCGAGGTGCGGCTGGAGAACGAGACTGTCTGGCTGACGCAACAGCTTATGGCGGAGTTGTTTCAGACGACGGTTCCAAATATCAGCATGCACATCCGCAATATCTACACGGTTGGGGAGCTGACGCCGGAGGCAACTGTTAAGAAATTCTTAACGGTTCGCCGGGAAGGCAACCGGGATGTCCAGCGGGACCTTGAATTCTACAACCTGGCCATGATCATTTCCGTGGGCTACCGGGTGAAATCCGCCGTCGCGACGCGCTTCCGGCAGTGGGCGACGGAGCGTCTCAGCGAATACATCGTTAAGGGCTTCACACTGGATGATGAACGGCTGAAGGGCCGCGACCGGCTGGCGGACTACTTCGATGAGCTTCTTGCCCGCATCCGCGAGATCCGGGCGAGCGAGAAGCGGGTTTATCAGCGCATCCGTGAGATTTTCGCCTTGGCATCCGACTACCAGGAGGCCGAACAGGAGACCCAGGTATTCTTCGCCACCATGCAGAACAAGGTGCACTACGCCGCCACAGGGATGACGGCTGCGGAGATCGTTCGCCGACGAGCGGACTCCACCCGCCCCAACATGGGCCTGACCGCGTGGACCGGCGGGCGGGTATTGAAGCACGACGTGCCGACGGCCAAGAACTACCTGGGCGAACGCGAGATAGACACCCTCAACCGCATCGTGGTCATGTTCCTCGATCAGGCTGAATTCCGCGCCCAGCGCCGCCAGGATATCAAGATGCGGGACTGGACAGCGTTTCTTGACAAGTTCCTGCGCGATACGGAACTGCCGGTGCTGGAGGGGGCCGGTTCCGTGAGTCAGGAAGACGCTCGGTCCTGGGCGGAAGCGCAGTACGACACCTTTGCCGAACGCCGCCGGTTGCAGGCGGAACAGACCGCCGAGAAACAGTACATCGAAGACCTGAAGTCTGCCGCCAAGACCTTGGAGGCAGACAGGAAGCAACAGTCGCCAAAGCGCAAGGGGAAGAAGTCGTGACCAGGCCCGCAGTGCCGCATGATGGTAGACGAGCCGTCCCGGCTCGTACGAACGAGGCGGGACGTCTCGTCTACGTTGTGGGCGACGCGGCCATCCTCGACCGCCCGAAAGTCGCTCTGTTTTGTTCCGTCAAGTGCCCCGGCAAACTCATCCTCGACACCTATGACCTCGCCAAGCGATTCCGGGACGAGGGCGTCACAGTCATCAGCGGCTTTCACTCCCCGATGGAGCAGGAGTGCCTGCGCATCCTGCTTCGGTCCCCGCACCCGGTCATCTGGTGTCTCGCCCGCGGATTGTACCGCCAGATTCCATCCAAACCCGTGGACTGCCGGCCCGCCGTAGCCGAAGGCCGCCTGGTCATGGTGACGCCGTTCCCGGACACTGTGCGGCATATCACGGCCAAGACTGCCACGACGCGCAACCGCCTTGTGGTCGAGATGGCGACCGCCGTGGTCGTTGCCCACGCCGCCTCCGGCAGCAAGATGGAAGCCCTCTGCCGCGACATCCTCGCCGCCGGCAAGCCCCTCTACACCTTCGACCACCCCGCCAACGCCACGCTGCTTCAGGCGGGCGCCAAGGTTATATCATCCGACTCTGGAAAGGCGACGCCATGGGACATGTGTTGATCACGGGAGCGTTTGGGTTTGTGGGGACGAACCTGTCGGTCTGGCTGGCAGAGCGGGGCAGGGGAGTCTGGGCTCTGGATGTGGCGGGGGCCGGGAGCGCGTCCGGTGGCGCGTATGGGCGGCTGTTTACGTGGGACGATCTGGAGCGGGTGCCATGGGGTGAGGTGGATGCGGTGGTTCATCTGGCCGGAAAGGCGCATGACACCCAGCACACATCCGACCCCCAGAGCTATTTCGATATCAACGCGGGGCTCACCGAAAAGATCGTGCGGCGGATCGCCGACGCGGCGCCGCGCCCGATCCGGTTCATCCTGTTCAGTTCCGTCAAGGCGAGCGCCGATGCGGTTGATGGCGTGTTGACGGAGGACGCGGCGCCCGACCCGCACACGCCCTACGGCAAGAGCAAGCTGGAAGCGGAACGGATAGTCCGGGAGGCTGCCGCCGCGCGGCCTGAAGCCCTGTGCGGCCTGATCCTGCGTCCCTGCATGATTCACGGCCCCGGGAACAAGGGGAACCTCAACCTGCTGTACACGCTCGTTCGGAAGGGGGCGCCCTGGCCGCTGGGCGCGTTCGACAACCAGCGCTCGTTCGCCTCGATCGGCAACGTCTGCGCGGTGGTCGAGGGGGTGCTGGCCGGCAACGCGACGTCCGGGATTTACCAGGTGGCCGATGACGAGACACTCTCGACAAACGAGCTGATCACCCTGATGGCCGGGGCGTTGGGTCGTCCTGTCCGCATCTGGAGGGTGCCCGCTGCCTGGATCAGGCTATCGGCGCGTCTGGGTGATACGCTGCGACTGCCGCTCAACAGCGAACGACTCCGGAAGCTGACCGAGTCCTACGTGGTGTCCAACCGGAAACTCAAAGCCATGCTCGGGTGGAAATCAATGCCGGTTACGACGGGCGACGGATTGCGGCTCACACTGGAGACAATGGCGCTTACTTAAGCGATGCTTCCGATCATAATCCTAATCTTTATCGTAATCGTAATCCATTCTCCATCCTAAGATTAAGATCAAGATTAGGATTAGGATTAAGATGACAAAAGCCCCTTAAAGTGTCATTCCACACTGGAGAGCTTCATCACCGGCCGTTTCAAATAGAAGGCTTAATCCGTCAGATTCAAGAGCACGCTTAACCACCCACAACGTCGCATAATGTATGTTATGTCAACTTATATGTTATTCCGCTAGAAACAGTTATCCTAAAAAGGGCAGAAGACTGTGAGACTGTGAGGCTGTAAGGATTGGGAGGCAATCGGTTATGCAAACGGGATCTGTTTACCATTGGGTGCGTGCGAATAAATCTGTAACCTGTTCATTTCCAACCTCATAGCCTTACTGCCTTTCAGCCTATAGCCTTTTTTAGGGTTATAGCAATAAAGAAGCCGTATTTTGGCTAAAACAAGTGCCCATCCCCGGTTCTGGCGCGCTAGCCGATTTGCATCATGCCGCGCAAGGTTTCCAGCCGTGATTCGATATCACTCGGCGCCAGTTGCTCGAGACGCTCCAAACTGAACGCTTCGACGCCGAACGAAGCCACCGTCGCGCCGTAGAGCAAGGCCGTCCTAATGGCTGGTTCGTCGGTTCGTCCTGAACGGGCCAGCGATCCGAGGAAACCACCGGCAAAGGCATCGCCGGCTCCCGTCGGATCAACCACCACATTCACGGGATATGCCGGAATGAGTGCAATCCCATCACGGGAGAACAACTGCGCGCCGTGCTCGCCTTTCTTGATCACGACATAGCGCGGCCCCGCCTCCAGGATCGCCGCCGCACAATCCCGCAGGTTGTGCCGACCGGTCAAAAGCCGCGCCTCTCCATCGTTGAGCATCAGCAGATCAACTCGTTGAATCACCCGATCCAGCGCCTCACGCGCGACATTGATCCACAGATCCATCGTGTCGGCCACCACAAATCGCGCCCCGCACGCCTGATCCAACACGTGCTCCTGCAACTCGGGACCGATGTTGCCCAACAGCACGTACGGCGCGCTGCGAAAGGCAACGGGAAGTTTCGGCTTGAAATCGGCAAACACTCCCAGCTCCGTATTGAGCGTCCGGCGGTTGATGAAATCCGCCTCGTATACCCCGCTCCACCGAAAGGTTCGGCCTGGCACACACTGCAACCCAGCCATATCGATACCAAAAGAGCGATATCGCGCCAGAAACGCATCCGGAAAATCAGACCCGACGATGCCGACCGCGCCAACCCGCGTAAAGAACGACGCCGCCGCGCAGGCGTACGTCACCGAGCCCCCCAGCACATCGGTCCGGGTCGCGTCGGGCGTCGCAATATCGTCGATCCCGATCGAGCCAACCACCCAGAGATCAACCCACCCCATCTCACGACATGCGCATTCCTGCGCAGCCCCGTGAGACTCCCCTGTCGCCGTCAACTCATCGTTCATCATGATCTGCCCTGACGTGCTTGAGATGGTTACAGAGCGCATCGAAGGCCAGAACATAGCCATAGCCTCCAAATCCCATGACCTGGCCGATGCATACGGGAGCCGTCAGACTGGACTGCCGGAAGGGCTCGCGCCGGTGTGTGTTGGACACGTGGACCTCGACACAGGGCAGGCCGCACGCGCTGATGGCATCGCGTATGGCGACGCTGGTGTGCGTATAGGCGGCCGGATTGATGATGAGACCGTCACACACGCCACGGCTTGACCCGATGTAGCGCACCAGCTCTCCCTCGACATCGCTCTGGAAATGTTCCACCGCCGCGCCGCGTGATGCGGCGTGCTGTGTCACAGCCCGTAAGACGTCGTCGAGCGTCTCGCTTCCGTAAATATCGGGCTCCCGCGTGCCCAGCAGGGCCAAATTGGGCCCGTTTACAATCCGTATGCGAATGGTCATGGAGCCCTTTCCCTTTCTCCCTCGCGTTGGCCCGCCTGCGGGCCGCGTTCAGTGCCTCCACGCGGAGGCGATCCGTACCGCGCCATCCGCAACTCGGAAACCGGTATCCGCTGATGCCGTCCTTCGCTGGTGCGCACGGTCAGAAAACCGCGCAACACATCCCGCCCGACGACGGTTCCGCTCACGCCGGCCCCTTCGACTTCCGTGCCGAAGAAAGGCAGTCCCTCGGATGCGTCACAGTATTGCTGATATTCGAACCGCATGCAACACTTGATCCGCTCGCACCCGCCGTTGAGGCTCGAGGGCAGCAGCGGGATGTCCTGCACTTTGGCCATGCGGATATTGATCGACGGAAACGTTTTCTGCCAGGTGCAGCAGCAATAGGCGCGGCCGCAGGGACCTATGCCACCGATTCGGGCGCACTGATCGCGGGGCCAGACTTGTCTGATGTCGACACGGGACTTGATATCAACGGGAATCAGCGCAAGGATCCGGCGGTCGTCCAACTCCTCGTCACAGCCGCACAGAATCGCGAATCGCTCGTGATTCAGGCTGTAGTGAGCGTCCAACGGTTTAAAGGCAATGCCGGCCGCGCGAACCTTTTCGGTGATCCGCCCCAGGTCTATTTTGGCTGCAGCCCGATTCGCCTCGATGCGGCTCAGATCGGCCTCTGTGGCCAACCGGACCCCTGTCACGGGCGGCAGATCATCCGCGTCCTGTCCGTCGGCCACGATCTCGCCGTTCTCCAACTGGCCGTCAATCTCGACAATCACCGTATCGCCCGCCGCGGGAGGCGCGCCTTTGGCGTCCCAGCGGCACGTCCGATTTCCCTCACCGGCGACATGCACGACGCACGTGTTTCCGCATTCACTCATGTCCGTTTCTCCGTTTGCACACCCGTTACGATGCGATCCATCCAGTAAGCCAATACGTGATCTTCCGAGAGGTTCCGCTCCAACTGGCGCTGTATCCCGTCAACGACCGCAACATTGGCCAGCGCCTGCCCGACGGTCAAACCAGCGGCGCGCGCGCGGAGGGTGTCGAGGTGCTCCGGATAATGAAGCAGGTCGGTGGCTCCGCCAGAACGGAGCACCAGCACGTCACGGTGCCAGTTCTGCAGTGCGATCAGAAGCGCCTGTCGCAGTTCACGGTACCGCGCACTGATCCGCGCACTCAGCACATCATCCGACTCATCCACGGCGGTTTCGAGCTTCGCTTCGGCCTTGACCCGCTGCTCCGCCTCCTCTTTCATCGCCGAAAGCAGGGCGGTAATCTGGGCGGACGTCGCCAGCGCCGAGATGGGTCCCGGTGGAAGCGCATCCGCCAGAATCTTCACCAAATCGTCACGCCAGACTGAATCCAGCACATGGCCATCATGGTCAATGTTAATCCGATGGCAGCGCGACAGAATGGTCGGCAGGAGGTTCTGCGGACTGTCGGTGAGCAGCAGGAACAGGGTTTGAGGGGGCGGCTCTTCGAGCGTCTTGAGAAAGGCGTTGGCAGCGGCGGCGTTCATCCGGTCGGCGCCGACGATGACGCCGGCTTTCCAGCCGCCTTCGAGCGTGGTCTGTCCAATCGCGTTGAGCAACCGCTCGCGAATCTGCTCAATGCTGATCTGGCGCGATTTCTTTTCCGGCGCGATCCAGACAACATCAAACGTGGTCTGCGCGACGACTTTCATGCAGCGCGGACAGGTGCCGCAAGGTGGCGTGTTTGCGCGGCAGAAGAGCATCTGCAGAATCCGTGTCGCCAGTTCATCCGCACCCCGGCGAATGTCGCCTGTAATGATGAGACCGTGAGGCATCCGTCCCGATGCAAACGCATGCTGCATGCAGACAAAGGCCGTATCAACCTGCATGATCGTCTGCCTTTCCCGCGACCGGCGGCTCGGCCAGAAGGGACTGTACTGCGGCCCACACCTGCAGACTTACGGTGTCCATCGGCTGCGTGGTGTCAAATACCCGGAAACGGTCCGGTTCGCGAGCCGCGAGTTCCAAAAACCCGCGGCGGATGTGCTCGTGAAAGCCGGAAGATTCACGTTCAAATCGGTCGGTCGGCGAGACTCCCGATCCATCGGTCCGCGCGTGGACGCGCGTGAATCCGGTCGTGGTGTCAACATCGAACAGCAGGGTCAGGTCCGGGATCAATCCATCGGTGGCAAACGTGTTCAGTGTGCGCAGCGTCGCCAGGTCGAACCCGCGTCCGTAGCCCTGATAAGCCAGCGTCGAATCGGTGAAGCGGTCACACACCACCCAGGTGCCGCGCGCAAGCGCCGGCGCGATCACACGGGCGATCAGTTGCGCGCGGCTGGCGCAGAACAACAGCACCTCGGCCGCTGACACGGGGGACTCCCCCGCGCCGTCGTGTTGCAGCAACTGGCGAATCGCCTCGCCCGTCGGCGTGCCGCCGGGCTCACGGGTGTGCAGTACGGCGACGCCACGCGCGCACAACCGCTCGACCAGCCGCTTGCTGTGCGTGCTCTTGCCGCTTCCTTCAGGCCCTTCACAGGTGATCAACAATCCGCGCATGGCTCCTACCGTTTCTTGAGTTGCTGTCCGTCTTTGGAATCGCGGACATCCCAGCCTGCGGCGGCAATCGCATCGCGCAGTCGATCGGACTCGGCCCAGTTTTTCTGCGCCCGCGCCGCGCTCCGCGCATCGGCTATCTGTTGAACGGCATCGGGCACCGTCGCCACCTGGACACGCCCGAACCCGATCACGCCCAGCACACGGTCAAACCGTTTGAGCAGGGACGTGACGGCTGCGGCCTCCGTCGGGGTCACCGTGCCGCTGCTCAGGGCGGCGTTGCCGTCCCGCACGATCCCGAACAGAGCGGCCAGCGCTTCGGGGAGGTTCAAATCGTCATAAATGGCCGCCTCGAACGTCTTCTGGCCGGCGGTGGCCCAGTCGGGAAGCCCGTCGTCAGATTCGCCGCCACCGGCGATTGCCGCGATCTGGTCGGCAAATGCGTCGATCCGAGACAGTGCGGTCCGTGCGGCCTCAAGGGCGTCGAAGGTGAAGTTCAGCGGCTGACGGTAGTGGCCGCTGATCAAGACGTAGCGAATACAGCGCCCCCCCCACCCTTTTTCGATCAAATCGCGCAGCGTAAAGAAGTTGCCGAGCGACTTGGACATCTTTTCGCCGTTGACGCGCAGATGGGCGCAGTGGAGCCAGGTATGGACAAACGGCTTGCCGGTGGCGCCTTCGGCCTGGGCAATCTCATTTTCATGGTGCGGAAACAGATTGTCGACCCCGCCGGTGTGGATGTCGAACGAGTCGCCCAGATATTTCATGCTCATGGCCGAACACTCGATATGCCAACCGGGACGTCCCCTCCCCCACGGCGCGTCCCAGACGACCTCGCCGTCTTTTTCGTCCCACCCCTTCCAGACGGCAAAGTCGCCGACGCTCTCTTTTTCGTACTCGTCTTGAGCGACTCGTGCGCCCGTTCGCAGCTTGGACCGGTCGAGACGGGCCAGCCGGCCGTAGTCCTGAAAGGCGTCCACCTTGAAATAGACCGACCCGTCTTCGGTACGATAGGCCAGTCCCTTATCCAGGAGCGTCTGAATCAACGCGATCATCTCGGAGATGTGGTCTGTCGCGGCGGGATAGACCTCGGCGGATTCGATGTTGAGCACTTTCAAATCATCAAAAAAGGCGTCGATATAGGGCCGGGTGTAGGTTTTCAAGGAGAGGCCGGCAGCGGCGGCGCCGCGGATCGTTTTATCGTCCACATCCGTCAGGTTCATGACCTGCGTCACCCGTAACCCCCCGTAGCGGAGGGTGCGGCGCAAGAGATCCTCAAACAGGTAGGCGCGGAAATTCCCGATGTGGGCAAAATTGTAAACCGTCGGACCGCACGTGTAGAGGCGCGCATGGCCCGCCTCGATCGGCTCGAACGTCTCCTTGGATCGCGTCAGCGTGTTGTAGAACTGCATCGTCTTCGGTCCTCATGTTGAAACGGGGTTCCCGGGATCTGCAACGAGGGGTGCAACCGTTGCCACGGCCATCGCGGAGATCCCCTCCCGACGCCCAATCGCGCCCATCCCCTCCACGGTGGTGGCCTTCACCGATACGGCCTGCACGTCGATCGACATGGCGCGGGCGAGGTTCTGGCGCATGGCCGCAATGAATGGGGCCAGGCGCGGGGCCTCGGCCAGCACCGTCGCGTCGGTGTTGACAATCCCCCACCCCGCCGTCCGCAACCGCCCGGCCACCTGCTGTAGCAGCGCCATGCTGTCGGCATCCTTCCAGCGGGCGTCCGAAGGGGGGAAATGATGCCCGATGTCGCCGTCCGCAACGGCGCCCAGAAGCGCATCCATGAGCGCGTGTGCCAGCACATCCGCGTCGGAATGGCCTTCGAGCCCCCGGTCGTGGGGTATATCCACACCGCCGACCACCAGCCTGCGGCCTGCGGCCAGGCGGTGCGCGTCAAAACCGATTCCCGTCCTGATCATGCGCACCAGTTTAGCGGAAAAGGCGGCGGAAAACAATCGCCGAGTCTTGTGAACGAGCAATTCAGCTCTCTTTTCTCTCCGGCGTCCCGATGCTGGCTTCATCCAATCACTCACCCACTCACCCACTCACCCACGCACTCACTTCCGCGCTTTCCCTTAAGCATTCGTCTTAATCTACTGGCGTGGTGCGCCGGCTCATCCGACGAGCAGGCGGTACGCCGCCTCGTCCAGCAGCGCGTCGACTTGCGCCGGATCGTCCGGCTCCAGCTCGCAAATCCACCCTTCACCAAGCGGGTCGCTGTTGATCCGCGCGGGCGTCTTCACCACCAACGGATTGATCCGCAGGATGCGACCCGCAATCGGTGCGACCAGTTCGCTCGCGGTCTTGACCGACTCGATCACGCCGAGTGTCCCGCCCTGCGCCACCGCGCTCCCCTTTTTCTTGACCGTCACGTACGTCACCGCCCCCAGCTCGGACTGGGCGTGATCGGTGATGCCAACCGTCGCCAATTCTCCAGCAAGGCAAACCCAGATATGATCCCGTGTATAACGCCGCTCGTGCATCAGTTGACCAATCCTTCCATATCGGAACATGAAAACGTATCCAGAGATGTCATCACCCGATCGGCAATCCGCACATCCTGCGGGATCGCATACGGTCGGGCCAGCGCCACACATTTCATCCCCGCGGCCTTTGCCGCGCGCACGCCCGCCCCGGAATCCTCGATCACCACGCACCGCGTGGGGTCGACGCCGAGACGGTCCGCCGCCTGCCGGTAACAGGTCGGATCAGGCTTCCCGTCGCTGTAATCTTCGGAGCCGATGAAAAAACGCACACAGTCGGCGATGCCGATCAACTGAATCGTGTCGTCAATCTCCAATCGCGGGGATCCCGAGACGATGGCAACGGGGTAAACTGCGGCCAGCCGCCGCAGGCAGGCGACCGATTCAGGAATGGCAATGCCGGTTTTTCCGCGCAGACGCAGGTAATAGGGGCGCAGTTGCCCGGCCATCTCCGCCATGCCCACGGCGCCCAATGCCGGATACAGCGCCACGATCTCACGATATATTGCAGACCATGCACGCCCATACACGATCCGCACGATCACCTGCTCATCAGTCTGCTGACCCCGATCGGCAAGCAACCCGGCCAGCGCACGCGCCCAGAGCATCTCCGAGTCCACGAGTGTGCCGTCCAAATCAAAAAATACTGCTTGTGCTTTCATGGCGTATATGCCCGCATGCCCTTTCCGTGCGTCTTTGCCTGATCCGCGATCCAAACCCGATCGGCCGGTTAGTGCGGAATATCGGATGGACACGGATCGTAGGGCGGGTGCTTCACCCGGGGAACCCGCATGCCGCCGGTCAGGTAAAGCTCCGGCACGTCGTGACAAACAAACTTCAGCACCGTGCAAACCGGATCCGGAGCCGCCTCGGGTAAACCGTAAACGATCACCTTGTCGCCCTGCTGGATGAATTTGACGGGCCGTCCGGAGTGGAGAAAACTCACCTGCTCAACCGTTGTGTTGAAGCCCGCCACCACCAGGCGGGAGCCGGGCCAGTACCGCACCAGATGATAGAGGTTCCGCCCGCGCCGCGTGAATGACGCCGTAAACGTGCCCTGATGCGACCACTCGCTGCTGGGCGTCTTGCGTTCCATCAGGCCCCATGCGAACAGATCGACATCGCACACCGCCTCGCCGTTCCGGTCCAGCCAGCGTCCAACGCGCTCGAGAATCTCGGCCGACGCCTCCGGCACCGAGCCATCGGCACGCGGGCCAATATTCAGCAGCAGGTTGCCGCGCGACGTTGCCGCCGCACCCAGCATGCTGACCACCTCGTCGGCCCCTTTCCAATGGTGATCGCCACGGTGGTAGCTCCAGTGATCATTGAGGGTCATGCAGCCCTCCCATGGCCGCCAGGGCGTGGGCGCGGACAGATGTCCCTCGGGCGTGCCGAAATCTCCCGGCAGGCCATTGCGGCCATTGAACAGGATGTGCGGCTGGATATCCCGGATCATGGCGTTCATCTTTTCCGCATGCCACTGCGCCGCGCTGAACGGCCACCAGCCGTCGTACCACAGCACATCGATCGGATTGAACCGGGTGACGAGTTCCTTCAGCCGGGCAAACGTGTTGCCGATGAATTCATCGTACGCATCCTTGCTCTCCAACGCATCCACGGCATCCGGCGTGTCTGTCCAATTGTTCAGGCTGTGATAAAGGGCGACACGCAATCCGCGTTTGCGGGCTGCCGCGACGAACTCCGCCACCAGATCCCGCTTGGCATAGCGCATGGAATTGAAATCGGATAAAGCCGTGTCGTAGAGGCGAAACCCGTCGTGATGCATGGTCGTCAGCGTCACATACCGCATACCGGCATCGGCTGCCAAATCGCATATCCGGTCGGCATCAAAGTTCACCGGATTGAACTGCTGCGCCAATGCCCGCATCTCTTCATGACTGAGGCGCTCCCGGTTCATCACCCATTCCCCGCGCTCTAGAATGCTGTAGAGCCCGTAATGCACAAACAGCCCGAGGCGGGCCTTCACAAACCAATCCAGATCTTTCGAGATCATTCCGTCCTGTTCCTCCGCTTGCTTTAAGAACGCCGTCACATCGGCGCATCGGGCCCAATCGGCATGGATTGGTCGCCCGTCTGCACAGCATCACCGGAAAGCACCAAGGTCTCCGCCACGATCACCTTGAAGCCGTGCGGATCCAGCACGGTGCACCGCACCATGGCCGATCGCCCGCCGTCCAGTGCCGCGACCCACTTCTCGTCCGGCAGATTAAGCCGGACCGTCACCCGGCCGCCGGGCGGACAGGTGACCTTGACATCCGTGAAGGGGCGTATGCACGTCATCCAGGTGCCCGCCAGCGCGAACTGGAAACGCAACGTGCAGTGCGACAGGTCAATGCTGTTAAACTGGTTTTCGATCTCGAAGTTGATGTCGCGCTGTCCCTTTTTCCAGGCGAGTCGCTTGGGGAATTGCACCGGGCTGTACGCCACCCGCATCGCCCAGAAGAACGGCTTCGGCGTCAGATCGGCGCACATCACCCCCCAGTCGTTATCTTCGGCCAGACGCATCCAGCCCCACGGATTCTCATCGGGGCAGGCCGCGGCGGATGCACAAATCCAGGGAAAAAACGTCCCGCCCAGGCAGGTCGGCTCGCTGCGCATGAAGCCCCATTCACGATCCAGACGATCCTGGAAGACCTGAAGCGTGTTCTTCCCCGAGAAGAGCGGTTCCGGCACATCGTCAATGATGCTGGCATACGGCGAGTTGAGCAGATCGGGCATCATGTTGAAGAGGCACCACTCGGAGCTAAACCACACACCGCTCCAGCCGCGGGCCAGCGCCTGCTTCCGCGTGCAGATATCCAACTCCCCTTCCCAACTGCGCGGATTTTCGAAGCGGCCTGCCTCGATGAACCCTTTGGGAATCTGGAACGTGTAGTGCGTGTCGGCGATGTCGCCCACGCGCAGTTCAAAGACCCCCTTGATCTTGTTGGCCGGGCCCGGCGGCGGGAACATGGTCGGCCGGGTTGGATCGAGCAGCTTGCAGAACGTGTCGTAGATGCGCAGATGATTCCACCCGTCCTCCGCCACGGCGGCGCGCTCCGGGATGTTCTCGTTACCCACACTCCAGACCATGAGCGAGGGATGATGCCGGTCGCGGCGGATGCCGCTTTCGATACGCAGCAGCGCCGGGCCGACCCACTCCGGATCGTGAATGTAGTTGGTGCCCCAGTCGATCGGCAGCTCCTGCATCAGGTAGAAGCCCATCTCGTCGCACAGGTCGCTCAAGTCGCGCGGGCCCAGATAGTGCGTCCGGATGCAGTTGACGTTCGCCTTCTTCATCATCGCCAGACAGCGGCGCAGCCACTCCTTCGGCGTATGCATCCCGTGCTCGGGATGGAATGTCAGGTGGTTGACGCCCCGGAACTTGATGAAGGCGCCATTCAGCCGGGGACCTTCCGGCGAAAGATCAAGCCGACGGAAGCCGGTGCGATACGTGATCACCTGATCATCCTGCCCCGGCACCCGCAGCGCCATCCGGACTGTGTAGAGGTTCGGAAACTCGTCGTTCCAGAGCTTGGGCGCCGTCAGCGCCAGCTTGACCGCAGTCTCGGCACGCCCCGCAGGCGGAACGGAAACCGGTTTCTCCACCGTGGCCGCCACGACGCCCCGGTCATCCAACAGTTCCACCGTGACCGTCGCCTTGGCTGCGGACCCCTGACTGCGGACCACGACGGTGCCCTCCAGCGTCCCTTTGTCGAACTTCTTGCCGAGCGAACTGATCAGATGATAGTCATCGATCCTGACCGGCTCAACAGCAAACAGACAGGCCGACTGGGCCAATCCGGCGAACTCCAGCGAGTGCCTCACCATGTCCATCTTGAGAAACTTGTGCTTGCGCAGCAGTCGAACGGCAACCAGCGCCTCCGTCCCCGGCGCCACGTTGCGGGTGATGTCAAACTCGACCGGCGTCAACCCGCTCAACTGCTCGCCCAGCAGATCGCCGTTCAGATAGATGCGGCCAGCCGGATAAATGGCGTCGAAGCGGAGTATGATCCGTTTGCCTTTCCACTCCGCAGGAATCCGTACACGACGGCGGATCACCGCGCCATCCTCGTCATCCAGGTGCGCCATGGTGATCCGGTTCCACTCGGGCGGAAACGGCTTGCCGTCCGCCTCGGTCTCCGCGTAGAGCACCTTGCCTGGCTGCATGACGGTTTCCCAGTTCGCATCGCCGCTTTGCACGGCAACCAGGGCGGATTCCGGTTTCTTGAACGGCCAGCGAACCACCTGCCAGGGCCCGTCCAGACTCAACGCCCGACCCTCCGGACACGGGATCTGTTTCACCGGCGTGATGGGCGTGCTCTGCCCATTCGAAAAGCGCAGCTCTCTCGGCCGCGTAGCCGACAATTGTAGCTCAATAATCTTCTTGCCATCGACGATCATGGGGTGTCTCCTCGGAAATAATAAAACCGTGCTCGGATGTTGCAAAATCTTCGCGTGAACGGCGGGAAGCATGCCAGAAGGAACGGCGGATGTCTAGCACACATCACTGCAATCCAGCATTTCTAATTTTGGAAAAGGGACCATCGGCGTCGGGGTCGGTATCGGTATCGGTATCGATAAAACCAACGGAAATTCGACCCCGAT
>CAZOJL010000075.1:2994-16355 GCA_964580075.1 uncultured Akkermansia sp. | reverse complement strand
TCGCCGAATCACCGGCCTCACGCGCGCGCCCGACCCCATAAAGCACGGCAGCGGCCAGCGTCGCAATGATCGCGATCACCACCAGCAGTTCGACCAGGGTAAACCCGCGCCACCCGTCACGTTTCATAAAAATCCTTTGACCGGCGATCCACGACGGAATTCGAACACTATCGAGACGCTTGCAAAACCTCCGGTTTATGCAGGCGGAGGGTTCAGGGGTTCGGGGTTCGGGAGGCGTTTCCGGCCTGAACCCTGGCATCCTGAACCCTGATTCCGGGCGCTTCCAAGGGTTTTGCAAGCGCCTCTATTTATCTGTCCGCCCATTATGCCATACACCGTGATTCAGAGGCAACTCAAACTTTCAAATTGCGCCTCCTGCCAATATCGCGTATATCTATACCCGACCGATATGCCGGACCGACCTGCCTGTGAAGGATTCCGACACGCCGGCAGCCACAGCCCGGATTGGAGAGCGCCTTATGTCCACCCCGATTGACCCGCTGACCGCCCTCAGCCCCCTCGATGGCCGTTATGCATCCAAAACCGGCGCCCTCCGCCCGATTTTTTCCGAGTTCGGGCTGATCGCGCGCCGCATTCGCGTCGAAACCGCCTGGCTCCAGGCATTGTGCGCCGAACCGGGAATCCCCGAAGCCCGCGCGCCGACCCCCGCCGAAACCGCCTGGCTGCAGGCGCTCGCCACTGACTTTTCCATGAAAGATGCCAGACGCGTCAAGGCCATCGAGTCAGAAACCAACCACGACGTCAAGGCGATCGAGTATTTTATCAAGGAGCAGCTCGCGGCGTCTTCGCTGGCCGGCCTCTCCGAGTTTGTCCACTTCGCCTGCACCTCCGAGGATATCAACAACGTCGCCCACGCCCTGATGCTGCGGGATGGCCTCGCCGTCCTCCGCGCCGCCCAGGATGCCGTCATCGCCGCGCTGGCCGATCTCGCCGCCGCCATGCGCGACGCCGCCATGCTGGCCCGCACCCACGGTCAACCCGCCTCCCCCACCACCCTGGGCAAAGAGCTGGCGGTCTTTGTGCTGCGCCTCCGCAGGCAGTCCGAACAGCTTGCCGCGCTGACCTTCCCCGCCAAAATGAACGGCGCCGTCGGCAATTACAACGCCCACTGCGCCGCCTATCCCGACGTCGACTGGCCCGCACTCGCCGCACGCGTCCTCGAGGAGACGTTCGGCCTGCAGCAGAATCCGCTCACCACCCAGATCGAGCCGCATGACGGCATGGCCGAGGCCTTTGACGCCCTCGCCCGCTGGAACACCGTCCTCCTCGATCTGGATCGCGACATCTGGTCTTACATCGCGCTGGGATATCTCGGCCAGAAAACCGTGGCCGGCGAGGTCGGATCGTCCACCATGCCCCACAAGGTCAATCCGATCGACTTTGAAAACAGCGAGGGGAACCTCGGCATCGCCAACGCCCTGCTGGACCACATGGCCCGCAAGCTGCCCGTCTCCCGTCTTCAACGCGACCTCACCGATTCGACCGTACTCCGCAACATGGGCGTCGCCTTCGGGTACTGCCTCACCGCCTATCAGGCCACCCTCAAGGGGCTGGGAAAGGTGCGCATCAATCCCGCGCGGCTGGCCGAGGATCTTGACCACGCCTGGGAGGTCATCGCCGAGCCCATTCAAACCGTCATGCGCAAACACGGGTTGCCGAACCCGTACGAACGGCTGAAAGAGCTGACGCGCGGCAAGGCGATCGACGCCGCGCACGTCCGCGCCTTCATTGCCACGCTCGAAATCCCCGATTCAGACAAGCAGCGGCTGCTGGCGCTCACCCCGGCTACCTACACCGGCATCGCGTCGCAACTGGCCGATCACGTCCGCCTGTGATCTCGCCCCCTACAAGTTCTGGCAGTAGTAATCGTGTATCCGCCTGCCGCACCCGAAGGTCTCTGCGATCAGGGCCGCGCGAATCCACATGCCGTTGCGCATCTGGCGCCAGTACATGGCGCGCGGGTCGTTGTCGACGCAGACGGCGATCTCGCTCCGGCGAGGCAGCGGGTGCATGATGATGCTTGTCGGCTTGAGCAGTTTCAGTTCGTCGGCGCCAAAGGTGAACCGCGAGATGTCAAGGGTCGCGCGATCCCCCTTGTCGTGGTCCCATTCGTCCTGGATGCGCGTCATGTAGATGGCATCGGCCTCGGGAATCGTCGCGTGGAAATCGTCGGTCAGATGGAAGGCGACTTTTTTCGCTTCGAGCGCCTCGACAATGTCCTCGCCGATTTGCAGCGGCTGCGGCGCGACAAAGATTTGCCGGATGTTGGGATACTGCGCGAGCAGGAGTGAAAGCGAACGGACCGTGCGGCCCCGGGCGAGATCGCCGACAAACACCACCGTGCGGTCGCGCAGGCCGCCGGCGCGCTCAAAACTGCGCAACAGCGTGTAGACGTCGAGCAGCGCCTGCGTTGGATGCTGATCCTTGCCGGAACCGGCGTTGATGAGCGGCAGCGGGCGATCGGAGTTGGAAAGCGCCCAGGCCATCCGCTCGGCCAGCCCCTTCTCGGGCGAGCGCATGATGATCATGTCAAAATAGGAGCTGAACGTCCGAACGGAGTCCTCCTTGGATTCTCCCTTGAACTCGGACGACGTGGCCATGTCGCGCACCTCGCCCGTCTGCACACCGAGGAGCTGGCAGGCCGAGAGGAACGAGAGGAAGGTTCGCGAGCTCGGCTGGGAGAAATAAATCATCGCGCGCTTGTGGCAGATCAGATCCTGCAAAAAGAGCGTGCCGCTGCGCGTTTTGGCGATCTGCCGAATGGCATTGGCCAACGCGGCCAGCCGGCCGAGAAGGGTCACATCGAACTGCTGCGCAAAGAGGGTGTGATACGGCGCGCCGTCGGGTTGCATCAGATACGGCGTTTTCTCCGCGATCGGCAGGGAACTGAACGCGTCCCAGCTTACATCAAACATACGCTCATGCATGGTTCTCTCCCCTCAGGTCAAGGCCGAAATAAATAGCGCCTTCATGGTGTGCATCCGGTTTTCCGCCTCATCAAACACTTTCGAATAGGGTGCCTCGAACACCTCGTTTGTCACTTCCAGCGCGCCACAGTCGCGGGTCATATCGGTCTCCGCGTCATGAAAAGCCGGCAGGCAGTGCAGGAATACAAACTCACTCGCCGGAACCCCCGTGGCCCGGACGAGCTCGGCGTTGACTTGATACGGGCGGAGCAGTGAAAGCCGTTTCATCTTCTGATCCTCTTCCCCCATGGAGACCCAGACATCGGTATAGATCACATTCGCCCCCTTGACGCCGGCAACCGGATCGGCAGCCACAGCGACCGTCGAACCGTTGGCGGCAGCCGCCGCACGGGCTTCGGCGACGCGAGCCGCGTCGGGGGTCAGCTCGGGCGGCGCGCAGACGACGTAATTCATCCCCGCCTTGGCACAACCGGTCATCAGTGAATTGGCCACATTGTTGCGTCCGTCGCCGACATAGGCCAGTTTCAAGCCTTTGAGCGTCCCAAATTTCTGCTTCAGGGTCATCAGGTCGGCCAGAATCTGCGTCGGATGCGCCTCCTCGGTCAGGCCGTTCCAGACGGGGACGCCGGAACACCGCGCCAAGGTTTCGACGGTCTTCTGCGAATACCCTCGGAAGAGGATGCCATCGAACATCCGCCCAAGCACCCGCGCCGTGTCAGCCACGCTCTCCTTGCTGCCCAGATGGATGTCGTTACGGGACAGGTATTCGGTCGCGCCCCCCTCGTCTCGAATCGCGCATGAAGCCGCGTTGCGGGTGCGCGTTGAACTTTTCTCGAAAATCAGCGCAATCTGCTTGCGATTGAGCAAATCGCCCCGCGTCCCGCCATCACGGCGATTCTTGAGCGCCAGCGACAAATCAATCAACGAGGCCATTTCCGCATCCGACAAATCGGACATTTGCAGCAGTGAACGCCCCTGAAGCGCCGGAGTCCAATTCAATCTCATAACAGTCCCATCACGAAATAGTGAGCCGCAGTTGGACAAAAGTTTACCATTTTCAGGGGTCAAGTAAACCAGAAACCTCATCACGGGCTGGCAGCTTCCGCTTTTCGAATCTGCTCGGCGAGCCCGTGACAGACCGTTTCCAGTGCTTGACTCATGGCGGCGACGGTCTCCACCGCGTCGTTCCCCGCCGCCGGCGCCGACCCCTGCAACACGCCGGCCGCCCGGGTCGTCCGCGAAGCCGCATCCGTCAGGAACCACGCGCCCTGCAGCTCGACGCGTGTGCCGCTGCGCTCAAATCGGTTGATCGAGAGGGTCAGGGCAAGATCGCTTGACGCCGTATCGCTCCACGGCACCACGACCACGTGCTGCGGCGCCAGCTCGGCGGCGAGATTATCCACAATCGCGCGGATCACCGTATCCCGAAAAGATCCACCCCAGCGGTCGAATTCCGAGCGAACCAGCGTCTCGGCAGTGCCCGTGACGCTCCGTACCGTCACGCTTCGGTGGTTCAGGTAGTCGGCCATCGCGATCGGACCGACCGTGATCACGCGGGGCAGCGGCGCATCCGGTAGCGCCGTCGACGGCCGCGCACGGGCCGACAGGGTGTAATAACGGACCACGGGGGAACTGGCACAGCCGACCCCGAACAGGATGAGCCCCACCGAAACACAGGCAAGCCAACGCAGGTTCATTCCAAACCTCCCTTTTCCTCTTTCTTTCCACGTAACAGCGACTCCGGATGCTGCTCCACGTAGTCGGCCAACGCGCGCACCGCCTGCGCCGCCAGCCCGAGCTCGCGCAACGCCTCACGCATCTCCGCGATCGGCCGATCATCGCGCAACAACCCGTCAACCGTCCGCCCCGTCGTACTCATCTGCGCAAACGCGCGATGCGCTTCGCGAAACGCCTCACCCGCGGCCGCCGTCAGTTCCGCCGCGGGACCTTCCTGGAGCGACAGCACCCGTTCCAGCGCCGCCAGTGCGGATGACGCGTCCTCCAGCGTCTGCCGCGCAGCCCCCGCAACCGCTTCCACCTCTTCGCCCAGCGTGACAACAACGGACCGGGTATCGGTGACCCATCCGGTCATGGCCCCCGGCAGTTGACGCAAGGCCGGATCCTGAACAAACTGGTTCATGCCGTCCAACACCTGCATGGCGCGATCCAGCAGCGCCGCCAGCGGCAGTTCGTCCAGCTTCCGGGTCAGTTCCCGCGAAGCCGATGCAATGGTCGGAATCTGCAACAGCCCGGTGCGGTCCGCCGGCATCCGCACCGGCTTGTCGGGATAAAAATCGAGGTTGATCATCAACTGTCCGGTGACAAAGCTCTGCATCTGCAGTTGGGCGCGCAACCCTCTCGCGATGAGTGCCTGATGAGAGGCGGCCCGCTGCAAGCCCGTGCCGTCAATCGCAAACGCCTCGGTGTCAATCTCGGTCACCACCGGAATGGAGAATTTGAGCTCGTTCAGATTCCCCTCGAGCCTGATCGCCACCACAGACCCGACCTTCACGCCGCGGAACATCACCGGCGCCCCCACACTCAGTCCTTTGACCGATTCGTCAAAGTACTGGACGTATTTCTGCGTCTTGGAAAACAGCCGCCCGGACCCGAAAGCGATCACGCCGAGAGCCGCCAGGGCCAGCCCGCCGACGACAAAGGCCCCGATGGCCGTCTTTTTCATCTTTTCATTCATCACATCACGCCCCCTTACCTCTCTGCAGACGATCGGCGCCGCTCGTACTGCGGCCATCGGCCGCGGCGGCAGATCCTTCTCCGTCCCGTGTCAGAAACCGAACCACCCGCGGATCATCCGCCTGCGCCAGCATATCCCGCGGCGATCCCCGCGCCAACTGGGTCTGTGCTTCGGCATCCAGAAAGACGCCGTTGGACCCGATCGCAAACAGGCTGGCGAGTTCGTGCGTCACAACCACGACCGTCGTGCCCAGGCTGTCGCGCAGCTCCAGAATCAGGTCGTCCAACCGTTTGGCGCTCACCGGATCAAGACCGGCAGACGGCTCGTCAAAAAAAACGATCTCCGGATCCAACGCCATGGCACGCGCCAATCCCGCGCGTTTTTTCATTCCTCCGCTCAGTTCTCCGGGATAACACCCTTCGCAACCGGCCAGCCCGACCAACGCCAGTTTGAACGCCACGCGCTCACGAATGGCCTCGGCTGACAGGGCCGTATGCAGCTCCATGGGCAGGGCTACATTCTCTCCCACCGTCATGGCACTCCACAGTGCCCCGCCCTGGTAGAGCACCCCGAAGCGGCACATCATATCTCGCCGCCCGGACTCGGGAAGCTCCCAGAAGGCGACATTCCCGTACATGACCTCTCCGGCAGCAGGGCGTTGCAGCCCCACCAGATGGCGCAGCAACGTGCTCTTGCCGCAGCCGCTCCCCCCCATGATGATGAAGATGTCTCCCCGGTTGACGGTAAAGGCGAGGTCCCGCAGAATCACGCGCGGCCCATACGCCAAAGTCAGCCCCCGGACGGTTATTGCTGCACTGCCGTCGCCCGCCGTTGTTTGTTGCCGCCCGTTCATTCCGTTCTTTCGCGTTGCATGACGTGCTGTTCCTGGCGTCTCAAAACCCCACCGCATTGCAGATCACCGTGATGATCGCCGTCGCCAGAATGATGCTGACGATCCCGTTGACGACCGCACCCGTGGCTGCCTCACCCACCGCGGCGGCACTCCGGCCGCACCGCAAGCCCTTGTAACACCCCGTGAGCGCGACCAGCACGCCAAAAACAGAACTGTGAAGCAATCCCACCCACAAGTCCTGCAGACGCACCGTTGCGCGTGTCATCTGGATGTATTCCAACGGTGTGATCTCAAACAGACCCACACCGACCACCATTCCCCCCAGCACACCCATCGCGTTGGCATAAAGGCAGAGCAGCGGCATCATGAGCGCCAGGGCCATGACCCGGGGCAGCACCAGAAAATCGATCGGGTCCACCCCAAGCGTGGCCAAGGCGTCGACCTCCTCGTTCACCTGCATCGTCCCCAATTGCGCGGCAAACGCCGCGCCTGTCCGCCCCGCCAAGACAATCCCCGTCATGATCGCCCCCATAACCCGGATCACCGCAATTCCGACCAGGCCCGCAACATAAATCTGGGCGCCGAACATCACCAGTTGCGCGGCCCCGACAAACGCAAAGATCAAGCCGACCAGGACGCTGATCAGCGAGATGATCGGTAACGCCTGGACTCCGCAGGTCACCATGAACGCGGTGACGTCTGATCGACGGCACGACGCACGGCCCGCAAACAAGCGGCCGAAGCCCGCCACCACCTCTCCCACAAACGCAAGACCGTCCAACGCCGCCATCGCGCTCACCTGCACCCGCTCCGCCACCCGCACGAGCCAAGACCCCGGCCCCTCGCCCACCCCGTTCCGCACGGGTGCAGCCGCGGCGAGGGCCAACAGACGCCGAACGCCCTCGGGCAGTCCGACCCATTGGCAATCGACCCCGGCCGCCTCACACCGGCGCGTGAGGTGAAGGCAGAACACGGGAAGCCCGCTGTCCCATCCTGTGACAGCAGACGCGTCGCACTGAAGCGCCCGGCTCCCTCCCGCCTGCCGCAACACCTCTTCTGGCGTCAGGAGAGCCGGCCCCGCGCGCCAATCCCCCGCCATTCGCACGCGGCACGTGCCGTCGGACGTCTGAGGGACCACCGTTATGCAGGGCTCAGTGCTCATGTGAGGTGTCTTCCGTGTCGTTCAGGCTTTCGGACATCTCATCCAGCACGTCTAGAATCTGCTCGGCCGGCGTGCGGAATGACTTGGCTCGGTTGCAGGCGGTGCACGCCGGAACCAGATTGCCCTTGACGCTCCGTCCGCCGCGGGCAACCGGGACGACATGATCCATCGTCAGCTCAGCCGCCCCAACCCGTTTGCCGCAATAGTGGCACACGCCCCTATCGATCTGCTGACGCCACCACACGGTCTGCCGCAACGAACGCGCCTTCTCACGCTCGCGCGCCACATGCGCCGGGTCCTTCCGGATGTCGATCCAATCGGCCACAGCTCACGCCTCCAGCATCGCCTGCATCCACGCGGTAAGCCGATCATCGGGTTCCGGACTGGCCGCCATGGATCACTTCCGCAGGCATGTTCACGTTCACACAAACCACGGTGTGCCGTCAATCTTTTTTGGAGGATTTCCAGGGGTCGGGGTTCAGTTATCAGGAAATCTCGCACCCTCCAACTGACTACCCGGTGATTATCGGATGCCTGACGCTGATTCTGCCTCTGTTTCCTTATCCCCTATGTCCCGTGCCGCTACCATTTTGGCCAACAGATCCGTGTTACCGCCGGGTGTGATGTGCGCGAAGTAGGCCTCGTCGGCGAGGGCGGCGACAATCTCATTGCGGCGGTGGGCGAGGGCGGCGGTAACGCGGGTTTCAGTGTCGGGAAAGGCCGAGAGGATCAGCAGTCGGCCGTCGGCAAGCGGCTGACGCCATTCCGATGGGATGCGCTTGGGCAGAGCCCGTGCTGGGCAGATGATGATGGGCTGCTTGCCGCGAAGCAGGATTCGCAGGCATTCCCGCTCAACGGGCGAGTGAAAGCCGCTGATGATGCAACGGCCAGAGTCTCGCCAGATCGCCGCCTGATCGTAAGCGGCGAGGATGGCGCTGCCGGGGCAGCGGGCGGAGCAAAAGAGCGCGGTCTTGGGCAGGGCGAGGAGATCGAGGTTGCCGAGGGCAGACAGCGTGGCTGGGGCGGAGGCGCCCATCCTTTCGGTGAGGCGCGACGGGTAACTCCTGTCATCTATATGGATGAGCAAGGGGGTTGCACGGTGAGGTGTCTTCATAAAAACGGCAATGTGGTTTGCTTGAGAGCCGATGGGCCAACCATTGGGAACGATGCGACGCCGACAATCACCCACGGGTTAGGGGCTACGTTGTGCCACTGTTGTGTTGTCCCCAGAAAGAAATGAAGATCGGTCTTCGAAAACTGATCCATGTATTTCTGCCGAACCTTCTGGATTGCCGTCTTTTCACACTCTCGGCCATACCTCCAGAAAAGTGCGCCGAGTTCCCAATCCAAAATCTGCAAGGTGCTCTCCCTCCCGCTGTCATCTTCGAACCGGTAGGAGAAGGCGTAAGGCAACTTGTCAACAACCTGAAAAGTTCTGCGCCATTCATTGTCCTCAAACAGGTCTGGCTGGTTCAAATTTTTTCGCATCTCGGCAAGCTTCTTTTCGCCCCATTCGCGTTCGTCTTCCTCAACAACAACATCTATGATTTTCGCCGGTCTAAATGTGGCGAGAGACCGTTTGTCGGCCTTGGCGTCGCTAATCAGGAGCGACAGATTGGTGAAGACTTCCCCTTTGCCCAGAACGATGTCGCGCCGCTCCTGCCAGTTGTTCTTCGTGTCCATGTGGCTGACGACCGTGAATGCACCCAAATCAGTGGGACGTCGGCTTTCCGGGCGTTTATCCTTTGCCGTGTTCCGGATCAGATCGCATTCAATCCAGTCAAACTTGGAGTAGCGCTTGTCCAAATCCTCGATCCTGCGGAACGGAACCGGATAGATGCGCACCCAACTGCCATCCTCCCGCAAGCCAACCGTGCAGACGGTTTCGCCATAGGTCTTTGAAAGCGTCGGATACGTTTTTACGGTGATAAGAACGCGTTCGACCGGCATTGGTTTCTCCGAACTAGAGGTCAGTCACTTGTGCCCCGATCCTTTTTCCGACGGCTCGGGCGACCCGTGTGCGATGGCAATACTCCGGTTGTGCCTCGTAACAGGTCAGGGCCACGCACGCGCCGCCCGTGACCCAGGCGGCGATCTGGTTGACCGCATCCGGCTCGTTAGCCAGAACCGTCTGCTCGTATTGCCTGAACAGCGCCTGATAGTCGGCCAGACTTTTCAGATCCTGACGGGCGTCAGACGCAATGCCCAACTGCGGCAGGTGCTCATAGCGGATGTCCAGCTCGGCGCAGGCATGCGAAAGCGTCTTCCTGGAGAACCCGAACTTACGGCTCAGGGGGTTCTTGCGGACATCGCACAGGACCGAGACGCCAGCCTTCAGCAACGTATTGAGGTACCCTTCCAGACTGCACCCCTCATAGCCGAT
This sequence comes from uncultured Akkermansia sp., assembly GCA_964580075.1. GTDB lineage: Bacteria > Verrucomicrobiota > Kiritimatiellia > RFP12 > JAAYNR01 > VGWG01. The sequence continues at coordinate 6,314 of CAZOJL010000075.1, read as the reverse complement.
CGAGGCGAGCCCGGCCGCAGCTCGTTCGGGTTTGGCCCAGGCAATCGCCGCCAGCGCTGCAGAATCGCCCTGCAGCACGGTGCTCGCGATACGGCTACGCATCGCCCAATAGGGATGCGACCGGTACGTACTGGCGATCAGCGCATTGCCACGCAACCCCCTCCGGCGTTCGCTGAACAGCGCCACCTTGCGGGCCGCCTCGGCAGGGGTACGGGACTCTCTTGATCCGGACTCCGTCAGATGCCAGTCCTCGCCGTCGGACAGAAACCCTTTTTCGGTCAGTTTGGCCTTGTCAGCAACCGCAGTGAACGAATAGGCGCCCTTCTTGAAAGGGACAAACTCGTAACTGGGTGCCTGCTCGCATGTCTGGGTGTAAAGGAAAAGCAGCTTTTGGAGGTCGACCCGGTTGAGTTTTCCCCCGTTCGCGCCCACCAAGGCGAGCAACAGCCTTTGTCGTTCAAAAAGCATGACTTGAGTGTATTCGATCGTAGCGGAAAGGGCGAGCGAAATCATCCGTCAAAGAGCGTGGACCGGTATTCACGGGCGTCCCCCAGTACTGCAGGCGTCCCGCCTTCGGAATGGCTAGCCAGGACGGCCGCGCCACTGCCGGTCGCCTGGGTATGCGTGCTTTGATATTCTCAACGGGGTTTGACAGCCGACCGGGGTTTTGCGACACTCAAACCCTCATCGACCGTTCCGGTTTCGGATGTCAGTGTCGAAGGAGATGGGGACGCCGTCTGAGCGTCCCTTCTTTTTTCTACAGGCGGGCGTATGATTTCCCAATGGCCGGTCTTATCGGAACCAACCCGTCTAATGACCTCCGCATCCCGAAGAGCTTTCAGCGCGCGTTTGATGGTTCTGTCCGTCACCCCCAGCGTATGAGCGATTTTCTGACTGGTGATTCTGGGGTTGGCGCGTAAGAGGATCAGCACTTTCTGCTGCCATGCGCTTACAGTGACATTTACAGGGACATTTACCGTGACATCGGCGATGGCCTTCCGGCCTTTGCTCTTCAATTTCATCGTCTCGGTGGCGGTTGAGGCGTGAATCGACAGGAGGCGGTTGAGTTTCCGCAAACGGAGCACGTCGCCGGATTGCTCTTCGCTCATTTTGACCCGCTCAAGCAGGGCATGAATGCCGCCGATTGTCGCGTGCCACTGGGGCGATTCCGTGAAGAAGTTCGTGAGCTTCATAATCGGTCCATTCTCCCCATGATTATGGAATAATGGCAAAAGTCGCGTCGTGAGACGGGAGCGCTGGCGTCCCGTCCGCTGATGCTGTGGAAGCCCCGCTCGCCCACCGCCTACCGCACATCGGGCACGGCCTCCCCACCGAACCTCTCAAGCCCCCTGCCGCTCCTTGCCAAACCCCACGACCTTCTTCGTGAAGGCTGAAAATCGTTCGTCGAGGCCGACCGCCTCCGACGCTGTGTTAGAATTGCCTTTGGCTCTTGTCGCGCCATCTTCTCGCGGATGCGATGCTCTTCCTCATCCAGCGTCTCAAACAAAGGGTTCACAGATGCGCATCCATCGCCGTCGGTTGGCGGGTACTGGTGTTGATCTGGACGGTGCACAATCATGACTATTGCGGACGCTCCTTTTGTGTAGCCAAGAAGACAAACGCTCTGTATAGAAACTTTGTGTAGTAGCAGGCATAGAGGTAGTAAAACCTTAGCAAGGCGATCATGGACGCCACAACAAGCGCAAAAGGAAGGCAGATCGCACACAATCCTTCACCCGGCGGAAGCAATGGAGCTGTTATCGCGAGGGATACCGTTGTGTAAATGAAGGCAAAGTAAAACGCAGTCGACAAGTTTCGCATGAAACTATAAAGGTTCAACCAGTTCAGGATGATCTTGTTCAGCCTGTCAGAGCGCTCAGCAATATAAATGTAGGGCATCCAGTATGTGTTCGAATCGCCTTTCTTTGCATCCATGGCAAAAATCGATTCATACTTTTCCCGGAACAACTCTTGGAACTCTGCATCAAAACCGCGCTGCGTTTGCATGAGAGTCCGAAACAGAATGCCGATGGGTATGGTTAGCCCAGCAAAGACATACTTCAGAAACCAGAAGAACCAGCAATAGGCCTTGCGCGCTGTGCTAGAAGCACGCAACCAACACCCCAGCCTGCATCTTGGAGCCGAGAGCCCAGAAATCACAAGCTTTAGAATCACGATCCCAACAAAAACAACAATGAGCGGATACAGGATTGAATCAACAACATGCCTAGTCATCGGAAAGATCGTCCGAATATAAAATGCAACCGGAATGACGTTTAACCAGAAGCAGAACCCTTGATAGAAAGGGCGGGATATTATCTTGCCAGGCTTATCATGGACATCAAGCAAGTGTTCACGTGGGTAGCCAATTCCCTTATGCACCAGTAATCGGTCAATAATGATCTCTGATACGGAGGCAATTATATGCCCGATCACATAAAAACAGCCAACTACCCCTAAAAGGATAAGCAACTGCAGTGCCCATCCTGATGCAGCGCCTTCCCCTTCAGGAAATGAGGCAAGCCATTCAGCTACATGCTGCAAGGGGGCGTGAAGTTGCTCTTTAGGGATATGTTGCGCTATGACAAACTCATAGTACTGAATCGAAGCCACGCACGCGAGCGCCGGAATGAGATATGCCAATACATCGTAAGGCGTAAACGGCGACTTAGCGTCTTTAAGTGTTGCGTCCATTGTGATCATGCCTCCGAGGAATCATGCAGTTTCACATCAGATTGGGGCGCTTTGGTTATACGAAGCCTCTGTCGTGGTTACCAAGAATTCGGGCTGGGCGCTCTTGATGTACTTGCCGTCATTCCTTTCCTTTATGTATATTTGAAACTGTTCGCCAATACTCATGCCCTTCATGGGTGTCGTACCAATAACGATCTCGCGAGGCTTGCCGAAGAGTGTTTGGTACTGGACTGAAAACAGACAGCGTGTGGGGACAACCGGAGGAAACGCTGTAAATACAACGGACGGCGCAAGCCATGTTCCGACTGAGAATGCATCCAGTGAGACGGAGGCCAGTCGCCATGCTGGAGTGTCCGCCTCCTTCAGGCGTGCATGTACTATCTTGAAGGTTCTTTCGTCTTTAAATGGCTTCTCAGATACAGCCGGAACGCGGTTTTCACCTGCGAACAGAAGTTCAATCCCAGCATTACCCTTGTCAAAGAGCGTCACATCTTTAATCACTACAGGGAACGAAGAGCAGTTTCGAATCGTTATTCCGAACCCAGGGTAAGACCGTGAAGTGCCAACCAAGAACCCCTTAGTCCTTAACATATAGCGAATATACTGATCCCTAGTAAATGTGACCA
>CAZOJL010000075.1:0-2894 GCA_964580075.1 uncultured Akkermansia sp. | reverse complement strand
AACCCCTTAGTCCTTAACATATAGCGAATATACTGATCCCTAGTAAATGTGACCAGGAAACCCAATATGAGCCAGACCAAACCATAGGCAACGCCTTGAATGATGCCGTCTATCGCTGTTATCTGTATAGCGTCAGTCATGAATTACCTTCTCATTATGCACACTGTAAGTTACTCCTCCAAGTCATCAAACCGAATATTTTTTTGCATATACTTATAGTCATTTAGAAGTTTCTGCCCAAACGTTATATCCGCTTGCGCCTCATCAGTCTTGTGCAGCCTGATCAAGTTGATAATACGTGTTCGCAGCGCCATGAGCAGGGTTTCACTTGGAGGCATCTTCTTGCATTCGCGGTCGATGATGACGGTAAACTGTTTTACAGCATCGTCCGTATATCCCGCCCTGCTTAACGCCACACCGTATTGGTGTCGTATAACTGCGTCATCAGGGGCATATTCAAGTGCCTTTGAGAGTGCTTCCAACCGGCCATATCGGTCCCTTTGCGCATCCAGAATTCGAGCTTTGACCGTATAACATAGATCACCGGTTTGTTTGGTGAGGCGTTTACAAGCTTCTTCTATATGCGCCAGAGCTGAACCGATCCGATTTCGATTCAGGTCATTACTAGCGCTCATAGCATAGACATATGCACTTTGAGGGGCCAACTCTCTCGCCTGGTTAAACAACAAATCTGCGTTATCAACGTTACCGGAAAACACCTCGGATTCACCACGTTGACAAAGAATTGCCGCACGCTTCTCATTGTCTGTCTGGAGTCCATACCGTACAAATCTACTACGGAATCGATGGATTTCGGATTCCTGTAGTGTCATCTGTTCTGTAAACTGCATAAATCGTCTGCGGCACATGACTTCGAATTCGCCCATGTTGTTTAGTTGGTGTCTAGCGAATGACAGAGTGATAGGAAGCGCAACAAACTTTGTTGCGCTTCCCGCAGAACCCGGAGATCTATCTATGAGAGTAACTTCTGCCAACTCAGCACACGCCTTCTCGATACGTTCCACCGGTAATTCAGTAGCAACGGTTAATTGGTGCTGTGTCGGTGGGTCATCGAAAATTGTCATTACAGCAAGAATGGCTTTTGCATCGTGAGTAAGCACCTGCCAGATGTTTCTGAAACTGAACTCTAATACAGGAGAATCCTTTTGACTCACTGCATGCAATGTGGCATCTAATTTTCCGGTTATTTTGTAGCACCCGAGTATCCATTGAATAGCTAATGGCAATCCTCCGCTTTCTTGTAAAACAAGCTTCGCCATACTAATGTCCGTGGGGCAATTAATAGCAAGTTCCTCGACGCGCACTTTCAGAAACGTTTGGATTTCTTCGAGCGTCAGTTCCTTAACGTATAGAGGAAGTTCCCACATACCGCTCTTTTGGCGGCTTGTCATTAAGATCTTTGCCTTTGAGTTTACCGGCAAGGTCTGGACAAAATCGACGATGCGACCATCTTGAACGGTTTCCATGTTATCAAGCACTAACAACGTAGACCAAGCTGAGAGGTAATCTATAGCCATCTGTTTCTTTTGTGCAAGATCGCCTGTGGTATCCTCACCGAAAGTTGCCAGAACATGATCCAGTAAGTTCTCAAGAGAGTATAGAGAACGCCCGTATCGCCGTATTCCTTGCGGGGTCAGAACCGTATCTTTTGCTGTAAGTTGGATAATTGATTCGAAAGGTTGTCTTTTCTTGTAGTACTCATAGACAACCCAATTCACGAGCGCCGACTTGCCGACTCCCCCCGGTCCATGCACATTGATGATCCATATTCGAGGATCTTTTGTAATGGCAGCCATCAGATCTTTTCTTTGTTCATCCCTCCCAACAAAGTGCTCGAATCCGGGTTCCAGCAAACGATAGAGGCCATCCTCGATAGCAAAAGGCGACGATTGTCCATCAGATGTGAGTGCTGCCTCTTCTGTTTGCGCCTCAAGGGTGTCCAGAAGATCTTCAAGTTCTTCCTGAGTAGTGATCCTGACAGTGGAATCGCCTTTGCGAACATAGATTTCGCCGCGTCGCAAACCGAATGAAGTGGAGGCGCAAAAATCTTTACCGACTACCGTTGGTGAACGCCGTTTTGTCCTTTTTCGACTTGCACGAACAAGGATGAGTGCAAAGTGGCCGGCGGAATGCGGGGTTTTCATTTCGTGAGAAACCACGTCAATATCAAGACTTACACCTGTGGCTCGCATCATCTGATCCCGGAGAAGCTTTGTGTCATAGGGAAAGGGGGTGCATAATCCAACTGGTTTCCATGTTTTATCCTGAACTCCGACGACTATGTAGCCCCCTCCGATGTTTTTTATGCCGAGAGCGTCTCTGGAAAAATCGCACAGGGCTTTGTCATTATCGAAGGATAAATTCTCTTTGTAGTCAAGCCATTCGCATTCTCCCCGGCAATTCAGAAGATAGACAAACGCATCCTTACTCATATCGCCATTACGAGCCATTCTTTCCAAAATTGCTAGATTCATCTCGTCACCCCTCTTGTAATTTTAAAAGTCGCATCCTCAATGACATCCGTTGGCAACGCCCACATCTCCGTCGGTTGTTTCGTTTAATAGCAGATCTGGTTGAGTTGCTTTCATAAAATCCCTTTTGTCATTTACCGGCGATAGACTCTGGTACGTATTTGCCGCGCCCGATAGTCGCCTCGATGCGCAGGGTCAGGCGCTTGGCGAAATCGTCGAGTTTGTCCGACTCCCATGACACAATGCTATACTGGCGGGTGTCAAAATGAACATTGCCGCTGTCAATTTCAGACTGCTGACAGGTCCAGATGACGGGTTTACCCAGGCCCATGGCGAAGCCGGCCTCAAAATAGGCACCGGCGTTCTTGCCAGTCAGATCGGCAACGACGAATTTCGACTTGC